>DFBR01000163.1:0-14413 GCA_002367375.1 Erythrobacter sp. UBA3075 | reverse complement strand
GTTTCGCCCCTGGCGGCGCGTCGCTCCACAACCAGTTCAACGGTCACGGACCCGATGTCGACAGCACGGCAAAGGCGATTGAGGCCGACCTTAAGCCCACCAAGATCGACAACACGCTGGCCTTCATGTTTGAAAGCCGCGCGATCATTCAGACCACCCAATTCGCCATGACTGGCGGGCTGCTGCAAAGCGATTACGATGCCTGCTGGACTGGCTTCCCGAAAGCGAGATTGCCTTAAATGACTCAAACCGATTTCACCCACGACGCCAATGCCACCAGTTGGGTTGAGGGCGCAGACGGCCACCCGAATTTCCCGGTGCAAAATTTGCCGTTGGGCGTATTCGGTCCGCCCGATGGCTCGACCCCGCGCGGCGGCATAGCGATTGGTGATTTCATCCTCGATGTGTCGGCTCTTGCCGGAAGGCTTGATGGCGTGGCTGCGGACGCTGCCCGAGCAACCGGCGCACCGATGCTCAACATTCTGTTTGCTGCTGGGCGCGAACCGGTTCACCAACTGCGCCAGGGCGTGTTTCGCCTGCTAACTGACGAAAGCCAGCGTGAAGTCGTGACGCCGCATCTGCACCAGGCGGCCGATTGCACTCTACACGTGCCTTTCATGGTCGGCGACTACACCGATTTCTACACCGGCATTCATCATGCGATGAACATCGGCAGTCTGTTCCGCCCGGATAATCCGCTGCTGCCGAACTACAAATATGTGCCCATCGGCTATCACGGCCGCTCCTCTTCAATCCGCGTGTCCGGCGTCGATGTGAAACGTCCCACGGGTCAGACCAAGCCCGGCGATGATGGCGCAGCTCCGCCTTTCGGACCGTCGAAGCGCCTCGATTACGAGTTGGAAATGGCCATCTGGGTCGGGCAGGGCAATGCGCTGGGCGAGCCTATCCCCGTGGGAGAGGCTGAAGAGCATATCGCCGGTATTTCGATCCTGAACGACTGGTCCGCGCGCGATTTGCAGGCGTGGGAATATCAACCGCTCGGCCCGTTTCTGGCCAAGAACTTCCACTCCAGCGTTTCGCCCTGGGTCGTGACGATGGATGCGCTTGCGCCGTTCCGCACCGCGCAGCCGCCACGCCCTGAAGGCGATCCCGCGCCATTGCCCTATCTTATGGATCAAAACGATCAGGCGGCGGGCGCGTTCGGCATCACGATGGAAGTGCTGATCACCACACCCAAAATGCGCGAAGCTAATGACGCGCCGCACCGCCTTTCCAAGGGCCCGATGACGGCCATGTATTGGACCGCGGCGCAGCTGATCGCGCATCATTCCGTTGGCGGGTGCAACCTCCAGCCGGGCGATCTGCTTGGCACCGGAACGCTGACCAGCGGCGAAGAGGGCGGCGAGGGCAGTCTAATCGAGCTGACTGAAGGCGGTAAGAAGACAATCACGCTCCCCAATGGCGAGGAGCGCAAATTCCTTGAGGACGGGGACGAAATTATCATGACGGCCTATGCCGAAAAAGACGGCTTCGCGCGCATTGGCCTTGGCGAATGCCGTGCCATCATTCGGGGCTGATAGAGGTACTTTAGGCCGCTCAAGAAACGTCGACATTGCGGGGAGTTGGCCACTCCCCATTTGCTTATGCAAAGGAGACACGCAATGATCGAAGTTCGCAGTTTCGACAGCCTCGGCGGTGCCAANNTGCCAAGCACCATTTCTCGTTTGCTGGCTATCATGATCCCGCACGCATGCACTGGGGCGCTATCCGTGTGTGGAATGACGACCGGATTGCGGCGCAGAGTGGTTTCCCTCCGCACGGCCACGACAATATGGAAATCGTCACTTACGTTCGTACCGGCGCGATCACGCATAAGGACAGTCTCGGCAATGAGGGCCGCACCGAAGCAGGTGATGTGCAGGTGATGAGTGCTGGTACGGGTATCCGCCACTCCGAATACAATCAGGAAGATGAGGAGACGACGCTCTTCCAGATCTGGATCCTGCCTGATCGCCACAGCCTGAGCGAGCCGCCCAAATGGGGCGCGAAGCCCTTCCCCAAAAGCGACCGTGCCGGGGAATGGGCCGTGCTGGCGAGTGGTCATGCGGATGATATCGATGCGCTGTCCATCAACGCCGATGCGCGGGTGGTCGGGGCGACCGTGAAAGCAGGCGAGACGCTCGATTACGCGCTGGGTGGCCGCAACGCCTATCTTGTTCCCGCAACGGGCAGCGTCGAAGTGAACGGTGAGTTCGCCAATGCGCGTGATGGCGTGGCGATTGCCGAGATCGATACGATTACCATCAATGCACTGGAAGACAGCGAACTGGTGCTGGTGGAGACGGCCTGAGGCCAACCCTCATCATTACAAGGAACCGCAGACGACGCGGCAACCCATCTCTCGAGTTCGCAAAGATGCGCGTGGGCGAGAGATGGATCGCGTCGTTACGCTCGCGATGACGAGTTTCTATTCGTGCCGCAGCGCGTCGATCGGGTCGAGCTTGCTGGCGCGGTGGGCGGGATAATATCCGAAGATAATCCCCATGACTGCGCTGAACACAAAGCTCATGATATTCACCGCCGGGTTGAAGATGAACGGAAGGTCGATTGCCCCCGCCAGCAGGACGGAAAGTCCGAATGCCAGCAGGATGCCGATCATCCCGCCAAAACAGCACAGCACAACGGCCTCTGTCAGGAACTGCAAGCGTACTTCGCGCGCAAGTGCCCCGATGGCGAGGCGAATGCCGATTTCGCGGGTGCGTTCTGTTACCGACACCAGCATGATGTTCATGATGCCAATGCCGCCCACGAGCAGGCTGATTGCAGCGATAACTGTCACCACCAATGTCATCACGCCGGTCACCTGATTGACCGTATCGCTGATTTCGGCGGTATCGATGATGTTGAAATCGTTGTCCTCGCCTTCCTGAATCACCCGGCGTTCGCGCAATAGAGCAATCAGTTGCTGCTGGATGGTGAGGCTGGAATAGGCCGGATCGTATTTCACGACGAAAAAGTCGACATTGCTGCTGCCGCTGAATCTGCGCTGCACGGTCTTGAGTGGCATGAAGAGCACATCATCAGCATCATTCCCGCCGCCAACCGAATTACTGCGTTCATCAACTACGCCAACGACTTGGCATGACACATTGCCGATACGCATTTCTTCGCCCAGAACTTCGTCTGCGACAAAAATCTCCTCGACGACCTTGGGGCCTAGGATGCAGACGCTTTCGCCGCGCGCGATTTCGTCTTCGTTGAAATCGCGTCCTTCCACGATGTCGATTGATTGGGCCGTGAAGAAAGTGGGGTCCGCGCCCTGTACCGTCGTTTGCCAATCTTGCCCGTTATGAAAAGCTACAGCTCCGCGGGTAACGGCACCTGCCGCATTCTCCACGCCGGGGATTTGATTCTCGACTGAGGTGATGTCTTCCCCGTCGAAGGGCGGCGGTGAGACATTGGGGTCGGTCCTTGTTGGGAACACAATGAACACGTCAGAGCCAAGGCCGGCAATATCGTCTTGCACATCGGCAGTCAGGCCCTGACCCAGTGTGACCATGGTGATCACTGCTGCCACGCCGATAATAATGCCCAGCGTCGTCAGAAAGCTTCGCAGCAAGTGGCGGCGAATTTCCCGCAAGGCGAGCAGGAATGTGGCACCGATCATGCGCATCAGAAATGCTCCTTCACTGGCGCACCGGATTTGTGGCCGCGATCAATACGCTCCACCAGCCCGTCTCGAAAATGCACGATAGTGCGGGCATATTCGGCCATCTCTTCCTCATGCGTCACCATCAGCACGGTGATGCCTGTGTCGCTGAGGTCTCTCAGCAATTCCATGATTTCGAGCGAACGCTCAGTGTCGAGATTGCCCGTCGGTTCGTCTGCCAGAAGCACGTCAGGGTCGGACACAAGCGCGCGGGCGATTGCAACGCGCTGTTGCTGACCGCCCGAAAGCTCTGCCGGAGTATGTGTCGCCCATGGCAACAATCCCACCTTGTCGAGCGAGCGTTCCGCAGCCTCGCGGCGGGCCTTTTTCGTCTCACCGCGATAAAGCAGGGGCAGCTCGACATTCTCTAGCGCGGTCGTGCGCGCCAGCAAGTTGAAGCCCTGAAACACAAATCCGAGATAGCGCCGCCGCAGCAGCGAACGCTGGTCGCGCGTCAGCGCCTGCACCTCAACGCCGCGAAAGCGGAAAATGCCGCTGGTCGGTACATCAAGGCAGCCCAAGATGTTCATAGTGGTCGACTTACCCGAACCCGATGGCCCCATGATTGCGACGAAATCGCCGCGATCGATGGCCATGTCGACGCCCTTCAGCGCCTGAAACGCCGCCGGGCCGGTGCCGAAGGTCTTGGTAATGCCTTCCAGTTCGATGAGCTTGTGATCGGTCACCGCGCGTTTACTGCCCGCCTGCGCGAATGCCGGTTACGATTTCCATGCCGACCTCCAGCTCTTCCGAGGTGACTA
Source organism: Erythrobacter sp. UBA3075 (assembly GCA_002367375.1). Taxonomy (GTDB): domain Bacteria; phylum Pseudomonadota; class Alphaproteobacteria; order Sphingomonadales; family Sphingomonadaceae; genus Alteraurantiacibacter. Next base: position 9,982 of record DFBR01000163.1, on the reverse strand, counting down.
CAGTCATGCGTCCATCGCTCTGGCCGGTCACGACTTCGATGGTGTTCAATTCGCCTTCTTCACCGACGGTGTAAACGGTCTGGCGACTGCCGACGCCGATCGAAGCTTCGTCATTCTGCTCAAGCCCGAAATCCTGGTCTCCAAAAATGCCGCCTTCTTCCTCTTCTTCACCAGGATCGAAACGCAGCGCGCCGTTGGGCACCAGCATCTGCTCGCCGGTGCTTTGCGTCGCGATAGTGGCAGTGGCGGTCATGCCGGGGCGCAATAGACCCTCATTGTTGCCCACAGTCAGCCGCGCTTCATAGCTCACGACCTGCTGGCCTTGCTGAGTTTGCTGACTTTGCAGGGCGATGTTGTTGGAGGCGAGATCGACGCGCTCCACCGTCGCGGGGAAGCGGCGACCAGGATAGGCGTCCACGGTGAAAGTGGCTTCCTGCGCGGCTTCGACTTGCCCGACATCGGCCTCATCCAGATCCACGCGCAGCTGCATCGTCGCAAGATCCTCTGCCAACACGAACAGGGTCGGCGTGTTGAAGCTGGCGACCACGGTCTGACCCGGCTCTACCTGACGTGCGAGCACAACGCCTGACACAGGTGAGCGGATCGTTGCGCGGTCAAGGCTCACCTGCGAAGAGGAAAGCTGTGCCTGTGCCGCACTGACATTGGCCTGTGCGGCCGCAACGCTGGCGCGGCCACGGTTTACTGCGGCGCGGGCGAGATCGATTTCCGCAGCACTGGGCACACGGCCATCCGAAAGGCGCTGCACTTCCAACAGGCGGTTGAGCTGGGCCTCATCGCCATCAAGCGTAGCCTGAGCTTGGTTTACCTGCGCACGAGTGGCATTCAGATTGGCGCGGCTCTGTCGAATCTGGTCTGAGATCACTTCGGTGTTGATGATGGCGAGAACCTGCCCGCGCGAAACCTGATCGTTCACATCCACCAGCACGCGGTCGATCCGGCCTGAGACTTCGGAGCCGACCTCGACCTGATTGGTCGGGCGCAGATTGCCTGTGGCCGTAACCGACAGATCGAGCGAACGCGTTTCCACCTCTGCGGTGATGTAGTCGGGCTGCTGTTCGCCGCCCGAGCATTGCGAAATGCCGAAGAGGATCACGAGAATTAGAACAGCCAGCGCCCACCAGCGTTTGCGCTTGTACCATTTCTTCGGCTTGCCTTCGTCGAGATAGCTCTCGATATCGCCGTTTTCAGCGGTTTCAGTGTCAGTCTGGCTCATTCGGAGTTCCTGTCGGATAGGCTATCAGCCGCTACGGGCAGCGGAAAATCATAATCGGCGCTGGCCCAGCCGCCACCCAGCGCTTGGGTAAGGCGGACAAAGGCGATGGCACGATCAGCCTGTGAGGCGATCAGGCCGTTTTGGGCAGAGAGCAATTGGTTCTCCGCTGTCAGCAGAGTGCGGAAATCGGTCAATCCCGCCTGATACTGGCTGCGCGCCAGCAGGGCGGAATTGCTGGCAGCATCGACTGCTTCAAAATTGATCACTACTCGCTGATCAGACGTGCGCTGATCGACTGCGGCGCTTTCAACATCTTCCAGCGCGTTCAGGATCGATTGTTCCCAACTGGCCAGCGAAGCGCGCGCGCCGGCTTCTGCGCTGTCTACCTGCGCCTGCGTGCGCCCGCCATCGAAAATCAGCTGGCTGACGCCTGCAAAAAGGCTGCCAGTGATGACATCGAACAGGCTGCCAAGATTTGCCTGTCCGGTGCCGATGGTCCCGGACAACCGCACCAGCGGCAGCAATTGCGCCCGGGCCACGCCGATGCGGGCGCTGCTAGCGACCAGACCGGCCTCAGCCGCGCGCACATCCGGACGGCGACGCAGGACATCTGCGGGTGCCTCGAACCCGGCAATCAATTGTGGATCGGGAATGGGAGACGGTTTGGTCGCGACAATCGCATCCAGCACGCGGCCCGGCGGTTCACCGATCAGCGTCGAAATGGCATTGGCAGTGGATGTGAGGCTGCTTTCGAGCAGCGGCACCGTCGCCGCCGTCGCCGCACGCTGGGCGCGGGCCTGTTCGACATCGAGACTGCTGACCAGCCCGGCCTGATTGCGCCAGCGCGCGATCTGCAAATTGTCGTCCTGAAAAGCGAGCGTGCCGCGCGCGATTTCAAGCTGCTGCGCGGTTGCTCGGGCATTGATTGTCGCAATGGCAACTTGCCCGACGATCAGCCGCTGGAGATCGGCCAGCGAATATCCCGATGCGGCCAGATCGGCCTCAGCCGCGCGCACACTGCCCGAAATCTGGCCGAACAAATCCATTTCCCAAGAAGCATCCGCTCCCAGAGAGAATTGCGCACCATCACGGGCAAAATCGCCGATATCGCGGTTTACGCCGCCCGATGCGCCAAGGCTGGGAAGGTATCCCGCTCGTGCTTGGACCAGTGAGGCGCGCGCCTGATCCAGCCGAGCAGCACTGACCGCGAGGTCGCGGTTCTCGACTATCGCCTGTTCGACAAAATCCGAAAGCAGCGGATCGCCAAGTAATGTCCAATATTGTGTCAGGTCGGTGGAGATCGGGACAGAATTGCTCTGCGCCCAGTCGGCAGGCACAGCAACCGTCGGCGTGGATATATCAACTTGCGCGGTGGCACAGGCGCCCAGCGCCAACAGGCACGGGCCAAGTGCGACAAGACGCACTTTCTTGCCAGAAATTCGCCTAGCAACGCTGTGTTTGCCATCGCAATGCATGAAATGCTGTCCCCCGATATTTCTTTCCCCTGAAGGCCTTAGCGGCTCTTTCTACCCGTTCCAATTACGAGATTGTTATAATGCCCCATCAACTATGCGCGATGCGATTGAGCAATAATGCGATCATGACGAAGATCATGACCCAAACTGCACTTGGATGATCGTCCTCAGAAACGAATTGACCTGACTGGTTGCGGTTGAGACAAGTTTTCGGAACCCGCTATCGAGGAACTGCCGATACGGCTCGACCAACGTGTATTACAGGAGCAATACGGACAGCGGAATAGCGGTGTCAACACCGCGCGGCGTGTGTTTCGCTTATGTCGCAGCGCAACGGCTCTTTTTGCGCTGCGAAAATAGTGTGTTGATTTGAATTGTCGAAATGTCGAGAAGGCTTGCCAGATAAATCCGTATTCAGGTCAGGGGTGTTTCCGGGGGGGAATCCTGTTTTGGCCGAGTTTGTCCGTCGTCATCCGGGTGATGCGCCGGTCTCTTCCTCCGTGAAATGGTATGATGCGCGCCTTCGCCAAACCTGTTGCAAGCTGTGTTCTGTTCGCTGTCGCGGCGAGTGCGGGCGCGCAGGATGCTGCGGCACCGGGCGCGCCAGAAGAAGCATCTGAGCATGCCGCTGCACCAGAGCTGACCACACTTCGGCCATATGGCCCGCCTGCGCAGGACGCGCAGATCCTGCGCGAGCCGGCACCCATCGCCATCCCCGACCCGCTCGATATTGCTGCTGCGCTTGCCGCGGCTACGCATCCAATTGTCGGCGCTGCCGAAGCGGAGGCCGATGCGCTTGATGCTGACCTTCGCGTGGCGCGCTGGCAGCGTTATCCGAGCGTATCGGTAGAAGCGCTTGCGGCGACAGAGGGTTCATCCTTCGCCGATCAGGACGGGTTTGCGCTCAATGCCGTGCTCGAACAGCCGATTTGGGCGGGCGGACGGATCAGCGGCGAGATCGACCGCGCGCGCGCATCCTTGCGCGTCGGCGAAAACCGCGTGGGCGAGGCGCAACGCGATATCGTGCTGCGGGTGGTGTCAGCCTATTATGACTATGTCCTGGCAGCTGAGCGTGTGTCCGTGCTCGAGAGCAGCCTTGAAGAACACAATGATTTGCTCGCGGCGATCGGGCGGCGTGTCGATCAAGAAGTCTCGCCGCTGGCCGATTTGACGCTGGGCCGTTCGCGCACCGCGCAGGTCGAGCTTGATCTGACCGTCACGCAGGAAGCGCGCGATTCTGCACTGCTCAGCCTGCGCGAGCTGACCGGCGGCGTCGTGGTGGAGCCGGAGCTACCGCCATCGGGCATCGCCAGCACGCTGCCGCCCGAAGACATCGCTCTGGCAGAGGCGCTCGCTTGCAGCCCTAGTCTTGACGCATTGACCGATCTGATTGCCGTTGCCGAAGCGCAGCGCGCCATCGCCAAGGCGCAGATTTGGCCGCAATTGCTGTTACAGGTATCGCAGAATGAAATCACCGGAGCGCGCGCCGCGCTGGTCCTGCGGGCGCAACTTGGTCCTGGCCAATCGCAGATCACCGCAGTTGAGGCGGGCGATGCGCGCATCCGCCGGGCGATTGCGCAATTTGGCGAAACAGAGCGCGTGCTACGCGCGCAATTGCGCCGCGATTTTGTGCTGGTGCGCGCGGCCGAACGGCGCATCGTTTCGGGCGTCATCGCAGCCGATGCCGCAGACGAGATCATCGCCAGCTACCAGCGTCAGTTTATTGCCGGGCGGCGCAGTTGGCTTGATGTCATGAATGCCACGCGTGAAGCGGCCAGTGCGCGGCTTTCGGAAAGCGATGCGCGCGTCGGCTCAGCGGCTGCAACAGCGCGCATTCTGGCGCTGTCGTGCCGCTGGCAGCCTGACGGTGCGGATGAGATCCGATCAGAACAAGACGGGTTTGGGGAAACACAGTGAGCGATGGCAGCGCCGAACGCGCGGTAGAAAATTACGCAAAGGCCACCGGCAAGCCCTTGTCGCCGCATTGGAAATTAGAGCTGCGCGAAGTCGAGCTGGCTGAAGGTATTGATGCTCTGCCAGGTCTGATCGCCGTGATCGGCTGGGAGCCTGCGCGCCGTATCGAAGGCCGACCGCGTCCAGACCAATTCCCGCTGATCGTATATGATGACACCTGCGGCTGGGCCGTGGTGCAGCAATGGGATGGCGATGATGTCATGGCGCTGGTGGGCGAGCGTTCCGTGTTGCCATACAATCCCGACCAGCGGTTCTTCACCATGTATCTGCCCGATCCGCTCTCCAGCGATGGCGGCAAAGCGATTTCGGTATTCTGGCGCGCGATCAAGCGGCGCAAGCAGCCATTGGTGATGGCGGGACTGGCGACAGTTTTTGCCAATCTGCTGACGCTGGCAACGTCGCTCTATTCGATGCAGCTTTACGACCGGGTGATCCCGCTCGCGAGCTACAACACACTATTTGTCCTGACAGCGGGCGTGGGTTTTGCGCTGCTGCTGGATCTGTGTTTGCGCAGCCTGCGTGCCCTGCTGATTGAGCGAGAGGCGCAGGATATTGATGCCGAGGTGAGCGAGTTCTTCTTCGCCCGCGCACAGGCCATCCGGCTCGATGCGCGGCCTCCCGGCATTGGCACCATGGCATCGCAATTGCGCGGGCAGGAACAGATCCGGCAGGTGATGTCGTCGGGCTCGCTGTTCATGCTGGCCGACCTGCCCTTTGCCATCTTCTTCATCACTGTGATCGCCATGATCGGCGGCAAGCTGGCGCTGGTGCCGATTATCAGCCTGCCGGTTGCGCTGATCCTCGCCATGATCCTCAGTAAGATCATCCGCAATGGCACCGACCGTGCGCAGGTAAGCGGTAACCGCAAGAACGGGATGCTGGTTGAATCGCTCGACGCGACCGAGACTGTGAAGGCCAATCGTGGCGGCTGGTTCATGATGGGGCGCTGGAACCGGCTGGTGCGCGAAATCCACCATTATGAAATGCCGGTGAAAAAGGCCTCGGCCATTGCTGGGTCGCTGTTCTCTACGCTGCAACAGACTGCCTATGTTGCGATCATGGGGTGGGGTGCTTACCTCGCTTCGCAGGGTCAGATCACCACTGGTGCGCTGCTCGCCTGTTCGATCATCGCGGGACGCATAAATGGCCCACTGGTTGCGCAATTGCCCAATTTGATCGTGCAGTGGGGTTATGCCCGTTCCTCGCTCAAAGCACTCGATTCAATCATGGTGTTGCCGCTCGATCCGGCCAGCGGCGCAGGTGCGCTGCGGCCCGATCACATGGATGGCGGTTACGAGATCAGGAGCGCAGCTTTCGTCTACCCGGGCACCCAGCGTCCGGCGTTGGAAATTGAAGCACTGAAGATTGAGCCGGGCGAACGCGTCGCGGTCATCGGCGGGATCGGGTCGGGCAAATCGACGCTGCTCAAGTTGATGAGCGGGCTGTATTCTCCGCAGCAGGGCAATGTGTTGCTTGGCGGGCTGGATTTGTCGCAAGTCGCCGAAGACATTGCCCGGCGCCATGTCGGCTACGTCTCGCAGGACGCGCGGCTGATCAACGGCACTCTGCGCGACAATCTGGCGATGGGTCTGGGCGATGTGACCGATGAGGAGATCATGGAAATCGCCCGCACGACGCGGCTTGATGCCATGATCGCGTCGCAGCCCGACGGCCTCTCGCTGCAAATTCAGGAAGGTGGCCGCGGGCTTTCAGGCGGGCAACGCGCGATGGTCGGGATCAACCGCCTGCTGCTTTCCGAGCCGAAGGTGTGGCTGCTGGACGAACCCACAGCCTCGCTTGACCAGCTGACCGAAAGCGCTGCGCTGGAAGCGATCGACACGCAATTGGGCAAGGACAACATCATGGTGATGGTGACGCACAAGCCACAATTGCTGCCGCGCTTCACCCGCATCATCGTGATGGCCGGCGGCAAGGTGGTGAAGGACGGCCCGACGCAGGATGTGCTGCGCGAACTCGCTCCGCGCAAGCTTGGCGAAAAGGGCGGAGCAGGCGGCAAACCCGCGCCATCGGCCGAAGGGACGGTTACGTCCTCCATCAGCAAGAAGAAGGCTTCGTCATGATGCGATTGCGTCCATCCTACTGGATCATCATCGCCATCAGTGTGACGCTGGTCGGCTTCATCACATGGTCGCAATGGGCAGAGCTGGATCAGGTCACCCGCGCACCCGGCCGCGTAGTTCCCTATGCCCGGGTGCAAGTCGTGCAGAGCGAGGAGGGCGGGGCAATCGCCCGGATCAATGTTCGCGAGGGTGACCTCGTGCAGGCAGGCGATCTGCTGGTTGAGCTGGACACGGTGCAATTGACCGCTGGCGTTGCCGAGGCACGCGCGCGGGTTGCGGCGCTGGAAAGTCGGATGGCGCGCATTGACGCCGAACTCTTCGACAAGTCATTGAGTTTTCCTACAACCTTGAGCGATTTTCCCGAATTTACTGCCAATCAGCGGCAATTGTTCACCCGTCGCCGTGCGGCTTTGCAGTCGGAAGTCGGCTCGCTGCGCAATTTGGCGGCGCTGCAACAGGAGGAGCTCGATCTGCTGCTGCCACTTGTCGAAACCGGCGATGTTGCGCGCTCGGAAATCATCCGGATGCAGCGCACAATCGTCGAGACAGAGGGGCGTATTTCCAACATTCGCGCGCAATATATCCGCGACCTCCAGACCGAATTTGCCGAGACTGAGGAAGAGCTTGTTGCCGCGCAGCAATTGTTCACACAGCGGCAGGACAGCCTGCGCTCTGCATCGCTGACTGCGCCGACCGATGGCATCGTGAAGAACGTGCGCTTGACCACAGTCGGCGGTGTGCTGCGTCCGGGCGACGAAGTGCTGCAAATCGTGCCAACCGGCGAGCGGCTGATTGTGGAAGCACAGGTGCCGCCGCGCGACATCGCCTTCGTCCAGAATGGTCAGCGTGCGCGGGTGAATTTCGATGCCTATGACAGCGCAGTCTACGGCTCGGGCGATGGCGAGGTCGTCTATATCAGCCCCGATACGCTGTCCGAACAGCGCGAGGATGGCTCAGCCAACGTCTATTACCGGGTCAATCTGGAAGTCGAGACCGACACCATGCGCCCGCGCAGTGAGGGCCAAACCATCGATCTCCAGCCAGGGATGACGGCGACCGCCGAGATCCTGACCGGTAGCCAGACGGTGTGGGAATATCTCACCAAGCCGTTGCTCAAGACGACCCGCGAGTCGATGCAGGAACGTTAGGGCAGGAACGCTAGACCGTGGCTTTGGCGGCGAAGCTCAGCAATTGCGGCGCGAAATATGCTGCGCCGCGCCGCTCGGCCTCTTCCGGCGGGATCGTCGCCATGGCCTGCGCCATGCGCGCGATATTGTCAGCCGATAGCTGGCCCAGCGGTGTGCGATAGACGCCGATTGTAAACAGGATCGCGCCCGTGTCCGGCAGGCGGCGCAAAGTTTGACGCTCGCAGCGCACGAACAGGGTCTCGCCCGCATTTTCCGGCGTGACATGCGCGAAAGTCACTTCGGGTGGCTCAGTATCGATCCAGCGTAGCGCGGGCGTTGGGCTGACAAACCAGTTGCAGCGCCCGAAAATGCGGCCCGGCTTGAGCTTCGCCATAAAGTGATCGACGCCGCTTGCCAGCTGGTCAGCATAGCCATGGATTGGCCTGTGCAATCCGATGAGTGGTAGGCCGAGCTTGTCTTCCGGCTTCCAATCAGTGGGAAAGGCAACGGCTGCCCCGATCAGGAGATAAGCTCCACCTTCACCCTCTGGCGCGAGCAGGCACATGTCCTCCCATACGGACCGCGCTGCGCCCTCCAATCCGCCGGAAACGCCCAGCATCGCCGCAATCTCCTGGCCCGGAGCCACGGCAGCCGGCGTCATTTGGACGGACTCGGGATGCGCATCAAAGGCTGCGCCGCGCGCGGCCAGATCAGGATCGGGTTCTAGCCATTCACTTTCGGAAAGTGCCACCAGCCCCATCTTCAACGCTCCGCCACCGCGCGCGCGGGGCAGCAAATCATCGACGCTGAAGCCAAGCGAAGCCATGGCCGAAGTCTAATGCAGCCGGGCCGGGATGGCTATTGGGCTTGTGATGTGACGCGCCGTGCAAAAACCGTCAGATCATCCAACACTGCGGCGCGCCCACGTAAGGGGCGCGAAAGGGCAATCACGATGTCGATGTGATCGATGTCCTGATAGCGCACCAGTTCAGCCTCGACGCCCGCTTCATCCAATCGCGCGCTTAGCGCTTCTGAATTGCGCGGCTTCACCGTTGTGTCATCAGCGCCGGTCAGCAACAGGGCAGGAGGCGCGGTGTCGTCGGCGAAAGTGACCGGCTGCGTGGCCTCTGGTTCGTGCCACTCGCCAAAGGCATCAACCGTGGATGAGGTGTCGAAGGGATAGAAGTCATACGGACCCGCCAGCCCGACCATCCCGGCCAAGGCATCACGATCTTCGCCCAGCCATTGCGGATCATTCGCCAGCATTGCAGCGATATAGGCGCCTGCCGAATGGCCTGCGAGGACAATGCGTTCGCCATCGCCGCCATGATCGCCAATATTCTCGCGTACCCAGCGCACAGCATCTGCGCCGTCTTCGACAAAGCCGGGAAAGCGCACTTCGGGCACCAGTCGGTAATCGGCGACCACGGTCACAAACCCGCGCGCCGCCAGCGCCCTTCCGGCGAAGGCATAGCCCTCGCGCGAGCCGCTGTTCCAGCTGCCGCCATAGAACCACACGATGACCGGGCGCGGCCCATCTGCCTCTGCGTGCGGGGCATAGATGTCGAGCTGCTGGCGTTCATGGTCGCCATAGGCAATCCCTTCCGCCGCCTGCCGACTGCCGCCATCCTTCGGGACCAGCGTGTTGAAAGTGTGCAGCGGCGAGATGAGATAGGACACACCGATCCCAATGATGGCAACCAGCGGCAGAGCAAGGAGAATTGCTTTGGTCATATGTGTATGCTGGGTTCCATTGTGGTCTTGGAAACAGGTGGCTGACCTAGTCTGCCTTGAGCCGCTTCCGCAAGTTCTGGGTGAATCGGCCAGAGCATCAATTTGCGCCTGCGTGCGATTACACTGGTGACCATCCGGTCAGGTTGTGCCAATCGTGATCTGTGAGATGCAAGAAACCTTAGGTAAGGCGAGCCACACGTGATGGATGTATCGGTTTACGAATTCCAGACGAAAGGTGCGGCCCTGTCGCATGGCTATCTCATGCCTGCGCTGGAGCCGCTTTTGCAGGCGCATGGATCGTCCAAGCGCGTGTTCGAGCTAGGCTGCGGCAACGGCTCCACGGCTGCCCACCTTCAT
>DFBR01000057.1 GCA_002367375.1 Erythrobacter sp. UBA3075 | reverse complement strand
CCAAAAGAGTGATTATTGCCGCCCGGCCTGGTTCTGGAGCGATCAGTCCGATCTCAACATCCAGTTCTGCGGCCACATTCCAGTCGATGCCGAAGTAATCGTGCGCGGCAATATAGAAAGTAACGCCTTCGCCGTATTCCTCCGCTCAGGTGAGGTGGTCGAAGGGGCGCTCACGGTCAACCGTCCGGCAGATATGAGCATTGGCAAACGTCTGGTCGAACGTCGGCACAAAGGGGCGGCAGAACAACTGGGTGATCCAGACTTCGCTCTGCGCGAATTGCTAAAGCCAGCTAGATAGGCACAAATGGCTGCTCACAGCCAGACAAAGGTGCCGATGTCCGGGATGCCGGGCCGCTCCATAGGAACAATTTCGGAACTCATCTCTGCCTAGGAAACCGTCCTGATCAAGAATGTAGGACGTGCCACTACAAATCTCGCCCCTGCTTCACATTGGCAGACCGGCAGGATGCACATTTTTCGATGCCGCGTTCCACGTTCCCTCGTATCAGCCCGTGCTGCCGCCGGAAAACACCATCAGCGATCCTCCATACGGCCGCTGCGCATCAGCTGCCCATAGATCGCGCACATCCAGTGGAATGGTGCCTTGACCATATCTCAAAACGGAACTAACTAAGCGCTTGCTTAACAAGTGACGACTTTGGTTTGATCAGTCACTGGAGGCGACAGGAGGGGAAGTTATGAAGGTTAAACAATCCAATACCATTCTTACCGGACGTGGTTGGTTACTGGCGGCGTGCGCGCCATTTGCACTGTTTCCAGCCACTGCCTTTGCGCAAGATGATGGAGCGACCGAACCGGACGCCCCTCAAGCTCAGGAGTCCTCGGGTCTCGGTGTAATCGTCGTGACTGCCCAGAAACGGGAAGAGTCGGCCCAAAGCATTCCGGTGGCCATCTCGGCTGTTTCGGGCGACGTACTGGAAGATGGGAACATTACCAGCACGACCGATCTCGCTCAGATAACGCCTGGGCTATCGTTCAACACTTTCCAGCCTGGCCAGCCGGAGATTTCGATCCGTGGGATCGGAACGAAGGAAGATGGCGCAGGTGCATCGGATTCCACCCTGGTGATGGTTGATGGTGTCTATTTTGCTGCGCGTAGCGCATCGAATGTCGATATCTTCGATCTGGAGCGGGTAGAGATTCTGCGCGGTCCGCAGGGTACTCTCTTCGGCAAGAATTCGATTGGCGGCGTCATCAACTATGTTACGCGCAGGCCCGACAGTACTTTCCGGGCGCGCTTGCGGCAAACCATCGGCAATTACGGCCAGTTTGATACTGCCGGACTTATCAATGTTCCGGTGGCGGATAATCTGTACACCAAATTTACCTTCAGTCGCCGAACGTTCGATGGATATGATGATTGGATCATTCCCGAGCAGGTGGTGGAGCAGTCAAGGGTGCCTGGGTCGGTTGAGCGTATAGGTGGGAACAATCTGTTTTCCTGGCGCTGGCAGACCGTCTGGGAGCCGTCTGATACGCTGGACGTCTTGCTATCGCTGGACGGCGTGGACGAAGAGCTTGGCAACATCAACCGACAGCCGGTCGGTTCTGCAGGGCCACTCCATGATTGCGGGTGCGCGTCAGATCCTATTGCCGTGGATATCGCGTTGGGAGGAGCGGACTCGGTTCGCACATATCTTGGTGAGGATGACAATGGCGGGAGCCGCGAGGCTTTCGGTGCGATGCTTGAGATCAACAAGCAACTTTCCTTCGGCACATTGACCTTCAATGCGGCCTACCGTGATTCCGACTACTTCTTCGAACACGACGATACCGGTCTGCCTCCCTCTCCGGTCATCGACCTCACCGGCTCCAATGGAAACCCGAATGATATCCTGCTTGGCGATCCTTCGATTGGCTTCACTTTTGACAATTCGGATATCATTTGGGAGGATTCGCAACAGTTTACCGGTGAAGTGCGTCTTGCGTCGAATGGCGGTCCCTTCAATTGGGTAGTCGGTGCCTTTGCTACGACCGAAGAAATAAACCGGGCAGAAGGAATTCTGTTTACAGCTATTGCAGATGCATCACTCGAACCGAATTACGCCATCGCAAATATGCTTTTTGATGGTTGGGCAATCGCGGGCTTTGCGCAGGGTAGCTACGAGGTCACACCTCGTTTGACTCTAACGGCCGGGGGGCGGTTTTCCTACGAAGAAAAGGAGATCGTAGCGTTTAACGACATGCCGCAGTCCCCCGCCCTGCAACTTGTCCTCTCCCAATTCGATCCGACGAGCGGTAGCGACAGTTGGGACAACTTCTCTTGGAGGCTTGCCGTCGATTACGACATTGCAGACGATGTGATGCTGTATGGAACAGTGTCGACCGGCTTCAAGAGTGGCGGTTACACTGGCTCTGCAACTACTGCTGAAGGCGCGACCACGCCATTCGAACCTGAAGAGGCCACAAACTACGAGATCGGTCTAAAGGGTGATTTCTTCGATAGGCATCTGCGTATTAATCTGTCGGGCTTCTATGTGGATTACAAGGACCTGCAGGTTACTCGCTTCTTTCAGCCGCCCACATCGGGAGCTGGCGAATTCATCACCGAGAACGCTGCCAATGCTGAAATCCTTGGCCTGGAGGCAGAATTCACAGCCTTGTTGACCGATGGCTTGGAGATTGGCGGGTTCTATTCTTATCTCGATGCTACGTTCGAGGACTTCTTTGGAACCCCTGATATTTCCGGAGGGGGCGATTTTTCAGGCAATGTCCTTCGTCAGGCTCCTGAGCATAGCGCTGGCGGGCACATTCAGTATGAATTTGATCTCGGTGGTGACCACGGGTATCTCGTTGCCAATGCAAACGCACGATACCAGAGCATCTCATATACGAATGTCGACAATAATCCGCTGGACGTGATTCCTGAGCACACCGTGGCAGACGCCTGGCTTGCCTGGCATTCCCATGATGACCGGTGGATGGTCCAGGCTTGGGTTAGAAATATTACGGACGAAGTCTATCGTACGCATGTCTTCACGCAACGTGGTAATCGAATTGCCTTCGGTACGTTCGCGCCGCCACGAACTTATGGGTTGACGCTCCAGTTCGATTACTAGGCCGTCAAAATCGGGGGGGGGCTGCCCTGCCCCCCCGACCATAAGGGCAATTGCTGACGATATGGAACTATTCAGCTATATTCTGGTAGGAAACGAGGCGGAACCGATGAGCGTTGCGCCTGCCGTTTTAGAAGAAGGGTTAAGACGTGTACGTTGAGGTATGCAGAAGCGACGACTTGCCGGAGGGCCAAGTTGTACGCTTCCAGCCCGACGGGGCAGAAGAAGCAATGGCGGTGTGTAATTCCGATGGCGAATTTTTTGCGGTTGCCGATAAATGTTCTCACGGGAACTGGAGTTTGTCGGAGGGATTTCTGGAGAATTGCCATCTTGAATGCGTGCTACATGGCTCGGCATTCGATCTAAAAACTGGTTGGCCGGACAAGCTTCCGGCGACAAAGCCTATTAAGGTATTCGATATTCGGGTCAGAGACGGAGTGGTGTCGGTCGACATTTCTTCTGGAAAGCTACTCGGGAAACCAGGCTCCTGACCCGACTGACTGGCGCCCCACAAGGTGGCCAGCCGGTTCCGGTGCTAGGCCTCTCTTTATGGTTGGCGTGCGACGCTGATCGGGATCTGGACCTCGCGGAGGTCTTGGCAGATTAAACGTACCTGATTGCAGAATGACGGTGGACGGTTAGGGCATAACCCAGACCCAGACGCAGAAAGCCAGCCGGTCTGTTAGTCTGACAGCACCGCCACTTGTAGTGGCAACAGCACCGGCACCTTTCCTGAAAATCGCTGGCAGCGACCTTTGACTTGACGCAATTGCGGGTGCGGGCGCGTTTTGTTGGGATACTATTGCTGGGCCGATGGAGCGGATGATGAGGGCCGCGCAATCAACCCGTGCTGCTAGCCAATGACCTTTAGCGCCTCATCTTCGCTGATCACCTCGGCATATTTGGCCTGAAGATCAAACAGGTTCGCCTCATGCGGGCCTTCATGCCGATCAGCGCAGGCATCGCGCACAATCAGCGGGATAAACCCGTGCTGCATTGCGTCGACACCCGTGGCGCGAACGCAGCCGGACGTTGAATAACCGGTGATGAGCAAGGTATCTACGCCCATCGCCGTCAGCGTCGCGGCGAGCGAAGTGCCAAAGAAGGCAGAGGCATATTGCTTGGTCACCACCAGTTCCCCGGCCTGCGGCGTCAATCCGTCCGGGAAAGCCCCCAGCGGTGAACCCGCATCAAAGCTCTTGAGCGCAGGAAGCTTGCGATAGAAGACGCCGCCATCCACACCGCCCGCCTGAAATTCAACATTGGTGAAGATGACCGGCATCCCCGCTTTGCGTGCGGCCTGGACCAGCCGGACATTGCTCTGCCGCGCCGCTTCGGCGGATTCCATGAACAGCGGCGAGCCTGTTTCGAGATAGGCCACCACAACATCAACAATCAGCAATGCGGATTTGCGCCCCGGAACTAGACTGCCATTGCAAACGTCCGCGTAATTATCCTGCGCACTGTTACCGGACATCAGACAATGCCTCCTGAAAAAGCTGTTTACCCGGCACCAACATGCGCGATACGCTGTGCGCGGCATATGGAGGTATCCAAGGCTTAACCTGAGGGATTATACACAGCGACGCGGCGTGGCGGCAAGGCACGCTTATCCGATCCGCCGAGAAAGCTGTCGGAACGTGGCGGGGGTTCAGAATGCACGGCTTCAGGGCACTGCTTTTCGCCGACATCACAGCCAGCCCGTCCATTGCTCCGATCATTTGCGATCCCGCGAGACCCCGCAAGACATAGCCGGTCTGCGGGGAAGTTCACTTCCGCACTTCGGCCCCGCGCACTCATGTTGTAGGTTTCTCCAATGACCAAACCTCAGCAAAGCTACGCCCGCATTTACACCAACGCGCTGGACAATCCGCAAGACCATTGGGAACAGGCCGCACAGGCGCTGCATTGGGACGAGCCGTGGCGCGAAACATATGAAACGGGCGAGAATGGCCTCGCGCGCTGGTTCGTCGGCGGCATGATAAATGCCTGCTACAATTGCGTTGATCGTCATGTCGCTGCTGGGCACGGGGATCAGACTGCACTGATCTACGAAAGCCCGGTCACAGGCACATCGTCCCTCACCAGTTTCGCGCAATTGCAGGAGAGTGTTGCGAAACTCGCGGGGGCCATTGCCGCGCGTGGGGTGGGCATGGGTGACAGGGTGCTGATCTATCTACCCAATTCGCCGCAAGCTGTCATGGCGATGCTGGCCTGTGCGCGGATCGGGGCCGTGCATTCGGTGGTGTTTGGCGGCTTCGCCGCGCCAGAACTGGCCAAGCGGATTGACGATGCGCGGCCCACACTGGTGCTAACCGCCAGCTGCGGCATCGAGGTTTCGAAAATCATCGCTTACCAGCCCATTCTCGACAATGCCTATGCGCTTGCCAGGCACAAACCGGCGGCGACAATCATGTGGCAGCGCCCGCAACTGGCAGCCGATGTGGACCGGGCCGACTGGTTCGATTGGGATGCAGAGATCGCCGAGGCAACTCCCGCTGCATGCGTGCAAGTGGAAGCAACGCACCCGCTTTACCTGCTCTACACATCGGGGACGACGGGAAAGCCGAAGGGCATCGTGCGCGACACCGGAGGACATCTTGTGACGCTGCAATGGTCGATGAACGCCATTTACGACTGCGCGGCAGGAGAAGCGTTCTGGGCGGCCAGCGATGTCGGCTGGGTCGTTGGCCACAGCTACATTTGCTACGCGCCGCTCCTCAATCGCAATGCGACCGTCATCTTTGAAGGCAAGCCAGTTGGCACGCCCGATGCCGGTGTTTTCTGGCAGATTATGGCCAAGCACAAGGTAAGCGCCTTCTTCACGGCGCCCACGGCCATCCGCGCGATCAAACAGGCTGACCCGAATGGTGATGATCTGCAAGAGGCCGATTTGTCGAGCCTGCGCGCGATTTTCCTTGCGGGCGAACGCACCGATTCTGCGACGCTGGAATGGCTGGGCGGCTTGCTTGATGTGCCGGTCATCGATCACTGGTGGCAGACCGAAACCGGCTCGATGATTTGCGGAAATCCACTTGGGATCGAGCGCTTGCCCATCAAACCCGGAGCAGCCGGCGTGCCGATGCCTGGCTGGGAACTGGCCTGCCTAGATGAGCAGGGCCATCCCGTTCCAGCGGGTGAGACCGGCACGATCGTTGCCAGATTGCCGCTTCCGCCGGGCTTTACCAGCGGCATCTGGGAAGACGATGCCCAGTTCCACGCCTCATATTTCGCGGAATATCCCGGTTATTACATGACCGGCGATGCCGGATATCTGGACGATGACGGATATTGCTTCGTGATGGCCCGGGTTGACGATGTCATCAATGTTGCAGGCCACCGCTTGTCGTCTTCGGCCATGGAAGAAGTGCTCGCCCGGCACCCGGCGGTGTCTGAATGCGCGGTCATTGGCCGCGCAGATGAACTCAAGGGCCAGTTGCCTTTGGGTTTCGTTGTCTTGAAGAAAGGCCAGTCACCCGACCCTCAGGAATTGGAGGCGCAATTGGTCGCCCGCGTTCGTGAAGAAATTGGCCCTGTGGCGGCACTGAAGCAGGTTCACATACTCGCCGCGCTTCCCAAGACGCGCTCGGGCAAGATCCTGCGCAAGACTATCCGGCAATTGGCCGATGGCGAAAATCCGGCCGATCCGGCAACCATCGATGATCCGTCTGCGCTGGACGCGCTTCGCGCGATCTTTACATAGCTAAGCCTGCAAAAAGGCGTGCCGCGAACCTGGTTTGCAGCGCACGCCTCCCGTGCAAAGAAAAAGCAGGAGTAATCCCAGCTTTCGCCAATTGAAATTTCTCGGCTCTGAAGCATTGTTGCGCGAGATGCGGCAAATCGCAAATTTCCCCTTCTACGCCCTGGGACTCCATTGACCCGGCTGATGCATTGCAGCAGAGCCTGATTCGCTTGGTGGGCGTTTCGGCGCCCGGCATCTGCGCGGGAGAGCTCTCCGATCTGGCTTAACGGTCTGTCGGGGGCACCGAAGGAGCAACCGCCCCGGAAACTCTCAGGTCTCAGGGACCGCGCAGCTGGCACAGGCGCTCTGGAAAGCGTGTCCGCCGCAAGGTTGGCGCCACCGAAGGAGTAAGGCGTTTGGCCGCAGTAGGCCGCGCCGGAATCTCTCAGGTTTCCAAGACAGAGGGGGCATGGCGAAAAGGCTCGATCCTCGGGCCTTGCCGAGCCGTGCCGGGACTGTCGATGAGCGATAATGAAACCGAATTCGAAGAACAGCCGCCGGAAGCTTTACCGCTCGACGCGTGGCACCGAGAACGCGGCGCGCGCATGGTGCCGTTCGCGGGCTATGAAATGCCAATCCAATATGCGGGTGAGCATGGCGGCATTGTGGCCGAACACAATTGGACACGGGAAAGCGCCAGCCTGTTCGATGTGAGCCACATGGGCCAGCTTTCGGTGTCAGGTGAGAAAGCCGCGCATGAGCTGGAGAAGCTGCTCCCCTCCGGCGTCGCCAATCTGCCTGAGGGCAAGATGCGGTACTCGCTGCTGCTCACCGAAGCGGGTGGTATTATTGATGATCTGATCGTCACCAACACCGGTCCGCATTATGCGCTGGTGGTGAACGGGGCGTGCAAATGGGACGATATCGCCCATCTGCG
>DFBR01000215.1:18930-19360 GCA_002367375.1 Erythrobacter sp. UBA3075 | reverse complement strand
CAATAGCCGCCATCACGGTCAGCGAAACGCTCTGCCAGAACTTCGAACAACTTCTTTTCCTGCGCTTCGTCCATCAAGCGGCTGTGCGCCAGACGACGGTTCGACAGGCCGCCACGCTTGGCCAGCGTGATCAGCTTTTCGACATAGGGGCGAATTTCCTTCGCCTTGGCGGTGGTGGTGAGGATCTGCTCGTGCTTGATCAGCGCAGCAGCCATGTTGCGGAACATGGCGGTGCGGTGCTGAGACTTGCGGCTGAGCTTACGCCCTTTGATACCGTGACGCATGATTTTGTACTCCAGTTTGTAGGGGGGCCGTGTGAGGTACCCCGATCCCGGTGACGCTTGGGGCCGCCACCTTCACCCTTTGATGGGAGGCCCCAGCCTTCGCTGGGGCGCACCACAACCAATTAGCCGAGCAGTTCCTGCTCCAG
>DFBR01000215.1:12400-18885 GCA_002367375.1 Erythrobacter sp. UBA3075 | reverse complement strand
AGCACTTCCTTGATCTCGTTGAGCGACTTGCGGCCGAAGTTCGGCGTGCGCAGCATCTCGGCTTCGGTCTTCTGAACCAGATCGCCGATGTAGATGATGTTGTCGTTCTTGAGGCAATTGGCCGAACGGACCGACAGTTCCAGCTCGTCCACCTTCTTGAGAAGGTAACGGTTGAGCTGGTTGGTGTCGCTTTCCTGCGGTTCTGCTGCAACGCCGATCATCTGGCCCTGCGGCTGCGGGATGCCATCTTCGAAGTGGACGAACAGCGTCAGCTGGTCCTGCAGAATGCGCGCCGCATAGGCGATGGCATCTTCAGGTGTGACAGTGCCGTCGGTTTCGATGCTCAGGCTCAGCTTGTCGAAGTCGAGCTCCTGCCCAACGCGGGCGTTCTCGACCTTGTAGCTGACCTGCTTGATCGGCGAATAAAGGCTGTCGATCGGGATCAGACCAATCGGCGCGTCGACCGGACGGTTCGCCACGGCGGGCGAGTAGCCCTTACCAGTGTCGGCAGTCAGTTCCATGTTGAGCGTCGCGCCCTCATCGAGGTGACACAGAACGAGGTTCTTGTTGAGAACTTCGATATCACCCGAAACGGCAATGTCGCCGGCTTTCACATCACCCGGACCGGTCGCGGAGAGCTGCAGGCGCTTGGGGCCTTCACCTTCCATCTTGAGCGCGATCTGCTTCACGTTGAGCACGATGTCGGTGACGTCTTCACGCACACCGGCAAGGCTGCTGAATTCGTGCAGCACGTTTTCGATCTTGATCGAAGTGATTGCGGCACCCTGAAGGCTGGCGAGGAGCACGCGGCGCAGCGCGTTGCCCAGCGTCAGGCCATAGCCACGCTCAAGCGGTTCGGCGACGAAAGTTGCCTTGCGCTTCTTGTCGGTGCCTTCCTTGACGTCGAGAGTGTTGGGCTTCTTCAGTTCCTGCCAGTTCTTCGTATTGACGGACATGGACTTCCCCTAAAGGTATGTAATGGTGCAAAAGCCGCGTGGCGCTGGAACCGCCGCGGCTGATGCAAATGACTGTTTGTGCGAGGACCGGATGCCCTCGCGGCAGACTTCGATCAGACGCGACGACGCTTGGACGGTCGCACGCCGTTATGCGGTATCGGCGTAACATCGCGGATGCTGGTGATGTTGAAACCGACGGCCTGCAGAGCACGCAGAGCGCTTTCGCGACCCGACCCCGGACCCTTGATTTCAACTTCCAGCGTACGCACGCCGTGTTCGGCGGCCTTCTTGCCGGCATCGTCTGCAGCGACCTGCGCGGCATACGGTGTTGACTTGCGGCTGCCTTTGAAGCCCATCATGCCTGCACTGGACCAGCTGATTGCATTGCCCTGTGCATCGGTGATGGTGATCATCGTGTTATTGAAGCTCGCATTGACGTGCGCGACGCCGCTGCTGATGTTCTTTTTGTCGCGGCGCCTTACTCGGCCTGGTTCGCGTGCCATTGTCTTTGTTCCTCGTAACTCGAAAGAAGGGAAAAGCCTTGGAGACTGACTTGGTAGTCTTTGGCCCTGGGCTTACTTCTTCTTGCCGGCGATCGGCTTGGCCTTGCCCTTGCGGGTGCGGGCGTTGGTGTGGGTGCGCTGGCCGCGGACCGGAAGGCCCTTACGGTGACGCAGGCCACGATAGCAGGCGAGGTCCATCAGACGCTTGATATTCATCGCGGTATCGCGACGAAGGTCGCCTTCCACGGTGAGATCGGCGTCGATGGTTTCACGGATCTGCACGATTTCGCCATCGGTCAAATCCTGCACGCGGCGGGCGTGCTCGATACCGAGCTTGTCGACAATTTTACGGGCCGTGGTCGGACCGATTCCGTGAATATAGGTGAGCGCGACAATCACGCGTTTGTTGGTGGGGATATTTACCCCGGCAATACGAGCCACTTAGTTCTCCATGCTCCACAGAGGCTTGGCTGGTCCCGACAAGCGGGGGCGCGCCTCTATCTCATAGCGGTTGCGTTTCGCCCAAAATTGGGAATTGAAAAATCAAGGCTCGCAGGAATGCCGCCTTGAATCAGACAAGTCTTTGCAAATGGACGATCGGAAGGCGCAGATAGGGTGATTCCCCCTCCACGTCAACAGACGAAAGCGAGCCAGCGGTCACCCACTGCCCGTTCCCGGTCTTCCCGTTCTGTGGTCAGGCTATAGCCTGCCTCCACCTGCTAGTCAAAACGGGCGTTAACCGACTTCTGCCGCACCGCCCAATCGTGCCACTAGGCCGCCAAGAAATTCGGCCTGAACGCTATCAACGACAGGGCCGAATTCGTCGATCGGAAAGCGCGCCTGTCCACCCGTAATATAGTCCCAAGTGATCTGTGTACCTTCATCAACCTCGGTGAGTGTCACTGTAAGAGTGCCGACCAGTCCTTCGGCCTGCAGCGGACCGAGTGAACCAGACATGCGCAATGTCGAGCCGGGCATAACCATCAGCACGCGCATGTGCTCGACCGAACCGGCGGGCCAGCCATCGGCGGATGGCACACTCTCGCAGAAACAGCCCCCGGCCTGAGCATCCAGCCTCAGATTGGCGGAATCGTCCGACCATGTGTGGCTCCACCATCCCTCGGGTTGGATCAGCTCGCGCCAAACTTCGGCCCGGTCCGCAGCGACCACGACGCTATGCGTGCTGGCAAAGCCGCCATGGGCGGACTCGATAATCTCGGCAGATGCTGGCGTGGCTAGCAGCAAAGCCGCGCTGGCGATGGCGATGGAATATAGGCGTTTCATTTGTCCTCCCCTGTTCGGGAAGACGAATAGCCGCAGCGTCAGGCTGAGGCCAACACCTTCTCGATAGCGGTCGTCACATCATCGATCGCCGCCATGCCGTCCACGCGCTGAACGATGCCGCGCGCGTCATAGATAGGCAGAATCGGAGCGGTCTTGGCGCGGTATTCGTTCATGCGGGTGCGCACCGTCTCTTCGGTGTCGTCTGCACGGCGCTTGAATTCTGTCGAGCCGCATTTGTCACAGACGCCCTGTTGCGCGGGCTGCTTGTGCCGCTCGTGATAGCCCTCGCCGCATTTGGCGCAAGTGAAGCGACCAGTAATGCGGTCGACCAGAGCGTCTTCATCCACCGCCAGTTCGATGACGTGGTGCAGCTTGCGACCATGTTTGGCGAGAATGTCATCCAGCGAATGGGCCTGCGCCTCGGTCCGCGGATAGCCATCAAAAATCGCGCCGACCTCGTCACCCATATCGGACAATTTGGCATCGATCATGGCGGACACGATCTCGTCGGAGACCAGCTCTCCGGCATCCATTACCGCAGCGACGCGGCGACCAAGCTCGGTATCCGCTTTGCGGGTTTCACGCAGCATATCCCCGGTGGAGAGTTGCAGCATTCCGTGATGTTCGACCAACAAATTGGCCTGCGTGCCCTTGCCTGCGCCGGGAGGCCCAAGGAGAATGATGTTCATAGCTGCAGCGAATCCCCGTTACGTTGAAGCGCCGACGCTAGCCTAGCGGGTCCGGCCCTTCAACTTAGCCTTTTTGATGAGATCACCATATTGATGCGCCAGCAGGTGCGACTGGATCTGGCTGATCGTGTCCACCGTTACGTTCACAACAATCAACAGGCTGGTACCACCAAGGAAAATCGGAATGCCCGTCTGCGCGATGCCCCATTCGGGAATGACGCAGACCAGCGTTAGATAGATCGCCCCGACCACGGTAATGCGCGACAGAACATAGTCGATATATTCAGCGGTGCGCTTGCCCGGACGGATGCCGGGGATGAAACCACCCTGCTTCTTCAAATTCTCTGCCGTGTCCTCCGGGTTGAAGACAACCGCAGTGTAGAAGAAGCAGAAGAAGATAATGCCCAAAGCATAAAGCAGCATGTAGAGCGGCTGCCCGTGCGCCAGATATTGGTTGAGCGACTGGATGAAACTGCCCGAACCACTCGTCGTATCGATTGCACTGCCCGCAAATTGCGTGATCGTCAGCGGCAGCAGCAGCAGCGAGCTGGCGAAGATCGGCGGGATAACGCCGGCGGTGTTGAGCTTGAGCGGCAGGTGTGAACGATCTGCCTGCATGCCCCCGCGTTGCTGAGCCCGCTTGGGATACTGAATGAGGAGACGCCGCTGGGCGCGCTCGACGAAGCAAATCACCAGGATGAGCCCGATAATCATGAAGATCATGCCGCCGATCACAATGCCGCTGATCGAACCGGTGCGGCCGCCTTCGAACAGGTTTGCAGCAAAGGTCGGGAACTGGGCGACGATGCCCGCCATGATGATGAGCGACACGCCGTTACCGATGCCGCGGCTTGTCACCTGTTCACCCAGCCACAGCAGGAACATGGTTCCGCCGACAAGGTTGATGACCGTCACAATGCGGAACATGATGCCCGGATCGACAACCGCCTGCAGGCCGCTCTGCGCGGCGTAGGCTTCGAGGCCGCTGGCGAGGAACCAGCCCTGAATCGCACACAGGAAAACCGTGCCGTAACGGGTGTATTGGTTGAGCTTCTTGCGCCCCGCCTCGCCTTCCTTCTTCAGCGCCATCAGGCTGGGATGCAGCGATGACGCGAGCTGGATAACGATGGAGGCGGTGATGTAGGGCATCACGCCCAATGCGATCAGGCTCATGCGCTCCAGCGAGCCGCCGGAAAACATGTTGAACATGTCCAGAATGCCGCCGCGCGTCTGATCATACAGCGTTTCCAGGATCATCGGGTTCACACCGGGAAGCGGCACGAAGCTGAGGAAACGGAAAACGATCAGCGCACCAATGGTGAACCAGATGCGTTGCTTGAGCTCAGTCGCCTTGCTGAAATTCGCGAGGCTGAGCGTGCTTGCAATATTATCGGCGCGGGATGACATTTTGAGCCTTAATCCTGGTAATCATGCCGGACCCTCCCGGCTCAGGGGAGCTAGATAGGGAGGCGCAGGGCCGATGTCGAACCCTGCGCCTCAAATTTTATCGGCTTACTTGGCCTTTTTGGCCTTGGCAGCCTTGTTGGCTTCCGCGCGAGCAGCCTTCTTTTCGTGCTCGGGCTTGCCCAGATCGATGATTTCGACCTTGCCGCCAGCCTTTTCAACAGCAGCAACAGCGCCCTTGGAGGCACCGGCAACGTTGAAGGTCAGCTTAGCCGTGATCTCACCCTTGCCAAGCAGGCGGACGCCGTCCTTGCCGCCACGGGCAACGCCAGCAGCCTGAAGCGCGGCGTGATCGACGGCCTTCTTGGCGTCGAGCTTCTTCGCATCGACCAGGCCCTGGATCTGGCCGAGGTTTACTTCAGCATAGTCCTTGCCAAACGGGTTGTTGAAGCCACGCTTCGGCAGACGCATGTGAAGCGGCATCTGGCCGCCTTCAAAGCCCTTGATCGCTACGCCCGAACGGCTCTTCTGGCCCTTCTGGCCACGACCGGCGGTCTTGCCCTTGCCCGAACCGATACCACGGCCGACACGGGTGCGCTCTTTACGGGCGCCAGGATTGTCACGGAGATCATTAAGTTTCATGTCTTGCACTCGCTGTAGTTTATCCCCGCGCAGGGCGGGGACCCAGTTGCTTTGCCCAAGGACGTTCGCGCGGTCCGACCTGGATTCCCGCCTTCGCGGGAATGACGAAGAGAGACGAATTCCCTCCCGTCACACGAAAGCATCAGCCTTCGAGGATCTTCACCATATGCGGCACCTTGGCAATCGCTCCACGCACCTCAGGAGTGTCCTGACGGGTGACGACCTTGTGCATCTTGTTCAGACCAAGACCGATCAGGATCTTGCGCTGGCTTTCAGGACGGCGGATCGGCGAACCGATCTGCTTGATCGTGATGGTTTTCTTATCGGCCATCGTTCTTACTCCGTCAGAGCCGCAGCGTCAGCTTCGGCCTCTACTTCGCTTGCTCCACCACGGCCAAGCAGGTCAGCGACCTTCTTGCCCCGACGCTGGGCAACCGACTTCGGCGAAGACTGATTGCTCAGGCCATCGAAGGTGGCGCGGATCATGTTGTAGGGATTGGACGTGCCGACCGACTTGGTCACCACGTCTGCCACGCCAAGCGCTTCGAACACGGCGCGCATCGGACCACCAGCGATGATACCGGTACCGGCCGGAGCCGAACGGACCACAACCCGGCCTGCGCCGAAATGGCCAGTGCCATCATGGTGCAGCGTGCGGCCTTCTTTCAGCGCGACGCGGATCATCTTCTTCTTGGCAGCAGCGGTTGCCTTGTTGATCGCTTCAGGCACTTCCCGAGCCTTGCCGTGGCCGAAACCAACGCGGCCCTTGCCATCGCCAACCACAACCAGTGCGGCGAAACCAAAGCGCTTACCGCCCTTCACCACCTTGGCAACGCGGTTGATGTGGACGAGCTTTTCAATCAGCTCTTCACCATCATCATCTCCGCGGCCACCACGGCCACCACGACGATCGTCACGACCACCACGGCCACGGCCACCGCCGCCGCCGCGATTGTCATTGCGTCCACCACGTCCACCGCGTCCGCGCGGCTGCTCAGCAGCAGCAG
>DFBR01000215.1:6702-12382 GCA_002367375.1 Erythrobacter sp. UBA3075 | reverse complement strand
GCGGTTTCCGTTGCAGTTTCCGGCGTTTCGACCGCCGGAGTTTCTTCGGTTTTCTTGTCGTCAGCCATCATCAGAACTCCAGCCCGCCTTCGCGAGCGGCATCGGCCAGCGCCTTGACGCGGCCATGGAACAGGAACCCGCCGCGATCGAACACGACAGTCTTCACGCCAGCCTTTTTGGCGGCTGCGGCAATATCCTTGCCCACCTTTGCGGCGGCATCGACATTGGCACCCGAGGCTTTTTCACCAAGCGTGTTGGCGGCAGCAACTGTGCGGCCATCCTTGTCATCGATGATCTGCGCGTAGATGTGCTTGCCAGTGCGATGCACTGACAGACGAGGTTTTTGGCCGGAACGCTTGCGGAGCGCGGTGCGCACCCGGCGGCGACGGCGTTCAAAGAGAGAGAGCTTTGCCATCTTACTTCTTCTTCCCTTCCTTGCGGAAGATGTACTCGCCGCGATACCTTACACCCTTGCCCTTATAGGGCTCCGGCTTGCGCCATTCGCGGATCTCGGCAGCGAACTGCCCAACCTTCTGTTTGTCGATACCCGAAATCTCAACCGTGGTCTGATCGGGCGTCTTAACCTCAATACCTTCAGGCACGTCGAGATCGACATCGTGGCTGAAACCGAGCTGCAGCTTGAGCTTCTTGCCCTGTGCCTGCGCACGGTAGCCAACGCCGGTGATATCCAGCACCTTGGTGAAACCGTCGGTCACACCGTCAATCAGGTTCTGCACCAGCGTGCGCTGCATGCCCCAGAACTGGCGGGCCTGCGTGGTCTTGTTCTTCGGCGTGACGAGGATTTCTTCACCCTCGACCTTATAGTCGATCAGTTCGAACATGCTCATGGTGAGTTCGCCCTTGGGGCCCTTCACACTCAGCACACCGTTCTCGGTCTTGGCTGTAACCCCACTGGGGATCGCCACCGGTTTCTTGCCGATGCGGCTCATCAGAACACCTCCGCAAGCACTTCGCCGCCGACATTCTCGGTGCGCGCTTCGTTGTCCGAAAGCACGCCCTTGGGGGTCGAGACGATGGTGATGCCTAGGCCATTGCGGATAATCGGGATTTCTTGCGAACCCGAATATACCCGGCGACCCGGCTTGGAGACTCGGGCGAGATGCTTGATCGCAGGCTCGCCTTCGAAATACTTCAGTTCAATCCGCAATGCGGGGTGCTGCCCCGTAGCGTCTTCGCTGTAGCCACGGATGTAGCCTTCGCGCTGAAGCACTTCGAGAACATTGGTACGCAGCTTGGAAGCGGGCGACAGGACGGAGTCCTTCTTCGCCTGCTGGCCATTGCGGATGCGGGTGAGCATATCACCCAAGGGATCGGTCATCGGCATAGTCTAATCCTCACCAGCTCGACTTGGTCACGCCCGGGATCAGGCCCTTGTTGGCCAGATCGCGGAGTTCGATGCGGTTAAGCCCGAACTTGCGGTAGTAGCCGCGCGGGCGGCCGGTGGTGTTGCAGCGGTTGCGCACCCGGGTCGGGTTCGCATTGCGGGGAATTTCAGCCATCTTCAGGCGCGCGATCAGACGTTCTGAATCGTCAAGCGATTCATCATCCGCGATAGCCCTCAGCTTGGCGTATTTCGCCGCGTACTTCTTGACGAGGGCCTTACGACGCTCGTTCTTGTTTATGGAACTCAGTTTCGCCATTGGACTTAAGCTCTCCTGCGCCGCTTACGCGGCCTCTTTTTCTTCGGCGTTTTCGGCCGGGAACGGGAAACCGAACAGGCGCAGCAATTCGCGGGCCTCTTCGTCGGTCTTTGCGGTGGTGGTCACGATGATATCCATCCCGCGCACCTTTTCGATCTGGTCGTAGCTGATCTCTGGAAAGATGATCTGCTCCTTGATGCCCATGGCGTAATTGCCCTGGCCATCAAACGACTTGGGATTGAGGCCACGGAAATCGCGAATACGCGGCATCGCAATGGTCACCAGACGATCCATGAATTCGAACATACGATCACGGCGCATGGTAACCTTGCAACCGATCGGCATGCCTTCGCGCAGCTTGAACTGAGCGATCGACTTCTTGGCTTTGGTGATCACCGGCTTCTGCCCGGCAATCGCTTCCATTTCCGCGGAAGCCGTCTGGACTTTCTTCTTGTCCTGGCTTGCCTCGCCCACACCCATGTTGAGTGTGATCTTGGACAGCTGCGGGACCTGCATGTGATTGGCATAACCGAACTTCTCGGTCATCGCCTTCACGATCTCGTCAGCATATTTCTGCTTCATGCGTGGCGTGTAATCAGCCATCGATGGTCTCCCCGGACTTCACAGCAACGCGCACCTTCTTGCCGTCCTTTTCTTCGAAACGGACGCGGGTGGGCTTGCCATCCTTTGGATCGGCCACAGCAACCTTGGCCATTGCGAGCGGAGCAGGAATGCGGTCGATGCCGCCCTGCGGGTTCGCCTGGCTCGGCTTGCGGTGACGAGTCATCACATTGACCCCTTCGACCAGAACCTTGCCTTCTTTCGGCATGACCTGCTGGACAGTGCCGCTCTGGCCCTTGTCCTTGCCCGAGAGCACGACGACGGTGTCACCCTTCTTGATACGTGCAGAAGCCATTACAGCACCTCCGGCGCGAGCGAGATGATCTTCATAAAGCCCTTGCCGCGCAGTTCGCGCACAACTGGGCCAAAGATACGCGTGCCAATCGGCTCTTCGCTCTTGTTCACGAGCACCGCAGCGTTGCCGTCAAAACGGATCACACTGCCGTCAGGACGGCGAACGTCCTTACGAGTGCGCACGATCACCGCACGGTGAACGTCGCCCTTTTTGACCTTGGCGCGCGGTTGGGCTTCCTTGACGGAAACCACGATCACGTCCCCGACACTCGCGGTACGACGCTTAGAGCCACCCAGCACCTTAATGCACTGGACGCGCTTAGCGCCGCTGTTGTCCGCGACGTCGAGATTGGATTGCATCTGGATCATTGATCCGGTTCCTTCTCATTTGGCTTTCCGAGACTTGGCCTAAACCCGCCCGGAAGTTCCTAACGTCTGCCCCTGCATATGCAGCGGCGTGATTGCTTACTCGGCGTCAGCCGCTTCCTTGTCGGCATCAGCCTTCTTGTCAGACTTGGCAGGCGTCTTTTCAGCCTTCTTGTCCTCGGGCGCGCCGGTCGGCGTGGCTTCGGCAACATCAAGGTCTGCGGCGACAGCCACACCCTTGCTTGCCACCAGGCGGTCGAGCACCTTCCACGTCTTGGTCTTGGAGATCGGCCGGGTCTCTTCGATCCGGACGGTGTCGCCCACGGTGTATTCGTTCGTTTCGTCGTGCGCGTGATACTTCTTCGAACGACGAATGATCTTCCCGTACAGCGGGTGCTTCACGCGGCGTTCGACCTTCACGGTCACGGTCTTGTCGGTCTTGTCGGAGGTGACAGTCCCGGTCAGGATACGCTTCGGCATTGTCTGCTCCTTACGCTTCAGCGTTCGCGGCAGCAGCCGCGCGCTCGTTCTGCAGCGTCTTGATCTGCGCGATTTCGCGGCGGACCTGCTTCACCCGGGCTGCGGCCTCAAGCTGGTTGGTCGCGGCCTGAAAACGCAGGTTGAACTGCTCTTTCTTGAGCATGACGAACTGCTCTGCGAGCTGATCGTCAGTCTTCGTGCGGAGGTCTTCAATCTTGGCCATTACTTGCCTCCACCCAGGTGCGAGGTATCGCCCATCCGTGCGACAACCTTGGTCTTGATCGGCAGCTTCATCGCCGCGCGGCTGAAAGCTTCGGCGGCCAATGGGCCGGGAATGCCATCAAGCTCGAACAGGATACGACCCGGCTTTACGCGGGCGGCCCAGAACTCAACGGAACCCTTGCCCTTACCCTGACGCACTTCAGCTGGCTTCTTCGAAACCGGCACGTCGGGGAACACGCGGATCCACAACCGGCCCTGACGGCGCATGTGGCGTGTGATCGCACGACGCGCAGCTTCGATCTGGCGTGCAGTGATACGCTCGGGTTCCAGGGCCTTCAGACCGTAGGAGCCAAAGTTCAGGTCCGTACCGCCCTTGGCCTTGCCATGGATCTTGCCCTTGAAGGCCTTGCGATACTTGGTTTTCTTCGGTTGCAGCATGTTATCTACTCACCTCAACGTGCGGGGCGGACGCCGGACGTCTGCGATTCCATCATCAGACGATCCTGCGAGGTCGGGTCATGACCCAGAATTTCGCCTTTGAAGACCCACACCTTGATGCCGATGATGCCATAGGCAGTCAGTGCCTCTGCTTCAGCGTAATCAATGTTGGCGCGCAGGGTGTGCAGCGGCACACGGCCTTCACGGTACTGTTCAACACGCGCGATTTCAGCACCGCCAAGGCGGCCGCCACACATGATCTTGATGCCTTCAGCACCAAGGCGCATGGCCGACTGCATGGCGCGCTTCATAGCGCGGCGGAAAGCGACACGGCGGATCAGCTGATCGGCAATGCCCTGAGCGACGAGCTTGGCGTCGATTTCCGGCTTGCGGATTTCAACGATGTTCAGCTTCACTTCGCTGTCGGTCATCGTGGCCAGCTTGGCGCGCAGCTTTTCAATGTCTGCGCCCTTCTTGCCGATGATGACACCGGGACGCGCAGCATAGATCGAGATGCGGCACAGCTTGGCCGGACGCTCGATCACCACCTTCGAGATAGCGGCCTGCGGCAGCTGCCCGACGATGTACTTGCGGATCATGATATCTTCTTTGAGCAGCTTGGCATATTCGCCGCCTTCGGCGTACCACCGGCTGTCCCAGGTGCGGTTGATCTGCAAGCGCAGACCGATCGGATTGCTCTTATGACCCATCTTACGCCTCTTCCTGCTCGCGAACGACAATCCGCAGCCGACTAAACGGCTTGAGGATGCGCGTGGACTTGCCACGGCCGCGCGTTGCGAACCGCTTCATGGTGATCGACTTGCCGACACTCGCCTCGGCGACGACGAGAGCGTCGACGTCGAGATCGTGGTTGTTTTCCGCATTGGCGATCGCTGATGCGAGAACCTTGGTTGCGTCACGGGCCATCGCGCGCTTGGAGAAGGAGAGGATGTTCAGAGCCTCTTCAACCTTCTTACCGCGGATCAGCGCGGCTACAAGGCCGAGCTTCTGCGCGGAGCCACGGATGGTGGTGCCAACGGCCATCGCTTCATTATCAGCGACGCGGCGGGGTGATTTCGCCTTGCCCATTATCGCTTACCCTTCTTGTCGGCAGCATGACCCGGGAAGCTACGGGTAGGCGCGAATTCGCCGAGCTTGTGCCCAACCATTTCCTCGCTCACCGAAACCGGGATGAACTTGCGCCCATTGTAGACGCTGAACGTCAGGCCGACGAAATCCGGGAGGATCGTCGAACGACGCGACCAGGTCTTGATCGGCTTGTTGCTGCTTGCTTCTTGTGCGTCCTGCGCCTTCTTCAGAAGGTGCAGATCGACAAACGGACCTTTCCAGACGGAACGTGCCATCGTGCCTTACCTCTTCTTCTTAGCATGACGCGAACGGATAATCATCTTGTCCGTCTGCTTGTTCTTGCGGGTGCGGGCACCCTTGGTCGGCTTGCCCCACGGGGTAACCGGATGACGGCCACCGCTGGTGCGGCCTTCGCCGCCGCCATGCGGGTGATCGACCGGGTTCTTGGCGACACCGCGCGTCAAAGGCTTGATGCCCATGTGACGGCGACGACCGGCCTTGCCCAAATT
>DFBR01000215.1:4939-6673 GCA_002367375.1 Erythrobacter sp. UBA3075 | reverse complement strand
TGCTCGCCGCTGTTCAGGCGCACAATCACCATGCCGCGGTCACGGCCGACCAGCTGCACATAGGTGCCTGCTGAACGGGCGATCTGACCGCCCTTGCCCGGCTTCATCTCCACATTGTGGATGATGGTGCCGACCGGCATCTGACCCAGCAACATGGCGTTGCCCGGCTTGGTGTCGGTCTTCTCGCCAGCAATAACCTTCTCACCAGGAGCGAGACGGTTGGGAGCGATGATATAGGACAGTTCACCGTCCTCATACTTGATCAGCGCGATGAAAGCCGTGCGGTTCGGATCATATTCGATCCGCTCCACGGTAGCTTCCATGTCCCACTTACGACGCTTGAAGTCGATGAAGCGGTACTTCTGCTTGTTACCACCGCCGATACCACGCGAAGTGATATGACCTTTGTTGTTGCGACCACCGCTCTTGGTCTTGCCCTTGGACAAAGACTTGACCGGACCACCTTTGTGGAGGCCAGTCTTGTCGACCAGGACGAGGCCACGGCGCGCCGGGCTTGTCGGTTTATAATTCTTCAGTGCCATCGGATCAGCCCAGTTGCTCTGTGACGTCTACACTCTGACCTTCGGCCAGGGTCACGATTGCCTTCTTGAAGTCGGAACGCTTGTAAGGCTTACCCTTCCAGCGCTTCGACTTACCCTTGGTCAGGATCGTGTTCACGTTGGTGACCTTCACGTCGAACAGCGCTTCCACAGCAGCCTTGATTTCCGGCTTGGTGGAATCGTTCGCGACCTTGAAGACCACGGCGTTATGTTCGCTCAGCAACGTCGCCTTTTCGGTGATGTGCGGGGCGAGGATCACGTCATAATGACGCGAGTCAATTCCTTGCTTCTTAGCCATTGAAACGCGCCTCCAGCTTTTCGACCGCGTCCTTGGTCAGGACCAGCGTGTCATGGTTGAGGATGTCGTAGACGTTCGCGCCCATGGCCGGCAGCACGTTGACGCCGGGCAAATTGCCCGCAGCCTTCGCGAAGCTGTCGGTGACGGCTTCACCGTCAATCACCAGCACTTTGCCGTTCCAGCCATTCTTGTCGAAATGACCCTTAAGCGCCTTCGTCTTGGCATCCTTCACATCAAGGCTGTCAACGATCACGAGACCGTCCTTCGCCTTGCTGCTCAGAGCCATCTTCAGACCGAGCGCGCGGATCTTCTTGTTGAGCGACTGCTCGAAGTCACGCTTGCGAGCACCGTGAGCCTTACCGCCACCGATAAAGATAGGAGCCGAGCGAGCACCGTGGCGAGCGCCGCCGGAACCCTTCTGCTTGCCCCATTTCTTACCGGTGCGGTTGACGTCGGAACGCTCACGCGTCGGACGTGCGGTGGCACGACGATTTTCGAGCTGCCATGTCACAACACGGTGCAGGATGTCGGCACGCGGCTCGACACCGAACACGGCGTCGTTGAGCTCGAGCTCAGCGCCCTTGCCCGACACGGCCTTGCCGTCGATTTTCTGGACCTTCACCTTCATGGCTTAGTCTTCCTTGCTTTCGTCAGCCGCCGGAGCACCACCACTGGTGTCCGCGCCTGAATCCTGCTCCGCTGCCAGCTTTTCCTGCGTGGCGGCATCAACTTCGGGTTTCACTTCGTGCTCCGCCGCGCTCTCGACGAGGCCGGGCGTTGCATCTTCAGTGGCGGTTTCATCGGCATTGCGACGCATTGCACCGGGGAAAGGAACACCTTCGGGAAGCGCGATCTTCACCGCGTCCTTCACCAGCA
>DFBR01000215.1:3526-4808 GCA_002367375.1 Erythrobacter sp. UBA3075 | reverse complement strand
TTGAACACCTTGCCCGGATCCTGACGGTTACCCGTCGAGCCGTGCGAACGGTGAGAGATCGAGACGCCGTGCGTCGCGCGCAAACCGCCAAAGTTCCAACGCTTCATGGCGCCGGCAAAGCCCTTACCAACGGTGTGACCCGTGATATCGACCTTCTGGCCAGCGATGAAGTGATCCGCCGTGATCGTCGCGCCGACAGGAAGGAGACCTTCCTCGTCCGCCACGCGGAATTCGGCGACCTTCTGCTTCAGGCCAACTTCAGCCTTCGCGAAAGCTTCGCGCTGCGGCTTGTTGACGTTCTTGTGCTTCGCATCCCCGGCACCAAGCTGGACCGAGAAATAGCCGTCGCGATCGGCTGTGCGGTTTCCGGTGACCTGACATCCTTCCAGAGACAGAACGGTCACGGGAACGTGACGTCCATCCTCCTGAAACAGGCGGGTCATCCCGATTTTTTTCGCGATCACGCCAGTGCGCATGACCAAACTCCTTACAGAGGCACATGGGGACCATTCCCCAGGTGCTTGCAGCCCAAGTTTTCGAAACGTCGCCCCGTCCGGGCTGAATTGTTCCTGCAGCAAAGCTGCGAGAACGAGACGGGGGACGCAGCCCGGTTAAAGTCCGAAGACCTTCCGGCGGTATCCCTATGTCTTGCCGATCTTGCGATCCGGCGGGGCCATATGGAGCCCCGTAACTCTCTGATCAGTTTAGCGTCCTACCAGAAGGACCAAGACCCCAACCTTCGCTGGGGCTACGCTCACCATTAGGCGAGCTTGATTTCCACGTTCACGCCAGCAGCAAGGTCGAGCTTCATCAGCGCGTCGACTGTCTGGGCGTTGGGCTGCACGATATCGAGCAACCGCTTGTAAGTGCGCACCTCGAACTGCTCGCGCGACTTCTTGTCGATGTGCGGGCCGCGGTTCACGGTGAACTTCTCAATACGCGTCGGCATGGGAATCGGACCACGAATAAGCGCGCCAGTGCGGCGTGCGGTTTCCGCAATCTCACCAGTTGCCTGGTCGAGCACGCGGTGATCGAAGGCCTTGAGGCGAATGCGGATATTCTGAGCGTCCATAATTCCAACTACCGATGCGAAAGAGCCAAGGGAGCCTAAACCCCCAAAAACAAAAAGGCCCGCCCCGCGTAATCCGGTTTCCCGGAACGGGCGGCCTTCCCGTAAATTCATTGCGAAAGAGACGAATCTCTTTCTGTTGCCGCGCATATACGGAGAGGCGCCGCGTCTGGCAACCCCCGAAATAGGGGTTTTGTGATCTCTTGTTGGGTG
>DFBR01000215.1:0-3432 GCA_002367375.1 Erythrobacter sp. UBA3075 | reverse complement strand
GCCCCGACCGTACCCAACAAAAGGGCCCGGCACTCGCATGGAGTACCGGGCCACTTTGGATCATCCGTTGGCGCCTGTTGGCGCGGCAGGATTACTTGGTGATCTTCGAAACCACGCCCGAACCAACGGTGCGGCCGCCTTCACGGATGGCGAAGCGAAGACCTTCGTCCATAGCGATCGGAGCAATCAGCTTGACGTTAATCTTCACGTCGTCACCTGGCATAACCATCTCCGTACCCTCTGGGAGGATCACTTCGCCGGTCACGTCGGTGGTGCGGAAGTAGAACTGCGGACGGTAATTCGCGAAGAATGGCGTGTGACGGCCACCCTCATCCTTCGAAAGAACGTAGACGCTCGCTTCGAATTCTGTGTGCGGGTTCACGGTGCCCGGCTTGGCCAGAACCTGACCACGCTCAACTTCTTCACGACCAACACCGCGGATAAGCGCACCGATGTTGTCGCCAGCCTGACCCGAATCGAGCAGCTTGCGGAACATTTCAACGCCGGTCACGGTCGTCTTGGTGGTGTCCTTGATGCCAACGATTTCAACTTCGTCGCCAACATTCACGATGCCGGTTTCGACGCGGCCGGTCACAACCGTACCACGGCCAGAGATCGAGAACACGTCTTCGATCGGCATCAGGAAAGGCTGGTCAACCGGACGGTCGGGCTGCGGGATGTGCTCGTCGACAGCCTTCATCAGTTCAAGAATCGAGTTCTTGCCGATTTCGTCATCACGGCCTTCAAGAGCAGCGAGAGCCGAACCCTTGACGATGGCGATGTTGTCGCCGTCAAAGCCATACTCGGTCAGCAGTTCACGAACTTCGAGTTCAACCAGTTCGAGAATTTCTTCGTCGTCGACCTGATCAACCTTGTTCATGTAAACAACCAGAGCCGGCACGCCGACCTGACGGGAAAGCAGGATGTGCTCGCGGGTCTGCGGCATGGGGCCGTCAGCAGCGTTCACAACCAGAATGGCACCGTCCATCTGCGCCGCACCGGTGATCATGTTCTTCACATAGTCAGCGTGGCCCGGGCAATCGACGTGCGCATAGTGACGCGCTTCGGTTTCATACTCGACGTGAGCAGTCGAGATCGTGATCCCGCGCTCGCGCTCTTCAGGAGCCTTGTCGATGTTTGCAAAATCGATAGCTGCACCGCCGTGTGCTTCAGCCATCACCTTGGTGATTGCAGCAGTCAGCGTGGTCTTGCCGTGGTCGACGTGACCGATGGTGCCGATGTTACAGTGCGGCTTGTTCCGCTCGAATTTTTCCTTCGCCATTTTCTCTTATTAACCTCTGTCTAAAATGAAAGTTCTGCGGGGAGAGAGTCGGCACCCGCTGAAACAGGCGCCGCCCCTAGCTGTATCACTCGCCTTAGGCAAGCTTCTCCTTGATCTCCGTTGCCACATTCGAAGGCACTTCTTCGTAATGACTGAACTGCATCGTGTACTGGGCACGGCCCTGAGTGAACGAACGCAGCTCATTGACGTAGCCAAACATGTTGGCGAGCGGAACACGGGCGTCGACCGCCATGGCGTTGCCGCGCGTGTCCTGACCTTGCACCTGTCCACGACGGGACATGAGATCGCCAATCACGTCCCCGAGATAATCCTCGGGAGTTACGACCTCGACCTTCATCACTGGTTCCAGCAGCTTGATGCCGGCCCGTTCAGCCGCTTCGCGCATTGCGCCACGACCGGTGATTTCAAAGGCCACCGTGCTCGAGTCGACGTCATGATATTTGCCGTCGATCAGGCGGATGGTGAAGTCGATGATCGGGAAGCCGATGAGATAGCCGCTTTCGGCCTGCTCACGCATGCCTTTTTCGACCGACGGGATGTATTCGCGGGGAATATTACCGCCCTTGATCTCGTCTTCGAACACGACGCCCTGGCCACGCTCACCCGGCGAAACCACAACCTTGGCTTCACCGAACTGGCCCGAACCACCCGACTGCTTCTTATGCGTGTAGGTCACTTCGATTTCACGGCCGAGCGATTCACGATAGGCCACCTGCGGCGCACCGACATTGGCTTCGACCTTGAATTCGCGCTTCATGCGATCGACGAGAATGTCGAGGTGAAGCTCGCCCATGCCCTTGATGATCGTCTGGCCCGATTCGTGATCGGTCGTGACGCGGAACGAGGGATCTTCGGCAGCCAGGCGGTTGAGCGCGACGCCCATCTTTTCCTGATCAGCCTTGGTCTTGGGTTCCACCGACAATTCGATCACCGGATCGGGGAATTCCATCCGTTCCAGAATGATCGGGTTCGACGGGTCACACAGCGTATCGCCGGTCGTGGTTTCCTTCAGACCTGCAATCGCAACGATATCACCGGCGAACGCCTCATCGATGTCTTCGCGGTTGTTGGAGTGCATCAGCAGCATGCGGCCGATTTTTTCCTTCTTGTCCTTCACCGAGTTCAGAACGCCGCCCTTTGCCAGCGTGCCCGAATAAATGCGGGTAAAGGTGAGCGAGCCGACGAACGGATCGTTCATGATCTTGAAGGCCAGCGCAGAGAAAGGTGCGTCATCGCGTGATGGGCGAACCTGCTCTTCATCGCTTTCCGGCAACACGCCCTTGATCGCCTCGACGTCGGTCGGTGCGGGCATGTAGTCGACAACAGCGTCCAGCAACGGCTGCACGCCCTTGTTCTTGAATGCAGAACCACACAGGACCGGCACGAAGGCCTGCTCCATGGTGCCCTTGCGGATCAGACGCTTGAGAGTAGCCGCGTCAGGCTCATCGCCTTCGAGGTACGCTTCCATGACGTCATCGTCTTGCTCGACGACGGTCTCGATCATCTGCTCGCGATATTCGGCGGCCTTGTCAGCAAGGTCAGCGGGAATGTCGACATAGCTGAAGTCTGCACCCAGCCCGTCATTCTCCCACACGATGCC
The DNA here is from genome assembly GCA_002367375.1 of Erythrobacter sp. UBA3075. GTDB lineage: Bacteria > Pseudomonadota > Alphaproteobacteria > Sphingomonadales > Sphingomonadaceae > Alteraurantiacibacter. The sequence goes on along the minus strand of DFBR01000215.1, from coordinate 529 downwards.
GCGATTGTTGACCAGATCGACAACGCCCTTCAGGTCGGCTTCCATGCCGATCGGGAGATACAGCACCAGCGGCTTCGCGCCGAGGCGGTCGATGATCGACTGCACGCAGTAATAAAAATCGGCACCGGTACGGTCCAATTTATTTATGAAGCACATCCGCGGAACTTTATACTTGTCCGCCTGGCGCCACACGGTTTCGGATTGCGGCTCAACACCGGCAACCCCGTCAAAAACGGCAACCGCGCCGTCGAGCACGCGCAAGCTGCGTTCGACTTCAATGGTGAAGTCGACGTGGCCGGGCGTATCGATGATGTTGATGCGGTGCTTGGGGCCTTCGCCATCGTCGGCGGACCAGAATGTGGTCGTCGCGGCAGACGTGATGGTGATCCCGCGCTCCTGCTCCTGCTCCATCCAATCCATCGTCGCGGCACCATCGTGCACTTCGCCGATCTTGTAGGACTTGCCGGTGTAATACAGAATGCGTTCTGTCGTAGTGGTCTTGCCGGCATCGATGTGAGCCATGATGCCG
>DFBR01000175.1:21800-24291 GCA_002367375.1 Erythrobacter sp. UBA3075 | reverse complement strand
TCCGGCAAAGAGGTGTCAGTGCTGCCCCGGTTCACCGGGGAAGCTCTGTCACTCCCATCAGCGCTTCGTCAACGGATGCAGCGCATTGGCGGCCTTCGCGTATCGCCCATACGACGAGGCTTTGCCCGCGCCGCATGTCGCCGCAGGCATAGATATGGTCGTCAGAGGTGCGATAGTCATGCGTGTTTGCATCGACATTGCCGCGCGATGTCAGCTCCACGCCGGACTGGTCGATCATGCCTTGCTTGCGCGGACCGAGGAACCCCATGGCGAGCAGGATGAGGTCGGCCTTCAGCGTAAATTCGCTATTGGGCACTTCCTTGAGCTGGCCTTCGGACCAGTCGGCGCGCACACATTTGAGGCCGGTGACTTCGCCATCTTCACTAACCACTTCCTTGGTCAGCACCGCCCAGTCGCGGTCGACGCCTTCTTCGTGACTGGAGGAGGTGCGCAGTTTCATCGGCCAGTCGGGCCAGGTCATCAGCTTGTTTTCATGCGCGGGCGGCTGCGGCATGATCTCGATCTGCGTCACGCTTTTCGCGCCCTGCCGGTTGGACGTGCCGACACAGTCGCTGCCGGTGTCGCCGCCGCCGATCACGATCACATGCTTGCCGGTCGCGGTCAGCGTGCCGCGCGGAGCGGCGCGGGTTTCATCATCGCCGGCATTGCGTTTGTTTTGCTGGGTAAGGAATTCCATCGCGAGCCGCACACCGGGCAGTTCTGCGCCTGGAATTTCGAGCATGCGTGGATGTTCCGCACCGCCCGCCAGGACGACGGCATCGAAGTTTTCCTTGAGTGATTTCATGGAGATATCAACGCCCACTTCAGTGCTGGTGCGGAAGGTCACGCCTTCGGCCTCCATCTGCACCGCGCGGCGGTTGATCTGGTTTTTCTCCATTTTGAAGTCGGGAATGCCGTAACGCAGCAACCCGCCCACGCGGTCGCTCTTTTCGAACACGGTCACCGAATGGCCCGCGCGCGCCAATTGCTGCGCGCAGGCGAGGCCCGCCGGACCCGAGCCGACCACGGCCACGCTCTTGCCGGTCTGGCGCGCAGGCACTTGCGGCTTGATCCAGCCTTCCTGCCACCCGCGATCGACAATCGCGCATTCGATATTCTTGATGGTAACCGGCTGGTCCGTGATGTTGAGCGTGCAGGCCGCTTCACAAGGAGCTGGGCAGATGCGGCCGGTGAATTCGGGGAAGTTGTTGGTGGAATGCAGCACTTCGAGCGCGCTCTCCCAGTCACCTTCGTAGACGAGGTGATTCCAGTCCGGGATGATGTTGTTCACCGGGCAGCCGTTGTGACAATAGGGAATGCCGCAATTCATGCAGCGCGCGGCCTGATTTTTCAGCCGTTCCTCACTCGGCGGAATGACGAATTCCTTGTAATGCTTCACCCGTTCCTTGGGATCGGCATAATCCAGTTCTTCGCGCTCGATTTCGAGAAAGCCCGTTTCTTTACCCATTTTTGCAATTCCGTCCTTCAACTCCCCTCCCTTGGGGAGGGGCCGGGGGTGGGGGTTCTACCTCAATGGCGTGGTACACCCACACCCAACCCTCTCCCCCAAGGGAGAGGGTCATTATCTATTCCGCTGCCACGCTGGCGGCCTGCTCACGCTCGGCCTCCATCTGCTTCAGCGCGCGGCGGTAATCCTTGGGCATCACTTTGACAAAGTGGCCCAGCGTGCCCGCAAAATCATCCAGCAGCGCAGCAGCGCGTGCCGATCCGGTGTGCAGCTTGTGGCGTTCCAGCAGAATGCGGATGCGCTGCGCATCATGGTAGAGCGGATCGCCCATACCCAGATCGTCCACTGTGGCGGGGCGCTGCTTGGGCAGGCCTGTCCCTTCAGGATCGTCCGCCGCAGCATCAATCGTTTCGAGATCGACCTGCGCCATATTGCAATGCTGCGCGAATGTTCCGTCCGGATCGTAGACATAGGCCACGCCGCCACTCATCCCGGCAGCGAAATTGCGCCCGGTTTTGCCGAGCACGGCGACCACGCCGCCGGTCATATATTCGCAGCCATGATCGCCAGTGCCTTCGACCACGGCGACCGCGCCCGAATTGCGCACGGCAAAGCGTTCACCCGCAACGCCGCAGAAATAGGCCTCGCCCGAAATCGCGCCATACAGCACGGTATTGCCGACGATGATATTGTCGAGCGGGTCGCGGTCTACGTTGGCAGGCGGGCGCACGATGACGCGGCCGCCCGACAGGCCCTTGCCGACATAGTCATTGGCATCGCCCACCAGATCGAGCGTGACGCCATGCGCGAGCCATGCGGCAAAGCTTTGCCCAGCGGTGCCGGTGAAGTTTACGCGGATGGTGTCGATGGGCAGGCCGGCATGGCCATGTTTCTTGGCGATCACGCCCGACAACATCGCACCTGTCGTGCGGTTGAGATTCTTGATCGGCAGGTCGAGCTGCACGCTCTCGCCATTCTGGATCGCGGGCTGACACGCTGCAATCAGTTCATTGTCGAGCGCAA
>DFBR01000175.1:3092-21758 GCA_002367375.1 Erythrobacter sp. UBA3075 | reverse complement strand
CTTGCTGAGATCAACGCCGTCGGCCTTCCAGTGACGGATCGCGCGTTTCATATCGATCCGGTCCACCCGGCCAATCATTTCCTGAACCGTGCGGAAGCCCATCTCGGCCATGATGCCGCGCAGTTCCTCGGCGATGAAGAAGAAGTAATTGATGACGTGCTCTGGCTGCCCGACGAACAGTTTGCGCAATTCAGGGTTTTGCGTTGCGACGCCAACGGGGCAGGTGTTGAGATGGCACTTGCGCATCATGATGCAACCCGCCGCGATCAGCGGAGCGGTGGCAAAGGCAAACTCGTCCGCGCCCAGCAATGCGCCAATCGCGACATCGCGCCCGGTGCGCAGCCCGCCGTCGACCTGCACCACGATGCGGCTGCGCAGATTGTTGAGCAGCAACGTCTGCTGCGTTTCGGCGAGGCCGATTTCCCACGGGCTTCCGGCATGCGTCAGGCTGGTGAGCGGCGATGCGCCGGTGCCGCCTTCATATCCCGAAATCGTCACATGATCGGCACGCGCCTTGGAGACGCCCGCGGCCACCGTGCCCACGCCCACTTCGGACACGAGCTTGACTGAGACGCGGGCTGCCGGGTTCACATTCTTGAGATCATGGATCAGCTGCGCGAGGTCTTCGATCGAATAGATGTCGTGATGCGGCGGCGGCGAGATGAGGCCCACGCCCGGCGTCGAATGGCGTACCTTGCCGATGCGTTTGTCGACCTTGTGCCCGGGCAGTTGACCGCCTTCGCCGGGCTTGGCGCCCTGCGCCACCTTGATCTGGATATCGTCCGAATTGGCGAGATATTCAGTCGTCACACCAAAGCGGCCAGAGGCGACCTGCTTGATCCGGCTGCGCATGGAATCGCCATTGTCCATCGGCTGGAAACGGAACGGTTCTTCGCCGCCTTCGCCGGTGTTGGAGCGACCACCGATGCGGTTCATCGCAATCGCCAGAGTGGAATGCGCTTCATGGCTGATCGAGCCGAAGCTCATCGCGCCAGTGCTGAAGCGTTTGACGATTTCCTCCGCGGGCTCGACCTCTTCGAGCGGGATCGGCTCGTCCGCTTTGTGCAATTCCATCAGCCCGCGAATGGTCAGCAGACGTTCGGACTGTTCGTTGATTGATTTGGCGAAGGCATCATACTGTTCTTGCGCCCCAAGACCTTGCTCGCTGCGCACCGCATGTTGCAATTGCGCGATATTGGCAGGCGTCCACGCATGTTCCTCGCCGCGCAGGCGATATTGGTAGATGCCGCCAGCATCGAGCATGTTGCGGTAGATCGGATTGTCGCCATAGGCCGCAGCATGGCGGCGCACCGTCTCCTGCGCTACTTCAGCCAGACCGACACCTTCGATGGTGGTGGCCGTGCGGGTGAAGAAGCGGTCGACAAAGGCAGTAGACAGGCCCACCGCATCGAAAATCTGCGCGCCGCAATAGGATTGGTAGGTGCTGATGCCCATTTTGGACATCACCTTCTGGATGCCCTTGCCAACCGCCTTGATGTAATTCTGCTCAACCTGCTCAGTGGTGAGTTCAGGGGCCTTCTTCCGGCGAATTTCCTCGAGCGTTTCGAATGCGAGATAAGGGTTGATCGCTTCCGCGCCGTAACCTGCAAGCACGCAGAAATGATGCACTTCGCGCGCTTCGCCGGTTTCCACCACAATGCCGGTCTGCATCCGCAGGCCTTGGCGCACAAGCTGGTGATGCACCGCAGCTGTGGCGAGCAGGGCGGGCATAGGCACACGGTCTGGCCCCTGGTTACGGTCTGACAGGATCAGAATGTTCTTGTCCTGCAACACTGCCTCTGTCGCGGCCCAGCACATTTCCTTTATCGCCATGTCGAGGCCCTCGGCCCCGCTGGTCGCGTCCCAGGTGATGTCGATAGTTTCGGTGCGGAACGCGCCATCCAGGCTCGTTTCGACCGAGCGGATTTTTTCCATCCCGCGATTGGTCAGGATCGGCTGGCTGATTTCGAGCCGCTTGTGCGTGCCTGCATCATGGCCGAGCAAATTGGGACGCGGGCCGACCATGGTCAGCAGGCTCATCACCAGTTCTTCGCGGATTGGATCAATCGGCGGATTGGTGACCTGCGCGAAATTCTGCTTGAAGTAATCATACAGCAGGCGGCTGCGCTTCGACAGGACGGCAATCGGCGTATCGGTGCCCATGGAGCCGATGGGGTCTTCGCCCTTTACCGCCATCGGTTCAAGGAAACGGGAGATATCCTCCTGCGTGTAACCAAAGGCCTGCTGACGATCGAGCAGGCTGACATCGTGTTCGAGCACGGCGTCCTTGGCAGTCTCGATAGTTTCCAGATCGCGCAGCTTGTATTGCGCCTGATCGAGCCATTCTTCGTAGGGTTCGGCGCTGGCGAGCTGAGCCTTCAGCTCTTCATCTTCAATGATGCGGCCTTCATCCAAATCGATCAGCAACATGCGCCCCGGCTGAAGCCGCCATTTGCGCACAATGTCTTCCTCGGCGACCGGCAGCACGCCGCTTTCCGAAGCGCAGATGCACAGATCGTCCTTGGTCACGCAGTAACGCGCCGGGCGCAGACCATTGCGGTCAAGCGTGGCGGCGATCTGGCGGCCATCGGTGAAAGCGACGGCGGCGGGCCCGTCCCACGGCTCCATCAGCGCGGCATGATATTCGTAAAAAGCGCGGCGCTTGGGCTCCATCAGATCATTGCGCGCCCACGCCTCTGGGATGAGCATCATCATCGCATGGGCAAGGCTGTATCCGCCCAGCAGCAGCAGTTCGAGCGCATTGTCGAGACACGCCGTATCGCTCTGGCCATGCGGCACGATCGGCCACAATTTGTCGAGATCGGTGCCCAGCAGCTCGCTTTCCATCGTCCGGCGGCGCGCGTTCATCCAGTTCACATTGCCGCGCACCGTGTTGATCTCGCCATTATGCGCGATCATGCGGAACGGCTGGGCCAGCCGCCAGCTGGGGAAGGTGTTGGTGCTGAAGCGTTGGTGCACGAGGCCCAGCGCGCTTTCGCAGGTCGGATCGCGCAGATCGTCGTAAAAGCTGCCGACCTGCGTCGCCAGCAGCAGGCCCTTGTAAACGACCGTGCGGCTTGAAAAGCTGGGCATGTAGAGCTTGGTCAGCTCGGGCATATCGTGCTTTTGCGCCAGTTCGGCGAGCGGGTTTTGCGTCTGTTTGCGGATCACGATCAGCTTGCGTTCGAACGCGTCCTGATCGGCGCAATTCTCGCCTCGGGCGATAAAGCACTGGCGGATCACCGGCATGCTCTCGAGCACGGCCTTGCCCAGCCCTTCCTGCGTGGTGGGCACATCGCGCCAGCCGATCAATTGCTGGCCTTCCTTGGCGATGAATTTCTCAAACTGTTCGGTGATGAAACCGCGCGCGGCATCGTCATGCGGCATGAAGCACATGGCGACGGCGTAATCGCCCGGCGGCGGGAGGGTCAGCCCCTCATCATCGGCCCATTTGCGGTAAAGCTTGTCCGGGATCTGCACCAGAATCCCCGCGCCATCGCCCAGCAGCGGGTCTGCACCCACCGCGCCGCGGTGATCGAGATTGGCGAGAATTTCCAGCGCCTGCGTGATAATTCCGTGCGATTTGACGCCCTTGATATGGGCCACAAAGCCCATGCCGCAATTGTCGTGTTCGTTTACAGAATCATACAGGCCGGTTGGCGCGGGATACTCAGTCAATCTTCAATTCTTCCTGTTGTTCGTCCAGTCCGGGACTGGTGGCGAAATGCGTCACGCAACCGGTTTCAACGGTAACGAAACACGAATCGACGCCAGAATGCTGCACGAAAATGTCGCGAAGAACCGTCATGACGACAGGAAGTGAACTTTGCAAGTTCCTGTTGCAGCGCACAAGACCGCGATGCGCTCGGACAAGGCCTCGCTAGTCGGCCATGCGATGCAGGTTGAGGAGAGCGTCGCGCAGGGCCTCATCATTGTCGGCAATTGCCGGAGCCTTGCGCGCTTGGTGAGCCTGCGGCCTGAACGGATTGTCGACCGCTGACAATGCGCGATAGCTGGCATCGCGCACTGGACTGGCTTCCGGGGTTGGCTTGGCTTCCGGGATTGGGCTTTCTGCTGCGACCAGCACAACCGGCTTATCCGTCGGTTCGGGTTTTGGTTCGGTGGTGGCGGGCTGAGCATTGCCAATGGGCAGCGTCAGTGATGCTGTGACCGGCTCCGCTTCGCCCTCATCCTCATCCTCTTCAGCGTCGATGATGGAGAGGTGGGGGATGTTCGCAACTGGCTCTTCGGTATTCACTTCAGCCTGTGCATCATCGGCAGGCTGACCGAAATAGGCGGCCATCGCATCGGCTGCTTCGTCAGGTTCGGCAGGCGCGAAGGTCTGCGCGATTTCGCGCGTAACCGGCGGCTCGTGCTGGGGTTGGGCCTGTGATTGGGCCTGCGCGGCTACGCTGCGTTCGGCGCTCCATGCGCGGTGCTGTTCGAGCACGGTTTCGAGCCGTTGGACCAGCTGCACGAGGCCAAGCTCTGCCAGATTGGCAGCACTTGCTGGATCGGGCCTTTCGGTCTGATCGTCCGCGATCTCTTCCTCTGCATCGCTCAAATCGTCTACGCCCGCAGCGTTCACTTCATTCTCGCTGGTGGTGTCGTAATCCGGCACCGCAGGTTTGGTCTCTTGCGGGCTATCGTCCTCCGCATCTGCATTGCGGGCGAGCGATGGCGGGGAGAATGCCAGCGGCTGGGGCATGTCATCATCCTGTTCTGATGGGGAAACTGTTTCCTGCGTAATTTCGACAGGCGGGACGGACATCTGTGTCTCGGCCTCTGCAATATCAGCGCTGGATTGTTCTTCGACTGCTTCATCCTCGGACTCATCGACTTCGGCAAACACGGGTTCTTCAATTGCGATGTTGTCAGCGTAGGCCTCTGCGTCTTCGCTATCTGCGACATATTCCTCATCGTTATCGGGATCAGGAAAGGCGTCGAAGGCTGCGATGTCCTCCACCTCGGCATAATGATCGTGTTGCGCTGCGCCTTCGGTATCGCCGGGAAGCGGAACTACGATCAGGGCGTCGTTCGGCCTGTCATCCCCAGTGATAGTCAGCGAGCGACGCCGGCCAAGCGAAGCGGGCTGTTCCTCACTGGCGGTATCATCTTCGACAATTGCAATGTCGTCCGCTGTATCTACTGCCACTGTCGGCGCATCGCCCTGCGTGACAATTCCTGCCAGATTGAGCGTGTCCGCTTCGTGATAGGGATCGCTGGACAGATTAGCCTTTGCGCCACGTGCAGTGATGCGGCGCGCTGCGGCGTAGCCTGCCAGAGCGCCGAAAATTGCTGCCATCAGCGCCACAGCCACTCTTGCGGTGAAGCCCAGCGGCGGTGCGGCGGCGGAGAAGACACCCGCAATGCCGGTCATGCCGACCAGCCGCTCGATCACCTGAACCGGCACAATAAGGCTGCCAAGACCAAGCAGGGTAGCAAACCACAGCGCTACAATTGCCGGAAACATCCGGTTCGCGCTGATTGGGCGCCTGCCGCCGCTGCGCTTTTCAACGTTCTGATCCATCGGGATTGTCGCCACGATACTATCCTGTTCCGCGCCCTGTCATCGCGCCACCTGGCGTATCAGGCGGCGGTGGACATGAGGCTACTCGGCCCTTGCGCTAACAATGTTTGGTAAACGCAAAGATAATTATTGGCATTTCTGTGCCAGTCATGCGCGCTGCCGACATGCTCACGCGCGCGGCCCCGGATGCTATTCCATTCAGCGCGCCGGTCGATCAGATCGGCGAGGGCTGCGGCGCAGGCGGCGGGATCGTCTGGCGTGAACAATACGCCGGTTTCGCCGTGCGTCATGAGTTCGCGGTGCCCGCCGACATTGCTCGCGGCGACCAGCTTCATCTGCGCCATGGCCTCAAGCGGCTTTAGCGGGGTCACAAGATCGGTCAGGCGACTCTGCTTGCGCGGATAGGCCATGATGTCCGTCAGCGCGTAATATCGCTCGACCTGCGAGTGCGGCACGCGGCCGGTGAAATGGATGGCATTGGCGACCGGAGAGGCTGAGCCTTGTGCCTGCAAGGCCTCGTCCATCGGTCCGCCGCCCACCATCAGCAAATGCGTATCGGGATGGCGTTCCACCAGCAGCGGCATGGCTGCGATCAAATCGTCGAGACCCTCGTAATCGTAGAAACTGCCGATGAAGCCGATCACTGGTCCGTCACCAATGCCCAGCTCCTCGGCCAGAACATCGTCGCGTGCGACAGGCTCTCCAAACATCGTCAAATCCACGCCATTGGGCATGATGCCGATCTTTTCGGGTGAAACACCGCGCGACACGAGATCGTCTTTGAGGCCCTGACAGATCGTCATCACCGCATCGGCCCCTGACACCGCCATATTCTCCAGCTGGCGGGTGAGGCGGTATTTGAGCGAACCCTGGCGCGTGGTGAGATTGCCCACGGCGGCATCCTCCCAGAAAGCGCGAATTTCATAGACCACCGGAATGCCGAGTTTTTTCCCGGCGCGCACGGCGGCAAGACCATCGAGCGCGGGCGAATGGGCATGGAGCACGTCAGGCCGCCATTCCCGTGCCAAAGCGACGATAGCATCAGCCAGCGCGCCGATCTCGCGCCATTCGCGCAGGCCCGCAGGACCTTGCGCCGCGCCCGGCGTGCGGTGGAAGGTGAAGCCATCCACCTCCTCAACCGCCGGACCGTCCGCCCCGTGCCGCAGCCCGGTAATCCCGCGCACTTCCAGCCCTAACGCCTGCTGCGCCGTCAGGATGGCGCGCGTGCGGAAAGTATAGCCGCTGTGCAGCGGCAAAGAGTGGTCGAGGATGTGCAGAATTCGGGTCATCATCCTGCCCACTGCCATATTGTGCTTAACGCACCGTCAAGAGCTTGCCCCTATGACGAATGCTCAGCAGCTGCCGGACGCATTCATTGATCGACTATTTCTCCATTGCGCTCACGCACGGCCTCATCATGGTCGCAGCTTGGCGGTTGCTGTTTCGCGGCGATCTGGATGACGAGCGCGCCGCCGAGCCGAAACCGGACAAACCGTGGTTGAAAAACCGCGCAGGCGGCTCGCCCGATGCGTGACATCGTCCTGCTCGCCTTTATCGGCACAATTCTGCTGATGGGATTCAAGCGCCCGTTTCTGTGGGTGCTGCTGTATATCTACGTCGATATCGTCTCGCCCCAGCTGATCGGCTGGGGGCTGATCCGCAGCCTGCATCTGTCGCTGGTGACCTTTATTGCCGCCTTCGCCGGCTATGTCGTGCTCGACAGCAAGGAAGGCAGCCGGTTTACCTTGCGGCAGGCGATCATCGTCGCGCTGCTGGCGTGGTGCGGCTACACCACGCTGGGCGCGGTGTTTCAGGAATTTGCGTGGCAGAAATGGGATTGGGTCTGGAAAGGCATGTTCTTTGCCGCCTTCCTCCCGCTGGCCCTGCGCACACGGCTGCGGCTGGAGGCGGCCGTGCTTGTTTTCGTGCTGTCCATCGGCGCGAATGCGATCAACGGCGGGATGAAGACTGTGTTCGGGGGCGGGGGCTACGGCGCGCTCACCATGCTGGTGGACATGGATTCGGGTCTTTACGAAGGCTCCATCATGTCGACCGCCGCAATTGCGACCATCCCATTGATCCTGTTTCTTGCCCGGCGCGGGACGATTTTTCCGCCCAGCTGGATGGTGTGGAGCTTTGCTGCCGCGCTGATCTTTGCCTGCCTGCTCATTCCCATCGGGACCAATGCGCGAACCGGTCTCGTCTGCATTGCGGTGCTGGGCGTGCTGATGCTGCGGCAGGTGCGGCACCGCTTCCTGTTTGCCGGACTGGCGGGCGTGGCAATGATCGCATCGCTGCCTTTCCTGCCTGCTGAATATGTCGAGCGGATGGAGACGATCACCGGTTTCCGTTCGGACGAAAGCGCTTCCACCCGTATCGAGGTGTGGAAATGGACTTATCACTACGCGCTCGCCAATCCGGCAGGTGGCGGTTTCGATGCCTATCGCGGCAACAGCTTCACTTACGACCTGCCCGAGATCACGGGCGAGGGGAACAACCGCCAGATTACCTATAGCGAGGTGACGGACGAGGGCCGTGCTTATCACTCATCCTATTTCGAGGTGCTGGGTGAGCAGGGCTGGCTCGGCCTGTTCCTGTGGCTCGCGCTGCAAGGGCTCGGCCTGTGGCAGATGGAGCGCATCCGCTGGCGAGAGAAGGCCTACCGTAGCGACCGCGACGTGTTCATGCACGACCTTGCCACCGCATTGCAGCACGCGCAGATCATCTTCCTGGTCGGCGCGCTGTTTGTCGGGATCGCATTCCAGCCCTTTGTCTTCATCCTGATAGCGATGCAATGCGCAGTGTGGAGCCAGTGGAAGCTGGCGCGCAAGGGGTTCAAACCATCTCCTGTGGCCGAGAAAATTGGCGTCTCTCAGGAGCCACTTGTTTCATGAAACCGCATCCGCAGCTTCGCAAAACTAACTATTCCGCATCCAGTCCTCAACCACCGGCGCGATTTGATTGCGCCATTTGCCGCCGTTGAAGATCCCGTAATGCCCAACGTCAGGGGCGAGGTGGTATTTCTTCTTTGCCTTTGGCAGGTGCTCCGCCAGATCGAGCGCGGCGCGGGTCTGGCCAATTCCCGAAATATCGTCATGTTCACCCTCGATAGCCAGCAGCGCGGTATCGCGAATGGCATCGGGATCAATCGCCTTGCCGCGATGGACGAATTCGCCCTTGGGCAGCGTGTGTTTCTGGAACACATGTTCGATGGTCTGGAGATAAAACTCCTTCGTCATGTCGCAGGCCGACAGATATTCGTCGTAAAACTGCTTTGTCCGGTCGGCGCTGTCCTGATCGCCCACGGTCATGTGTTTGAACATCTCGTAATGGCTCATCATGTGGTCTGACAGGTTCATGCTGATGAAGCCCGCCAGTTGCAGGAAGCCGGGATAGACTTCGCGCCCGGCGCCCGGGTAATTCATCGGCACGGTGGCGATCACGTTGTTTTCAAACCAGCTCAGCGGCTTGTCCATTGCCAGATCGTTGACACCGGTCGGGCTGGCGCGGGTATCGATCGGGCCGCCCATCATGGTCAGCGATTTGGGGCGGCACGGATCCTTGTCTGCCGCCATAACGGCCGTCGCCGCGAAGGCAGGCACGGAAGGCTGGCACACCGCCAGCATATGCGTGTCGGGGCCGAGGAATTGCAGGAATTCGATCAAATAATCGATGTAATCATCCAGATCGAAGCGCCCGGCTGACGTCGGCACAAGCCGCGCATCGGCCCAATCGGTGATCCACACTTCCTGATTTTCAACCATCCGCTGCACCGTGCCGCGCAGCAGCGTGGCATAGTGGCCGCTCATCGGAGCGACGATCAGCAGCTTGGGCGCATCTTCGGGCAAATCGTCGCGGACAAAGCGGCGCAGATTGCCGAACGGCTTTTCCATCACCACGCTTTCGGAGATGGGCTTCAACTCACCATCGATTTCCACCGGTTCGAGTCCGAATTCAGGTTTCCCGCGATCTTCATAGACGTGGGCGAAGACCTTCAGCGCACTGGCAGCGGCGGGGCCCATACCGAAATAGCCCATGGGCAATGACGGATTATCGAGCAGATTGGCGCCGACCGTGGCCCAATGGCTGGCCGAGCTGAACCAAGCCTTGTGCATTTCGTAAGCGGAATAAAGCAATTCTGTGCGCCCCTTGCGTGAAAACCGGCCACATTTCGCGAAAGTGGCCAGAGCTGCCTGCTGCTGCCTATTGCTATGTTCTGTGGCTGGCGAGCGGCGAAGTGTGCGCAGGACATGCCTGCATTTCTCTCATGTTGCAATGCGGCATAAGGTCCAATTCCCCTATCAGCCCCCTTCGTCGCATCCGGGCTGGCTTGACCACGACGGCGATTGGGCTAGGGCCACAGGCAGTATGGCGTCCCCTGAACTGCAAAACTCTGAGAAGCTAGACGAGCCCAAACCGGCGCGCGATCTTGGCCCGCTGCGGATGATTTTCCGCGAAGCGAAGAAATACCCACTGCAAATTGCGCTCGCCGCAATTGCCCTTCTGGTGACTGCATCAGTCATTTCGCTGGCGATGCCGCAGGCGTTCAAGATGATCATCGACCGCGGGTTTGGCGGCGCAGGCGATATCGGGCGCTGGTTCCGCTATCTGCTTGGTCTGGTGGCCGTGTTGGGCGTCGGCACAGCGCTGCGCTTCTACTTCGTCAGCTGGATCGGTGAACGGGTCGTCGCCGATGTACGGCGCGAAGTTTACAACAATCTGCTGCGCCTCTCGCCATCGTTCTTTGAAGAGAACAGCCCCAAGGAAATCAGCAGCCGGATGACGGCGGACACTTCGATCATTGAGCAGGTGGTTGGTACGACCTTGTCAGTCGCGCTGCGCAATACGATCATGGCTGTGCTTGGTACGGCCTATCTGTTCTGGCTTGCCCCGCAGCTGGCAGTCTGGCTGCTGGCGGGCATTCCCGTAGTTGTCATACCGATCACGGTTTTTGGACGCCGCCTGCGCGATGTCAGCCGGACAAGTCAGGACCGTGTGGCCGATGTTGGCGGCATTACGACCGAAATGCTCTCTGCAATGAAGATTGTTCAGGGCTTCAACCAGGAAGACCGTGAGGCCGCCCGCTTTGGCGAAGCGGTGGAGAAAACCTTTGTCGTCGCGAAACGCCGCATCGCGATCCGCGCGGCGATGACAGCCATTCTGATAACGCTGATCTTCGGTTCTATCACGATCCTGCTGTGGCGCGGTGCAACGCTCGTCACCGAAGGCGCCATATCAAGCGGCACGATTGGCGCATTCATCTTTGCTGGCGTCATCGTGGCCGGAGCCTTTGGCTCTTTGACCGAAGTTTATGGTGATTTGCTGCGCGGCGCGGGCGCTGCGAGCCGGTTGAGCGAATTGCTGAATGAAACGCCGGAGATCGCCCCGCCTGCCCGTCCGCAGGCCCTGCCGCAGCCGCCGCGTGGCAGCCTGACGTTCGACAATGTCAGCTTCAGTTACCCGACCCGTCCTGACGAACAGGCTATTGCCGATTTCAGCCTGATTATCGAGCCGGGCGAAACAGTGGCCATTGTCGGCCCGTCGGGCGCGGGCAAATCGACCATCTTCCAGCTCGCCGAGCGGTTCTACGATCCGCAAAAAGGCGCGATCAAGATGGACGGCGTGCCCCTGACGCAGGCGGACCCTGCCGACATCCGCCGCCGCATGGCGCTGGTGCCGCAGGAAGGCATTCTGTTTGCCGCCAGCGCGCGCGACAATCTGCGCTATGGCGCGTGGGAAGCGGGCGAAGAAGCAATCTGGGATGCCGCGCGCGCCGCCAATGCGGAAAGCTTCCTGCGCGATTTGCCCGATGGCCTCGAAACCTTCCTTGGCGAAGGCGGCGCGCGTCTGTCGGGCGGACAGCGCCAACGTGTCGCCATTGCCCGCGCTCTGCTGCGCGATGCGCCGATCCTGCTGCTCGACGAAGCGACCAGCGCGCTCGATGCAGAAAGCGAAAGGCTGGTGCAGGATGCGCTCGAACATCTGATGGAAGGCCGCACGACGCTGGTCATTGCGCACCGTTTGGCAACCGTCCGCGCGGCGGACCGGATCATTGTGCTGGATGGTGGCCGCGTGGTCGAACAGGGCAATCATGCCAGCTTGAGCGTGGCTGGCGGCCTCTATGCACGGCTGGCAGCGCTGCAATTTGATGACCAGGCAATTCCCGCTGTTGCTGAATAGGCTGGCCCAAGGTTCTGGGCTCAAAGCCTTGCGTCGAGCGGAATCAGTTCTTAATCGATATAGTAACGACAGAAACGGCCCGTCCGGTTTGGACGAGGTGACGCAATTCTACACGACTTTGGGGACGATCGCATGATTCGCACAATGCTTGCTACAACTGTATCCGCCATAGGGCTGGCGCTGGCCGCGCCCGCCATGGCGCAGGACGAAGCCTCTACCACGCCGACGATGGATTTTGGTGAATGGGGCGTCGGCCTCGATGTGATCGACCAGAGCGTCGATCCGGGTGATGATTTCAACGCCTATACTAATGGCATCTGGATCGCCACGAACGAAATTCCGGCAGATCGCCAGCGTTATGGCGCGTTTGATATGCTGCGTGAAAAATCGGTTGTTGATGTCGAAACGCTGATCAACGATCTGGTCGCATCCGAACCTGCGCCGGGCACCACCGCGCGCCGCATCGTCGATGCTTACAACGCGTTCTATGATGTCGAGGCGATCGACGCGAGCGGCCTTGCCCCAGCGCAGCCCTATCTTGGCAATATCTTTGCGGCGCCCGATCTCGACACGCTTGTCGCCTTGATGGAACAGCCCGGCTATTCCAGCCTGGTCAGTGCAGGCGTAGGCATCGATGCGCGCAATCCTACCGATTACGCGGTTTCCATCGGTTTCAACGGCATGGGCCTGCCCGACCGCGACTATTACCTCGTTGATTCGGAGAGCAATCTCGAAATTCGCGAAGCCTACATGGAATATCTGGCCACCATGCTGGGCGCGGCAGGATATGACGATCCTGCAGGCGCGGCTGAGGCCGTCTATGCGTTCGAGCACAAGGTTGCCGAGCTGGAATGGGCGCGCCAGATGTTGCGTGTGCCGCAGCTGACCTACAACGTACTCAGCCGTGACGAGCTTCGCGAGATGGCGGGCGATTTCCCGATTGATGCACTGCTCGAAGCAGGTCAGTTCGGCGACCAGGACCGTTTCCTCGCCAGCCAGCTGCCGCCTACCGCAGAGGAAGTGGAAGAGCTTGACCTGACGCCCGCGCAGCTCGACATGATCGGCGGCGGCCTTCCAGCGATGATGGAACTGCTTTCCGAAACTCCGCTGGCAACCATCAAGGCTTATATGGCGGTTCGTTTCCTTGGCGGGAACGCGGCCGTCCTGTCGAGCGAGCTCGATGCAGTGCAGTTCGATTTCTTCGGGCGGACCATTGGTGGCCGCGAAGAACAGCAGCCGCGCTGGAAGCGCGCGATTTCTGCCGTCGAAGGCATGTTGGGTGAGCAGCTCGGTGCGCTTTATGTCGAGCGGTATTTCCCGCCTGAAAGCAAGGCCCAGATGGAAGAGCTGGTGGCCAATCTGTCGCGCTCCATGAACCTCTCGCTCGACGAAAACGAGTGGATGACGCCTGAAACCATCGCCGAGGCGCGCAATAAGCTGAACGGCTTTGTGCCGATGGTCGGCTATCCTGACGAGTTCGAGATCTATGAAGGCCTCGAGATCAGCGCCGACGATCCGCTGGGCAACCGCATGAGCGCGACGAGCTGGGCCATTGCCGACAATCTGTCGCGCCTTGGCACGCAGGTCGATCCGACCGAGTGGGGCATGCTGCCGCAGACGGTGAATGCCTATTATTCGCCGCTCACCAACCGCATCGTCTTCCCCGCCGCAATTTTGCAGGCACCGTTCTTTAATGGCGAAGCCGATCCGTCGGTGAACTATGGCGGTATTGGCGCGGTGATCGGCCATGAAATTGGCCATGGTTATGACGATCAGGGCTCGCAATTCGATGCCACTGGCACGCTGCGCAATTGGTGGCAGGATTCCGACCGTGAAGGCTTTGAGCAGTTCACGGCGCGGATGGCGGGATTCATCGAGAGCTTCTGCCCCGTCGACAGCCCGGAAGGCCCGGTCTGCTTGCGCGGCCAGCAGTCCATGGGTGAAACGCTGGGCGATGTTGTCGGTCTGCAAATGGCGTACCGCGCCTATCGCCTGTCGCTGAACGGCGAAGAGGCAGAAGTGATTGACGGCCTGACCGGCGATCAGCGCTTCTTCCTCGGCTTCGCGCAGATCTGGCGCGGAATGGAGCGCGAGGAAAGCCTGCGCAACCGCGTGATGACTGCGAACCACCCTCCGGGCGAATTCCGCCTGAACAATGCCGTGCGTCATCTTGATGCCTGGTATGACGCGTTCAATGTGAGCGAAGATGACGCGCTGTATCTGTCGCCGGAAGATCGCATCCGCATCTGGTAACCGGTAACGGTCCGGGCCCACCCCGCTGCGGCAGGCCCACCCCCAGCCCCTCCCGCAAGCGGGAGGGGAGCGAGGCTTGCCAGCTTGCTGGCTTAGTCGCAGCGGGGTGGGCCTGTAGCCGCGACTTGCTTGACTTAGGAACAGCTTTGGCCATTGACCCTTGGCCATGACTTTCCTCCAGCTATTGCTGATCGCCGTCGTTCAGGGGATCACCGAATTCCTGCCGATTTCCTCGTCAGGGCATTTGATTCTGATCCCCCATCTGACCGATTTCGCCGATCAGGGGCCGCTGATTGATGTCGCGGTGCATGTCGGATCGCTGCTGGCGATCATCGTCTATTTCTTCAAGGATGTGGTGGTGCTGGCGCGCGGCGGCTTTGCTTCCATTGGCATGGGCTCGGCACCGTCGGAGCGACGCCTGTTCTGGTGGATTGCGCTCGGCACCATCCCGGCGGTCGCCTTCGGCCTCGCGATCAAGCTGGGCGCATTCAACACTATTGCTGAAACATGGTTCAACATCACTGTGGTGGACGATGATCTGATGTCCTCGATCCGTTTCACCGATCTGATTGCGGTCAATCTGATTGTCTATGGCATCGCGCTTGGCATTGCCGATTTCTTCGGGCGCGAGGACAAGAGCTTTGAAGACATGACCTGGCGCGATGGCCTGCTGGTCGGCATTGCGCAGGCACTGGCGATCATTCCGGGCACCAGCCGTTCGGGCGTCACCATGACGGCTGCCCGCGCGCTGGGTTACAGCCGGGTGGAGGCGGCGCGCTTTTCCTTCCTCCTGTCGATCCCGGCGGTAGCGGGCGCTGGCGTGCTGATTGTGCCCGAGATTTTTGAGGCAGGCGGCGGTCTGGCAATGGAAGCGCTGATTGCCGGCGTGCTGACATTCATTGCGGCCTTTGCAACGATGGCTTTCCTGATGAATTTCCTCAAGAAAGCCTCGATGCTCGTATTCGTCATCTATCGCGTGGCGATGGGCGTGGCGCTGCTCGCGCTGTTCTAGGGCAGACTACCCGAGGGCGCATCCACTCCAGTATGTCCTTGATTGGGGCTTTCGCCCTGTTTTTGCCACAAAACCTGTTGCGCGCGTCGATTTTCCGTTAAGCGAGTCGCGAATGAACTCACGGGTCATTCTTTTTTGGGGCGATCCAAGTGGTCGCCCTATCCTTTGAAGGGGAATTACAATGAAGAAGATTATCGCTTTTGCTTCCGCCGCTGTCCTTGGCCTTGGTGTTGCCGCATGTGACGGCGCCAACGAAGAAGCAGCTGAAGACGCCGCAGAAGAAATGGAAGAAGCCGTTGAAGAAGCAGCTGATGCCATGGAAGACGCTGGCGAAATCACTGAAGCCGAAGCAGACGCAATGGTCGACGAAGCTGAAGCTGCTGGCGAAGCCATGGAAGACGCTGGCGAAGCCATGGATGAAGCGAAGTAAGCTCAAGCTTACAGCTTGACATAGCTTTTAGCGGAAAGAGCCGGTCCCTCGCAGGGCCGGCTTTTTCTATGTCTGGGGTAGGCAAAATGTTATCGAAACGGCATCAAACAGGCCAACATCAGACCGGTTGGGCGCTGCTCCCGCGGCCACCGCGCAGGAAATATTCCTGGCTCCCGCGATGCACAACATTGTCAACATCGATCACCGCCGAATTGGCATAGGTGAAGCTCGGCCCAAGGCTGCGATAGAGCCGGTCGAAATCACGCTCCACCGTCTGGCGGTAGAGGTCATCAAAGCTCTCGATCACGAAATAGGTCGGCTGCAGATCGTCGATCACGTAATCGGTGCGCATCACCCGGTCGACATTGAGCATGATGCGGTTGGGCGATTCGGCTTCCAGCGCAAACACTGCTTCTGCCGGGCCGGACAGGATTCCGGCGCCAAAAATGCGCGGTTCATCATTTTCCATGATGAGGCCAAATTCAACCGTGTACCAATAGAGTGCGCCCAGTGCTTTCAAGTGGTTGTAGCGCATCGCCTTCCACCCGGCGCGGCCATATTCCTGCATGTAATCGGCAAAAGTCGGATCGGTCAGCAACGGGACATGGCCGAACACGTCGTGAAACACGTCCGGCTCCTGAATATAATCGAAGGTCTCGCGCGTGCGGATGAAATTGCCCGCCGGGAAGCGGCGATTGGCGAGGTGCCAGAAGAACACGTGATCGGGGATCAGCATGGGCACAGGCACCACGCTCCATCCGGTCAACTTGTCCAATTCCTCCGACAAACGCCTGAAGTCGGGGACGCCGCCCTGGCCAAGGTCGAGCTTTTCCAGCCCGCTCAGCATGGCTGAACATGCGCGGCCCGGCAGAATATCCATTTGCCGCGCGAACAGATCATCCCAGGTACGATCGTCTGCGGAGGTATATTGCGTCTGCGCTGGCTCCAGCCAGTCGTCACCAACATGCGCGGGCCGTTTGAGCGGCGCGGTGAAGACATCGGAGGAGATCTCGGGAAGGGTGGTGAAATCTTCCGTATCGCGCGAAAGTTCAGCGGTTTGCGTCATGGCTGCGATGATACCACACAGCGCCCGCGCAATCCAGTTTCACTCGTTACCACCTGGCATGGACGTGCCGGAAACCTCCGCGTCTTGCGCGGATTCGCGTTCGCTCAGCATTTCGGCGGCTTCGGCAACGGCCTGTTGCTCGTCTCCGGAGACGGGCGGCGGCGTCGGCGCGTCGCTGCCATTGCTGCAAGCGGAGAGCGCCAAGCCCAATGCCAATGGCAATCCGGCGGGCGCTCTCCAGACCATGCCTATTCCTGCGTTTCGGCGACGATTTCCTGCGCCACTTCGGCAGCTTCGGCTGCATCCATTTCGCCCACTGCTTCGGCCGCTGTTTCGGCCGCTTCGAGAGCTGCATCCACGGTGTTTTCCGCTGCGTCTGCTGCCTCAGTCGCTTCATCCTCGGTGACGTTCATCGCCTCGTCAGCGTCTTCATCCGACATTGCTTCATCATCGGCGACAGGTTCTGGCATGTCGGCCATGGCATCGTCCGCCGGGACTTCGACAGTGTCCGCGACAGCTTCTTCCGAAGCATCGGTGGTTTCGCCGCAGGCTGCGAGTGCAAAGGCGGCAGTGGCGGTGATAAAGGCAAGTTTCTTCATGTGTTGTTCCCTCAGGTCTCTCAATTCGAGATAGCCTGTCTAGCGCAGCGTTGCGCACGTGGAAATGCCCAATAGCTGGGTGGCGGTAGGCTGTTCGATCTGCAAGACGGACGCCATGCAGCAAGCCGCCGCCATTCCTCCCACGCTGGACGCCGCGCGCGCCGAATTGCGCCGAATTTTCGGATTCGGCAGCTTTCGCGGCGTGCAGGAGGCGGTGCTGTCGCGCGTATTGGCGGGCCAATCGACGCTGGCGGTGATGCCGACGGGCGCGGGCAAGTCGCTCACTTACCAGCTGCCTGCCACCATGCTGGACGGCACTTGCGTCGTAATTTCGCCGCTGATCGCACTGATGCATGACCAGCTGCGCAGCGCGCGGGCGAACGGAATTGCGGCGGCCACGCTGACCAGCGTCGATGCCGATTGGCGTGAAACAATGGATGCTTTCCGTGCGGGCGCGCTGGACCTCCTCTACGTCGCCCCTGAACGCGCCAGCCAGCCGGGCTTTCGCGATCTGCTGTCATCGGCGCGCGTTGCGCTGTTTGCCGTGGATGAGGCGCATTGCGTGTCCGAATGGGGGCATGATTTCCGGCCCGATTACCGCCAGATGCGCGGGCTTCTGGATAGTTTTCCCGACGTACCGCGCCTTGCGCTCACCGCTACTGCCGATGCGCATACGCGCAGCGATATTCTTACTCAGCTAGGTATCCCGGATGATGGGCTGGTGCTGGCAGGCTTTGATCGGCCCAATATCCGCTACACCATCACCCACCGCGACAATCCCACTGCGCAGCTCACCGATCTGATGGAGAAAGAGCCGGGGCCGGGCATCGTCTACGCACCCACCCGCGCCAAGGTGGAGAAGCTGGCTGAGCAATTGGCGGACCGCACCGGGCGGCCCGTGCTGCCCTATCATGCGGGGCTTGATCCGCAGGTTAGGGCAGACAATCAGGCGGCCTTCGTGTCGTCGGAAAACATGGTGATCGTGGCCACGGTCGCTTTCGGCATGGGGATCGACAAGCCCGACGTGCGCTTTGTCGCCCATGCGGGCATCCCCAAGTCGATAGAGGGCTATTATCAGGAGACGGGGCGAGCAGGGCGCGATGGCGATCCGGCGCGCGCGGTCATGCTGTGGGGAGCAGGCGACTTCGCTACTGCGCGCCAGCGCCTGTCCGATGTCGATGAGCGCCGCCGCCAGGGCGAACACGCGCGGCTCGACGCGCTGGCGGGGCTGGTCGAGACGCCGGGTTGCCGCCGCGCGGTACTGCTGCGGCATTTCGGCGAGGACCCACCTGCAACATGCGGCAATTGCGACAATTGCCTCAATCCGCCCAAAGTCACTGATGCAACCGAACTGGCGCGCAAACTGCTGAGCGCCGCCTATCGCACCGGACAGAGCTTTGGCTTTGGCCACCTTTCCAAGGTGCTGACAGGCGATGCGGACGAGAGAGTGCGCCAGCGCGGCCACGACAGCCTGTCGGTGTTCGGCATTGTCGGTGGTGAGGAGGCGGTCTTGCTCCGCCCACTGGCGCGCGCTTTGCAGGCAACCGGCGCGCTGGTGGCCAATGCCCATGGCGGGCTGGAACTGGGCGGTGATGC
>DFBR01000175.1:1338-3049 GCA_002367375.1 Erythrobacter sp. UBA3075 | reverse complement strand
GGCAGCCGCAGGGGTGGCCGCGATACGACGCCCAATCCTGTGGGCGATCCGCTGTTCGAGGCATTGCGCACTCTGCGCCGCGATCTTGCCGCCGAATCGGGCGTGCCGCCTTATGTGATCTTCCACGATGCCGTGCTGCGCGCGATGGCGTCAGGTCGCCCTGCTTCGCTGGAGGAGATGTCCGGCATTCCTGGCGTGGGCGAGAAAAAGCTCGCCGCTTATGGCGCAGCCTTCCTCAAGACTATCCGCGAGAACTGACCTCCTGACGACTGCTATAGCGCCGATTGTCATTGCGCTCTGGCTTATTTTGATATAAAGACGATATCATAATTATATCAAACAGGAGGATATTGATGAGCGAAGAACATATTCCAATGGAGCGCAGCCATGAGAAAGCGGCCAGCGGCTTTAACGGGTTTCTCATGCTGGCTGTGTCGGTGGTGCTGACCGGATTGATTGTCTGGTTCGTGGTGTCGACGATTGGCGCAAAGGAAGCGGGCATGTCGGCTGGAGGACCGCTCAGCGGAGCGGGTCTTTGCCTGATCCTCAGCCTGCTGTCATGGAGCGGTTTTTACATGATCCAGCCCAATCAGGGCGCGGTCATCACGCTGTTCGGGGAATATCGCGGGACAGACCGGACCGAGGGCCTGCGCTGGGTGTGGCCGTGGATGGGCAAGAACAAGGTCAGCGTGCGCGCGCACAACATTCATTCCGAACGCATCAAGATTAACGACAAACGCGGCAACCCCATCGATGTCGCCTGTAACGTGGTGTGGCGGGTGAAGGATACAGCGCAAGCGGTGTTCGACGTCGATGATTACAAGGAATTCGTGAACATCCAGATCGAAGCGGGCCTGCGCACGGTCGGCGCGCGCCACCCCTATGATGATTTCGAGGAAGACGAAACGACGCTGCGCGGCAGCCCCGTTGTCGTCAATTCCGAATTGCAGGCAGAGCTGAACGAGCGCCTCTCCGCCGCCGGTGTGGTGGTGGACGAAGCCAGCCTGACGCACCTTGCCTATGCCAGCGAAATCGCCGGAGCCATGCTGCGCCGCCAGCAAGCCGAAGCAGTTATTGCCGCGCGCACCAAGCTGGTGATCGGCGCTGTCAGCATGGTCGAAATGGCGCTCGAAAAACTCTCCGCCGATGATATTGTTCATCTCGACGATGAGCGCCGCGCGGCCATGGTCTCGAACCTGATGGTGGTGCTGTGCGGGGAGCGCGATGTGAACCCCGTCGTCAATGCCGGTTCGCTTTACCAGTAACGCGATAGGCTAGAGAGCCATGCCATCCGCTAAGAAAAAGGCCTTTGCCCTGCGCCTCGATCCGGCGCTCCACGATGCGGTGGAGCGCCTTGCGGCGCAGGAATTGCGCTCGGTGAATGCAGAGCTGGAGGTGCTCATCCGCGAGGCGATGAAGCGGCGCGGAATTGACGTGCCGATCAGCAAGGGGCCAAAGAGAGGCCGCCCGCCCGCGGCCCGGACTGGCGGCAATGCAAAGGGCGACGACACTTCTTGACGGCCAATTAACCTTCTTTTGCTACGCCTGCGGGCATGACACACGCCGCCACCCTTCCGTCCGCTTCGCGCATTTCAACCCGACTTGCACTGGCAATCGCCGCACTGGCGGTCGCCGCCATTCCGACGGCAGCCTTGCTCGCGCAAGGAAGTGCCGCGCCCTATACAATCGTTGAGACCGGGCAGGGTTTCGA
>DFBR01000175.1:0-1304 GCA_002367375.1 Erythrobacter sp. UBA3075 | reverse complement strand
ATTGCACCGGGACGGCACGAACAATGCGCTGTGCAGACTGCAGGACAGATCAGCTATCTGGCGAGCGAGCCGGGCTCGGCGATTTTTGATGGCGTGACTTGCGAGGGCAAAGCCGCATTGGTGCTGCGTGGACGGAGCGCCGAAGTGGCGGGCCTCATCTTCGAAAATATGCGCGTGCCCGATTACAACGGCTCTGGCATCAGGCTGGAGGCGGGCAATCTGACCGTTGCGCAAAGCTGGTTCCGTGATAGCCAGCAGGGCATTCTCACCGCCAGCGACACATCAGCGCGCATGGTGATCGACCGCTCCACCTTCACCCGCCTTGGCACATGTGAAGGCGCGGGCGGTTGTGCGCATTCGGTTTACACCGGCGACCTCGCCCATGTCCGCATCACGAACAGCCGTTTCGAACAGGGGCGCGGCGGGCATTACGTCAAATCGCGCGCAACCCGCGTGGATATCGCCGCCAGCAGCTTTGACGATGCTGCAGGCCGCGCCACCAATTACATGATCGACTTGCCCGGCGGTGCCACAGGTCAGATCAGCAACAATTGGTTTGTGCAGGGTGCAGACAAGGAAAACTATTCTGCCTTCATCGCCGTAGCCGCCGAAGGCCGCAGCCATGATTCCAGCGCACTGAGCATTGTGGGCAATAACGCCCGTCTCGCCCCCGGTGTGGATCGCAACACGGTTTTCGTGGCAGATTGGTCAGGCGATATGGGCGGCATCGGTGAGAATGTGCTGGGCCGGGGCCTATCGCGCTACGAACGGCGATAATTCGTCTGGAACATCGGCGGTGGCGGGTCCATGAGGCTGCTCCATGTCCGACGCTTTCATCCGCCTCCAGAAAATCCTCCCGCACCATGCTGTCTCCCGCTTCGCCGGCAAATTCGCGGGCAGCGAGAAGCCGTGGCTCAAGGATCGCCTGATCCGCCGCTTTATCGATGCCTATGATGTCGACATGACCGAAGCCGCGCGGCCGATGGAGGCCTTTGCCAGTTTCAACGACTTCTTCACCCGCGAGCTGAAGCCCGGTGCGCGTCCGCTGGCCGATAGCGCGGCGCACGTCCTCTCCCCCGCCGATGGCGCGATCAGTCAGATCGGGCGCATTGAAGGCGGGCGCATCTTTCAGGCCAAGGGCCGCCATTTCACTGCCGAGCAATTGCTTGGCGGCGATGCAGCTGCGGCAGAGCGCTTTGCAGGCGGTAGCTTCGCCACGATTTATCTCAGCCCGAAGGATTATCACCGCGTCCACATGCCCGCCGCCGGTTCCCTGCGCACAACAACCTATGTGCCGGGCGATC
>DFBR01000174.1 GCA_002367375.1 Erythrobacter sp. UBA3075 | reverse complement strand
CAACAACCTATGTGCCGGGCGATCTGTTCAGCGTGAACCAGATAACGGCGGAAAATGTCGACGGTCTGTTCGCGCGCAACGAGCGGTTGGCGTGCCGATTTGAAGGGCCGCACGGCCACTTCGCCAGTGTCATGGTCGGCGCGATGATTGTGGCGGGGATTGAAACCGTATGGTCAGGCCGGGTCGAGGCGCACAATCCCACGCTGGTCCATCACGCTTTCGCCGCTGGCACGCATGACTTTACCGCCGGAGACGAAATGGGCCGCTTTTTCCTCGGCTCTACCGCCGTGCTTTTGTTCGAGCCGGGCAGGGTGGAATGGGATGAGGCTCTCACTGCCGGAGACAGCGTGCGCATGGGGCAGGCTATTGGTCGCTGGCTCTAGCCGAAAGCCTGTGCGTAGCTGACCTCGCCTGCGGGAGGATCGCCGGTAAACACCACGCGCTGGAAATATTCCGCTGGAACGCCGGGGAAAATAAGCGCGGGATCATGCGCGAAGCCGAAACGCGCATAATAGTCCGGATTGCCGAGGACGGTACAACCGGCCGCACCCTCGCTGCGCAAACGGGCAAGGCCCACTTCGCAAAGCGCCTTGCCGATCCCGCCGTTCTGGACTGCGGGTTCTACCGAAAGTGGACCAAGGCCGTACCAGCGCTTGGCTCCATCGGCAATCGCGACCGGGCTGAAGGCAATGTGACCGACAAGCGCGCCATTCTGCTCCGCGACAAGCGAGAGCATCGGCACACGGTCACGGCGCAGGCGCTCTATAATGTCCGGCTCGGTCCCGCTCGAATGCGCGTGATTTTCGAAGGCGCGTTCCACCATGGCACCGATCGCAGCCTCATCACCTGCGCGTTCGTCACGGATGGACCAGTTCACGTCAGCAAATGCCCTGCCCGGTCGCGCTTGGTGGCGAGGTAGCGGGCGTTGTGCGGGTTGGCGGGCAATTGGTGCGGAACGCGCTCGGTGACATTGACGCCAGAACTTTGCAGCGCGGCGACTTTCTCCAGATTGTTCGTCATCAGACGCACCTGCGGCACGGCGAGCAGATCCAGCATGCGCGCGGCCAGCGGGAAATCGCGCGCTTCTTCGGGCAGGCCGAGGCGGCGATTGGCCTCCAGCGTATCGACGCCGGTATCCTGCAGCCGGTAAGCGCGCAGCTTGTTGACTAGACCAATCCCGCGCCCTTCCTGCCGCATGTAAAGCAAGATGCCCCAGCCGCCCTTTGCCACTTCGGCGCTCATGGCTGCGAGCGCTGCATCCAATTGCGGGCCGCAATCGCATTTGAGGCTGCCGAAGATGTCGCCTGTCAGGCATTCGGAATGCAAGCGCACCAGCGGCGCACGGTCCGATGACTGATCGCCCAGCACGATAGCGACGTGTTCGCGCATGTCATTGATACTGCGGAAGGCGACGATCTCCGCTTCCTCCTCCCGCACGATCGGCAGATGCGCGCGGGTGGCAATTTCGAGGTTGAGCGGATCGGCCCAAGCGGCAAGATCGCTCGCGTCGAGCGTTACCGCTTCACCTGCCGGATCAGGGCCGACCATGAAGGCGGGCAGGATCCCGGCAATGCGCGCCAGTTCTAATGACGCGACAGCATCGGCGCGCCACGTGAGGTCTTCGGCTTTGAACGGACCTTTAAGCGGATTGTCATTGTCGAGCGCCGGGTCGGCCACTGGCAATGCTGCGTCGAGGGTCAGCGGCTCAGCAGCGCGGATCAGCGCGGGCGAGTGACCATCGGCGGCGGCGCGCTGATTGGTCAGGCGCAGCGTTTCTGCGCGCGCGGCAGACACCAGCAAGTGCGCCGATGTCGCATGGCGCAGCGGCGCGGTCTCTACCGGCAGCAGAACCGGCGCATCACCCACCCGGATCGGCCAGCCATGGCGCAAGGCATCGACTGCCTGCGCCACGCGCCGTTCGGGGGAGGCAGAATGCTCGCTCAGAGATCGAACTCCGTGATCAGCGGGATATGGTCGCTCGGCTTTTCCCAATCACGCGCATCTTCGAGCAGCCAGTGACGTGTGCTCTGCTGGGCCAGCTCGGGCGAGGCCCACATGTGGTCGAGCCGCCGCCCGCGATCATTCACTCGCCAGTCTTTCGAGCGATAGCTCCACCAGCTGTAATAGCGTTCCGGATCACGGATATGTTCGCGCCCGATGTCGGTCCACCCGTGCGCGTCCTTGAACCGCTGGAGCGTTTCCACTTCCAGCGGCGTATGGCTGACGACTTTGAGCAATTGCTTGTGGTTCCACACATCGCTTTCGAGCGGCGCGACGTTGAAATCGCCAACAATCATTGTGGGCCGGTCAATTTTGTCGGCCCAGCGCGTCATGCGTTCGAAGAAATCGAGCTTTTGGCCGAATTTGGGATTTTTCTCCCGATCCGGCTCATCGCCGCCAGCCGGGATATAGACGTTCTCGAGGATCATGCCCTTGCCCGCACCGCCCAATTCCACTCCGACATGGCGCGCTTCGCCATTGTCCTGCCAATCGTGGCGCGAAAATTCGGTAAGCGGGACGCGGCTGACCGTGGCGACGCCGTGATAGCCCTTCTGCCCATGGACAGCGGTGTGGGTATAGCCAAGTTCCGCGAAGGCTTCGTAAGGGAACTGGTGCTCCTGACATTTGATTTCCTGCAGGCACAGGACGTCGGGCGCTTCTTCTTGCAGGAAACGCGCCACAATAGGCATACGCAGGCGGACGGAATTGATGTTCCAGGTGGCGATAGAGATCATGGGAATGGGATAGGGAGCAGCGCTACGAGCGACAAGTGCGCGGGGCTCTTTTGTTTGGTGCNNCCGTGATGACCTCGGTGCCAGCCCGGCTCCCCCGCCCAACCACCCGATACCGTATCGGATAATCATCGGGTGGTTGGGCGGGGGAGCCGGGCCGGTGCCGCAAGGGAGGGGCGCATACCCCGACCGCACCAAACAAAAGAGCCCTATTTTTCACATAAAAAACCCCCGTCGCGGGGGCATTGCGACGGGGGTTCATATTGAGCGTTCGTCACGCTTCGCAAAACGGGCTTTCTTGGAGGGAGGGCAACAGGGGGGAAACCCAACCTCACCGCGTCTTGTCTTCACAAATTAGGGTGTTTTGCCTGTCGCGCCAATGAATTTCGTCGGCCATTTGTCGCAAATTTACAACGCACCAGCGCTGATCGGTTTATCCAGGTCGACGGGATGAGCGGCGCGGATCACGAAAGCGGAAAGCGCTGTCGGGTACGGACATGCCATAGCGATGGTTGCGCAGACGCACCGTGGTACGCGTATTCTGCGAATCCAGAGCAACCCAGCTGGCCAATTCCAGCCCACCGGGAGCGCTCGCCTTTTCGACGAAAATCAGTGTCATCACGCCGAATTCGGGCCGATTCGGATCGCGCACCTCGATGCTGACGACATTGTCAGTCGAAGAGGGCTGCAACGTGCCATAGCGGCGCATGTCGCGGTCAGGATCGAGCAGCGCGCCGAGCGGCGAATTGCTGATCGGCCAGCGTTCCACTTGGTTCACATCGTAATCGACCAATGTCAGCGCGCGCCCATCCGACACGACCAGCATGTTCACGTCATCGGTATATTCAAAACGAATGTGACCCGGATTGCGCAGGGTCAGTTCACCTGCAACCGAATTGTCTGAGCGATCCGTCTGGGTGAAATCGGCGCGCATTGTGGAGATGGCCCGCAAGGCGCGAACCGCCCGGTTCAGCTCATCCGACTGCGGCTGCGCCACGGCAGAGGTCACCGGCACAGCCAGCGATACGGGCAAGGCCAGCGTGGCCGTACCAAGCATGGCAGCGGCGACAGGCTTCGAAAAATAGCGTGTAATAGGGTTCATGCTGCACTCCATAGGTATGCAGCGTTGAACTGTCACTGAACTATAGCGGTTCCCAGCGTTCAGATTCCGGCAGATTCCGGCAGTTCTCAGGTGATGGAGCGGATCAGGGTCGCGAAGCGCGACTTACTTGATCTTGCCTTCCTTGTACTCGACATGCTTCTTCGCAACCGGATCATACTTGCGGAAGACGAACTTTTCCGTGTGGTTGCGCGGGTTCTTCTTGGTCACGTAGAAGTGGCCGGTATCCGCGGTCGAGTTCAAACGGATCTTGATGGTTGCAGGCTTCGCCATGGTCTTACTTTCAAATGTCTGTGAGGGACCATAGCGGTCCGAAAAAACACAGGCGACGCCATGCGCCGCCCTTCAGCGCGCGCCTCTGCGATAGAGTCGGGGAAAAGTCAAGGCTTGCGGCTAAAGCTCTGGCTTCCCGCGCAGCGCCTTTTTCTGCCCGTGCGCTTTCTTCCCGGCAAGCCGTTTGGCCTTGCCCACGCGGTTTACCCGCGTTTTCGCACGCTTCTTGGGTTCCTTGAGCGCCTGTTTGATGATTTCAGCCAGACGTTCCCGCGCTTCGCGGCGGTTGGCGTCCTGCGTGCGGTGATTGCGCGCGTCGATTACTATCTCGCCTGCGGAATTCAGGCGATTGCCCGCAAGGTCTTTCA
>DFBR01000099.1:28612-29196 GCA_002367375.1 Erythrobacter sp. UBA3075 | reverse complement strand
AACACCACACCCGCAATGGTGGTCGCGGTCACTGTTTCCTGGAAGAATAACCAGCCGAACAACGCAGCCCACAGGAAACCTGTATATTCTACTGGGACAAGCACCTGCGCCTCTGCCCGGGCATAGGACCACGCGATGCAGATTGAACCAGCAATCGTTAGCGTAGCGGCAACCGCAATCGTCCCCAGCGCCTCGCCGCCCGGCATCACGAAGAAAAACGGCGCGGCGAGAGCCTGCACAAGGCCGCCAACACCGGCATGAAATGTCGCCACTTCCAGCGGGCCAGCAACCTGTGACTGGCGCCGAATGACCACGAAATTGTAGGCGTAGAGCATGGCCGAAAACAGCAGCGAAGCGATGCCTAGGGCCACCCCTTCATCGAAATCGCTGCGCCCCAGCCTTCCGCTGACGATCACCAGCGTTCCGGCGAAGCCCACCACCGAGGCAAGGATCGCACCGCGCGAAATAGTCTCGCCGAGGAAAATTCGCGCGAAATATAGTGCCAAGAGCGGCGCGACGAAGCTGATCGCAATGGCCTCTGCAATCGGCAGCTTGGTCAATGCATAGAAAAAAGTCAGCGCCAT
>DFBR01000099.1:24275-28565 GCA_002367375.1 Erythrobacter sp. UBA3075 | reverse complement strand
CCGCTCGCCAGCCAGAAAGGGGCAACCAGCGCCGCCGCCATCAATGATCGCAGCAGCGACGCTGTATAAACGCCTGCGGCCAGCGACGCTTCCTTCATGAAGGCGTCCATCAATGACAGGAAGGCAACGCCAGCCATCGCGGCAAGAAACGGGAGGAGGAGGCGCTGCGGATGGTCCATCGCGCGCCGCTGTAGGGGGCGGGCAGGCGTGCGTCACCTGTCTCTCCACAGAACCCAGTCCACAGGCCGCCAACATGGTTCAGCCCCCTGAAAGCGCAAATGCTTGATAGAAGATCAGCAAACCGGCACAGTCTGTCCGGTAATGATGGTTAACAGGGACACAATTCTGATGCGTTTCGTCGGTTTTTTCGGCGCAATTGCGGCCACTGCAATGGTTACCGCGCAAGGCTATGCCCAAACTCTCTTCGCGCAGGATATCCTGCAGGAAGAAGACGCGGCACAGGTGACAGAGACGCCTGAAACCTCCTCGCAGGAGGTCGTGCAGGAAGATCCGCGCTTGCCACTGGTGCAGGAATGGTCTGTCGACAATGCCAATGCCTTGCTGGCCGCTATCGAGGCGATCGAGGGCGAAGGACTCACACCTGCGGACTATCGCCCGGACCTGCTGCGCGAGGAAATTGCGCGCGGTCCGAGCTCGGCGCTGAATATGCGCGCTAGTGGAACATTCAGGTGGCTGGTCGAGGATTTGCGCGACGGGCGCACGCCGATGGAGGCACGACGGCAGTGGTTTGTCGTCGATCCCGATGCCGGATTGCTACCGACCCGCGATCTGATGGGGCAGGCGCTGGAGAAGGGCGATGTCGCGGCCGTTCTCACCTCGCTTGCGCCGTCGCATCCCGATTACACCGCCTTGCGCGAGGCGCTAGCCGAAACGCCTGAAAGCGAGGCCGAACGCCGCCGTATGATCCGCGCCAATATGGATCGCTGGCGCTGGTTGGCGCGCGATTTGGGCGGGCAATATCTGATCACCAATGTGCCGGAATATCAGCTGCGCCTGACGGTCAATGACCAGATTATCACCACCTATCGCACCATTGTCGGCGCGCCCGGTCGCACCGCTACGCCGCAACTGGCGGAAACGGTGGAAGGCATCGTCTTCAACCCGACCTGGACCGTGCCGCAAAGCATCGTACGCGGCGAAGGGCTGGGCAACCGTGTGCTCAACAATCCCCAATGGGCCCGTGCGCGAGGCTATACAGCCACGCGCGGTACCAATGGCTGGATTTCGGTGGTGCAGCAGCCCGGACCGAACAATTCGCTGGGCCGCATGAAGCTCGACATGCCCAATCCGCATGCCATTTTCCTGCATGATACGCCCGCGCGCGGCCTGTTCGACAGCGACAATCGCGCCCGCAGCCATGGTTGCATCCGCGTCGAACGCGCGCTCGAACTTGCGATGACTGTGGCAATCCTCGGGCGGGGCGCATCGCGCGACGAGGCGGTCGAGATTTCCACCAGCGGCGATTACACACGCGTTCCGGTGGAACGCACGATGCCAGTCTACATCACCTATTTCACGATGGGCGTCGATATCGACGGTGATCTGCGCAGTTTCAACGACATCTACGGTCGCGACGCGCCGGTTCTGGCCGCGCTCGATGCGCCGCGGGTGGGCAATCGCTCTCGCGCAACGAGTGAAGAAGTGATCGAAATTGTCGAGGATGCGCGGACGACCGCAACTTGATGCCTATTCGTCGGCGTTAGTCGTCAGGCCCGGATTGGCATCGAGATAAACCCGTCCCAGATCGCTTTCACTGGGCTGCTCGGCTGAAGCCAGAGCCACGTCGCCCTCTCCGCGATTGCGTGCTGCGAGGCGTTCGAAATCGACATTGTCCTGTGTGGGCCGAGCCACGTCCTCGCCATTTTCACCAATGCCCAGCGTATCGGCATAGATCAGCCGTCCGCCAGCCAGTCGCAGCAAGGCTTGCGGAAAGACTTCCGGCCCAAAAGCAAAGCAGCCGTTGGAGCGGCCAAGCCGCCCCCAGCGCTCGACATGCGAAGATGCAGCGTAGCTTGCGGGATGCATTACAATGGCGCGCGGGAAGGCCTGATCATTGTCCGGGTCCAACCCGCCGAGACGGACAGAGGTGCCAAAGCGACCTTCATACCATTCCCATGTAATATAGGCCCCGCGGCTGGTGGCCCAGCTATCGTGCAGATTGGAAAAACCGTTGAGCCAGCCATCATGCTCCGGGTCGGATCCGCTGCCATGGCTTACCAGCACGCTATCCGCTGTGCCGGCCTCCAGATTGACGAAATGGAAGCGCGGGAGGCTGGAATGCACGCCGAAATCGGCAATCCCCACGACATCGCCGCGCCACAGTGCGCTGCCAGCCCGTGCCACCTGACTTGCGGCAATATCTAGCAAACGCCGTGTGCGCAGATCGGGCGCGGCCTGCGCAAACAGGCGGGCCGAGAGACTGGCGGGAGCAGCAAGCGCGGCCCCGGCGGCAAGCGTGGAAGTCAGAAGTTGGCGGCGGTTCATGGGAGCAATATTGCACCTTGAGTATGAACCTTGTCCATACCGGGGAGCTAGGACGTGGCTTTCAACCGCTCAATCGCGGCCAAACTTGCGCGGACATAGGCACCATTGTCGTGACGATGCGTGCCTACGAAATGGACGAATCCTGCACCCTCATCCCAATCTTCATTCCAGTAATTGAGGTAGCGATCATAGGGTAGCACTACCGGCGCGGTTTCATTGGCGAGCTGGAAATTGGAAGTGACCTGTTCGGTGCCCCAGATGGTCACATCATCTTCGCCGATCATGCCGGTCATCTCGGTCAGGAAGGCTGATGCAAGTCCGCGTCCGGCCCCCATGGCAGCGAACCCAGCGAAGCCGGAACAGCCCCGCGCATATTTCCAACCGCGCTTGGCATCGACCCGGTCAAGCCGCGATTCGATGCGCGTCTGGACATGGCCGTCCTGTTCGCCATCCCGGTAGAAGCGTTGGTGGAATTCGGCGAGCGGTAGCGGGCCGACTGCGGCCTCTGCTTCTCCGAGGAACAGGAAGCTGCGATTGCGCGCGATGGCATCGGCCACTTCGGGCAGCGGCGCAAGCGTCACCGTGTCGCTATCGAGCTGGATCCAATATTCGCCGCTGCGCCGATCAAGAATTGTCAACAACCGTTCCCACGTGCCGCCTTTGGGAAATTCCTGCAGCACCACATCGGCGATGCGCATGATCTCCGGATCGCCGCAGTGATGGGCAAGGATCGCGCGGTCCTGCGCGGTCAGCGTGCCATCATCGAGGATCGCGATGCGACCGCGCTGCAGTTCGTTCCACAGGCTCTTCACCGCGACCAGATAAGGGAGCAGCACGGCGGTGCCGATCATGGAGAACAGCACAACGCCGTCGGTCTTGGGCACGATTGGCGGGGTTTCGAGAATGCCTGTGATTGCTTCGGCATGACGTGTCGCTTCGCGCTTGCTGCGCCAGCGGTGGGGGAGGAGGCTGCTCATATTCATGGGCGTCAGTTCTCCAGCACCATCTGGTCGCCCGCGATTTCAACCGTGTCGATGGTCGACAGGAATGACTGGCCGAGCAGCGAAATGCCAAGCCCTTCCGGGATAATCAGCGCATCGACATTGCGCGCTTCAAAATTGCCAACCGTCACGAGGTTGAGATTGGTCTGCACGCCTTGCACCGGGCCGCTCGCACCTTGCGCCACGACGCGCACAGCATTGGGGTCCCAGTGTAGGCCCATGGCAGATGCGTCGTCACCGGTCAGCGCGATTACGCTGGCGCCAGTATCGACAAGCATCCGGCTGGGCACGCCATCGACGACGACATCAGCGTAGAAATGCCCGTCACGCTCGCGTTCCAGCGTCACATCTTCGGCCCATGTCACAGGATCGGTAGCGCCGGTCATCATGGCGAGAGGCGCGTTGCTGTCCGTATCAGAATCGCTCACATCGGCTGTCACCGAGCCTTGATCAGACGAGCCGATTGGAATGACGAGCCCGACAAGGCCGCCGACGACCAGCAGGCTGGCGAGGGGGATGCGCATATCCATAACGCTCCCAAACCTAGCTGAACGACCTTAAACCCCGGTAAAGACGTCCTGCACCCGTTTCAGATCCGCCGGATTGACCTGCGGATAGGCCATGGCCAGCATCGAGCAGGCGTGACGTGCTGCGATCTGCCGCTGATCCGCGCCATACCCACCGCCCAGCGCACTGGCGACGGGAATGCCGCGTTTGCGCGCTTCATGCAGGACAAGCCGGTCACGCGCGATCAAGCCTTCGCCGGTGAGGGCGAGCCGTCCCA
>DFBR01000099.1:23723-24251 GCA_002367375.1 Erythrobacter sp. UBA3075 | reverse complement strand
CCGCGAGATAAGCGCCATCATCCATGGCATCGGGCAGGCCGACATCGTGCGTGGAACGGGCTTTGCGTGCGGGGAAGTTCCTTTCAGCATGGAGCGACAGAGTGAACACGTCCTCGCGTCCGGCAAGCAGGCTGGCGGTGCCATCGCCCTGATGCACATCAAGATCTACGATCAGCACACGCTGCGCATCGCGCTCGGCAATCAGGCGATTGGCCGTGACTGCCAGATCATTGAACACACAATAGCCCGCGCCCGTATCATGCAAGGCATGATGGCTGCCCGCCGCGCTGTTGGCGGCATAGCCGTGCTCCATTGCGAGCTTGGCCGCGAGCCAGGTGCCGCCATTGGTATGGCGCACGCGGCTGGCGATATGCGGGGTTACAGGAAAGCCGATCCGCCGCTCTTTCTCGCGCGGAACATCGGCAGCGAAAACCTGCTCGACATAATCGGGGCAATGGACCGCCTCCAGCCATGCACGCGGCATCGGTATTGGCGCATGTTCGGTCACTGCAAACCCGCTCGTCCGCA
>DFBR01000099.1:22743-23691 GCA_002367375.1 Erythrobacter sp. UBA3075 | reverse complement strand
CGGCGTGATGGACAACGTGGAGCAAGCAGTTACCGCATCCAGCGTGGCACAATTGGTTCGAGGCTGATTTCACGATCCCATTCAAAGAGTCTGCCGTCGATCCAAGTATTAAGGTGCAGATCTGTTACGATAATTCCATCGTCAATCGATGCGGTGTGGAATTGCTCGCTGCGAAGCAAAAGGCCAGCGAAGCGCCCACGCTCTGCAAGATGGCAATCTATCCTGAAGTCGAAATACTGCGAGCGATTGAAGCATTCCACGCGTATGCCTGCGGAATTCCGTTCAGTACCTAGGGACTTGCCAGAATTGCGTTCCCGAAGCTCTCTCAGAGAAGTAACCGGCAAAAAGCCATGAGTCGCTCGCGCTAGTTCCTCATCAATGGGCCTCGTTCGCAACCATGTGCGGTTAGAGTCTTCCGATCTGATGGTAATAAGGTCTTCAACCTGGAAACTGCGCGTGATGCTCATCTCGTATCCGTATTGAGCCTCGCAGTCTTCGACAGCCACGATTCGAGGTTTTCGTTCGATCAGCAAAGTCTCGGGCAGAGAAATGATGAGCCAAAATTCTGAAATCGTATCTCGATCGCGTCTGGGACGGTCTGACTCATGCGACGGCAAGGCGGGAAAGGTTACCCTTCCCTCGCATTCGTCTTCGGCGCGCCTGCGCAAGTCCTGTGATGCCCAAATTGATCTCCGCATTCGGTCATAGCGGTATCCCTGTAGCACCAACCCTCTACGTGGCGCCGGCGGCTCGTAATCAACATGTGATCTATGATGCTGATCACTTGCTACGTGCCAAGGGGCGGGCAACTGATAGCTTTCACTGCCGGACTGCGCGCTTGCCAATTGCGCAGGGAATATGGCGAAGCTAAGCCATGCAAGAGCAAGAATTAACTTTAGAGCGCGCTCACTCCGCAATCTCGATCCCTTCGACCGGCAGAATCGAGCG
>DFBR01000099.1:17138-22675 GCA_002367375.1 Erythrobacter sp. UBA3075 | reverse complement strand
ACCAGCAAATTGGGCGTGCCGGGCAAATCGTTGACGCCAAAGCGGCGGGCGATATCAAAATTGTGGCCATCACCGGTTTGCGGAAGGCCGACGTTGACGAACACCAGCTCGTAATGATCCTCCACTAATGCCGTGAAGCGATCAGTGTTCAGCCAACCGGCGAGCGCACGGCTGTCATGGCACCAGTTTGCGCCCATCACCAGCAGCAGGCGAGTACCGTTTTCGGTAGCGAGAGCCAACGCGGCATCGACCTCGCCCATGGGATCGGGCGTAACATCATAGGATGTCGCTTCAGGATAGTCGGCTGTATGAACCTCGCCACCTGACGTATGATCGCCTGCGGTCTGGCATGCCGCCAGGGTAAGCGCGAGAGCGAGCGGAGCGAGGAAAGTCCGAAATTTCGCGGCAGTCCAAGCTCCGCCCGTCATCGCAATCACTTCTTCGCAGCGCCCTTTGCAGCGGCCTTGNNCTTGTCGCCACCCTTGTCGCCGCCTTTGGCTTCGGCGAGCTTCTGCTGGATGATGCGCTTTTCTTCTTCAGGCGAGAGCTTCTGCACGTTCTTTTCGTCACTCATGGTATTCCCCCTCAGGTTATTCCGCCGCAACGGCGGAGGTTTCGGCATTCCCGGCATTGGTCATGCCATTCTCGATTTCGGCTGCCTTGGCTTCTACCAGCGATACGATGTGGTCAAGCATATCAGCGCTTTCGACGTGGTGATCGGTAACGCCTGCCAAATAGACCATATGCTTGCCCGCGCCGCCACCGGTAATCCCGATATCGGTTTCCCGTGCTTCACCCGGACCATTGACCACGCAGCCCAGCACAGAAAGGCTCATCGGTGTTTTGATATGTTCGAGCCGCGCTTCAAGCGCTTCGACCGTGCGTATCACATCAAAGCCTTGGCGCGAGCAGGACGGGCAGGAGACCACCCGCACGCCGCGCGTCCTGAGGCCAAGTGCCTTGAGCATTTCAAAGCCGACTTTCACTTCCTGTTCGGGTTCCGCGGACAGGCTGACACGGATCGTGTCGCCGATGCCCGCCCACAGCAAATTGCCCATACCGATGGAAGATTTGACCGTGCCGCCGATCAATCCGCCCGCTTCGGTAATACCGAGATGCAGCGGGCAATCGACCGTTTCGGCCAATCCCTGATAAGCGGCTACCGCCAGGAACACGTCGCTTGCCTTCACCGCCACTTTGAATTCGTGGAAATCGTGGTCCTGCAACAGCTTGATATGATCGAGGGCGCTTTCCACCAATGCGTCGGGACACGGCTCACCATATTTTTCGAGCAGGTCTTTTTCCAGACTGCCTGCATTCACCCCGATACGGATGGCGCAGCCATTGGCCTTGGCCGCGCGGACAACTTCGGCCACGCGGGTGCTGCTGCCGATATTGCCGGGGTTGATGCGCAGGCACGCCGCGCCCTTGTCCGCTGCTTCCAGCGCGCGTTTGTAGTGAAAATGAATGTCCGCAACGATCGGGACTTCCGCCGCGCGCGTAATCTGGTCAAAATTCGCGGTTGATTCTGCCGTGGGACAGGACACGCGGATAATATCCGCGCCTGCATCCTCACACCGACGGATCTGGTCGATAGTGGCGCCCACATCCTCCGTCGGGGTGTTGGTCATCGTCTGCACGGTGATCGGCGCATCTCCGCCAACGGGGACATCGCCGACCATGATCTGGCGCGATTTGCGGCGTTCAATCATGCGCCAGGGGCGCACGGAGGAAATGGCGTCTATGGACATGGGGGCTGATATAGACGTCCCTGTATGAAGGGGCAATGACAGGCGTGCTGCAAGCCGCTACGCCTGCGCAAATGGAACATCATAGTGGATTGATGCTGCGCGATGCGCTGCTGATTCTGGGATTCGCGCTCGTTGCGGTCTTGGCTTTTCGGCGCGCGGGATTGGGTGCCACGCTTGGCTACCTTGTGGCTGGCGCGCTGCTGGGGCCGCAAGTTTTCGGGCTGGTCGGCAATGCCGAGCAGATGGCAACCGTGGCCGAACTGGGCATCGTCATGCTGCTGTTCGTCGTCGGGCTGGAGCTGAGCCCGGCGCGCCTGTGGCGAATGAAGCATCTGATTTTCGGCCTTGGCCTGACGCAAGTTGTCGCTTGCGGGCTGGCTGTCACAGCTACGATATTGGCGCTGACCGGATACACCACTGCCGCCGCGCTCGCGATTGGTCTGCCGCTGGGTCTGTCGTCCACCGCGCAGGTTCTGCCGATGCTGCAATCTGCTGGCAGGCTTCGCACGCCCTTTGGTGAGAAAGCCTTTGGCATCCTACTGTTTCAGGACCTTTCGATCATTCCGCTCATCACGATTGTCGCGGCGATGAGCCGCAATCCTGCGACCGACACCGGGCCTTCGGGCTGGATGCTGGGACTGCTGACTGTCGGCGCGATCATCGGCCTGATCGCGGCTGGTCGCCTCATCATCCGTCCGCTGTTTCGCCTGATCGGCGGGCTTGGCGAGCGCGAGCTGTTTGTCGTCGCCGCACTATTCACCGTGCTGGCCAGCGCATTCGTGATGCAGGCGCTGGGCCTGTCTGCCGCACTGGGCGCATTTATCGCCGGGGTCATGCTCGCCGATACGCCTTACCGGCATGAGCTGGAGGCGGATATCGAACCGTTCCGCTCGATCCTGCTCGGCCTGTTCTTCGTGGCCGTGGGCATGATGCTGGACCTTGGTGCGGTGGCCGAACGGCCGTTCTTTGTGGTTGGCTTCGCTATGCTTCTTATTGCGGTGAAGACAGGCATTATCTTCGGGCTGGGGCTGCTTGCAAAGATGACGTGGCGCGCCGCGCTCGCGCTGGGCCTGTTGTTGAGCCAGGGCGGTGAATT
Source organism: Erythrobacter sp. UBA3075 (assembly GCA_002367375.1). Lineage (GTDB taxonomy): Bacteria > Pseudomonadota > Alphaproteobacteria > Sphingomonadales > Sphingomonadaceae > Alteraurantiacibacter. The sequence goes on along the minus strand of DFBR01000099.1, from coordinate 19,828 downwards.
CGCTTTCGTCCTCTATGCAGCGGCAGAAAACGCACTGCTGATCGAACCGCAAACCACCAGTATATTCGGCGCGGTTGTCACGCTGTCCATGGCGGCAACGCCGTTCCTGATGATGGCCACCGCGCGTATCAGGCGGGAGCCGGGCGGTTCCGAGGAAACCCGCGAAGGGCCGCAACAGCAAGGCGCGGGCGCGCTCGTTGTGGGACATGGCCGTTTCGGCCAGAGCGTTGCCAACACGCTGCGCGCGGGCGGACTGTCGGTTACCGTGATCGACAAGAAAGCCGAACAGATCGACATCGCCGAGGAGTTCGGCAGCAAGGTCTATTACGGGGATGGCACGCGTATGGATTTGCTGCGGCAGGCTGGCGGGGCCGAAGCGCAGCTTATCATGTTCTGCATCGACGAAGTGCCCGAAGCCGATCTACTTGCATCCGTGCATGAGACTTTTCCCGACGCGCTGATTTACGTGCGCGGGTTTGACCGCCGTTCGGTCATCGAACTTGCTGCGGGCCCAGCGGAATATGTCGTGCGCGAAGTCCACGAATCGGCCATTCATATGGCGCGGCTGGCGCTGGAAAAAATTGGCCTGAGCGAACTGGAAATGGACCGTGCCGAAGCGACTTACCGCGAGAATGACCAGAAACGGATGCAGGTTCAGATCGAAGGCGGCGACATTTATGCAGCCAAGGAAATGACCCGCGAACAGCAGCGCGAGCTGCGCAATGAAAACTGAGCGGGAGTATTCGACCTTTCAGCTATCTGGCGTTTCCCAGCAGGAATTGCTGCGCGGCAACCACGGGCAGCGGGCGCGAATAGAGATAGCCCTGTCCGCAATCGACGCCGAGATTCTTCATCGCCCGCGCTTCGTGTTCGGTTTCGATGCCTTCTGCCACCATTGAACAACCGATTTCGCGTGCCAGCTGCACCAGCGCCGCAGTCATCGCTTTGCGTGCCGGATCGGTTTCGATCCCGCGCGTCAGCACCATGTCCATCTTGAGGATATCGGGTTTCAAATCGACAATATGCCGCAGGCCGGAATAGCCCGTGCCGACATCGGCGATAGCAATCTTGGCATAGGCCTTGAGCGCGGCGATCTCGCGCGCCAATTCGTCAAAATCGGTAACCTGGCAATGCTCGGTTATCTCGATCACAAGATTGGTCATTTCGACTGTTTCCAGCAATCCGCGCAGGGCGCCAGATGCGACAGTGCCTGGCGAGACATTGATCGTGGCGTAGAGCCCAGCGGGCATGTGCGACAGCGAATCGAGCGCGCAGCGTACGGCAGTCAGCTCCAATTCCTTGCCCAGACCGACCATTGCGGCATCCTCGAACCAGGCATCGGGACCGCGTTTGGTCAGGTCCGGAAAGCGTGACAGGCATTCCACGCCCACCGGCTCACCCGTGGAGAGCGACACGATAGGTTGCTGGAAAGTCGAGACACCATGGCCATCGAGCATGGATTCGACCCGCTTGCGAGCTTCGCGATGGTTGATTTCCTTTTCCAGCGAGGCTCCGATGCGCTCGGCGGCAAGGTTGGCGAAGCTCTTGAGGATAGCCAAGTCGCGGTCGTTCAACGAGCGATCAGGCGTGCGGCCCAGCGCGCAGAAACTGCCCCATACAGTGCCATCGGCCAGCCGCAGCGGAGTATTTACGTGGCAACCGACCGGCAGGAAATCCGTGATGGCCAGATCGCTGGTCAAGGGGTGATCCGCCGGGTCCTGAATCAGTTCAGGCAGATTACCTTGCAGGACGTGCCAACAATAGCTTTCTTCGCGATCTTCGCGGAAGCCGGGGCCCATCGGCAATTCCAGATCGCTGCTGAGATGGGTCAGCTCGCGCTGTCCGTCCTCGACATAGCGCGACACAAAAGCGATCTCCACGCCCAGATGACCGCGCACGCTGGCAAGCCCCCGGTCAATAGCAGGATCGCTGATCAGTTCAGCGGGCAGAGGGCGAGCGGGAGCCTCGAATTCGGGCAGTTTATTTGCGACATTTATCATTACGCCCACGGTGACGAAAAAGCCCTAAGGCCAGCTTAACCGCGAAGCAGCTTTACATGCGCAGTTCGTAAAGAAATTCGTCATCGCGCTGTTCGCCCACCCAAAAACCGATGTCGGCGATCTTGGTAAAGCCGTATCGCTCGTAGAAGCGCTGGGCGCCGTAATTCTCGCTCCACACGGACAGTTGAATGGCACCGCATTGGTGCGTTCTGGCCTCGGCCAGCGCCCAATCCATCAGTGCTGCGCCGATGCCTTCACCAATGCGCGCAGGGTCGCAATATAGCTGGCCAAGGCCAAGAGGATTGGCGGCGTCGGAATGCTCTTGATATCCACTTGGCTGCTTGACCTTCACGAACCCTGTGAGTGGTCCGTCAGCGTGATCCTGTGCAAGACGGTGTGTGATCGCCGGATCAGCGATCTCCGCTGTGACAGCTTCGAGCGAGTAAGCCTGCTCCAGAAATGTGGCGAGGTCCTGTGGCCGATAAAGATGTTCGAAAGCGGCGCAAAAACTGCTGCGCCCAAGCTGGGCGAGGTCTTCGGCATCGGACAAAGAAGCGGGGCGCAGGATCATGGTCCTACGCCCCGTAACTTGGTTAGGGCCTGTTCGTAAAGATCAGGCCGTTATGATCTTCTGCGATTTTACGCGCCGGGTGGAAGATCCTGCGGATCGTCTGCCGGACCCGGATGGGA
>DFBR01000099.1:15428-17068 GCA_002367375.1 Erythrobacter sp. UBA3075 | reverse complement strand
CATATTGGCGATCAGGAAGCCTGCGCCAATCACAACCGCACCAAACACCACGCGGCCACCGAGCGCGAGCACCTCGTTGAGTATCGCAGTCAGTTCAGGGAAGCCCAGCATCCGCGTCGCCGCAATGGCGAAGAACAGGATGATGGCAATCTGCACAACGCGCGAAATGATGCTCGACGCGCTGCTTCCTTCACCCATCAAGCCAGTGGCTTCGAGCGAGCGGTCCACACCAAAGCCGGACAGCAATTCTGTGAGGATATTCACCACGAACTTGCTGATCATATAGCCTAGGCCGAGCAGGATGGCGGCAGCGATGATGCGCGGGATCGCGGCAAGGATCATGTCGAGCATTTCGGTTGCCGGGCCGGAGATTGAGGCGATGTTCAGCACGCCCAGCGCGCCAATTGCGACCGGGATGGCGATAAACACATAGGCGATCGTGCCGAGTGTCTTGCTGACAGCAGTGCTGCCAGTAACATCCTCGACATTGCCTGCGCTCGCGGTGTTGGCCCATTTGTCGACGTTGAGCGTCTGCGCCGCAGTCACCACGATATCGCGTACGATGCCCGCAATCATGAAGCCGACATAGGCAAGGATGCCTGCGCCAATCAGATCGGGAACAAAGTCCACGACATTTTCGAGCAGCGAATTGATCGGCCCTGCCACGGTGTTGAGGCCGAAGACCTGCAACACGGCGAGCAGGCCGAACAGCCAGATGAACAGCGAAACGATCTTGCCGAGCGATTCACCGACGCTTTCGCCCGACGCGGTCCCGCGCTGGAGCAGTGGAACTGCATCAACCAGCTTGGCAAATGCCCATTTGGCCGCCTTGGCCAAAGCCCAGGTGACGATGAGTATCAGGATGGCGAGGCCGACATCCTTGGCGATTTCCACCGCCAAATCAGAATTGAATCGATAGTTTCCAATGGACATTGGCTTTCCCCTCAGTTGAAATCTTGCGGCCTTGTATCATGCATTGGGGAAGTCTGCGAAGCCGGTGTGGATGAATTTACAATCGCTTACGAATGCTTGTCCCTCTTGCGCTTGCCGAAACGCATGCCGCTTTCCAGATGGCCGCGCAGCGCAGCGTAGAAGGCTTCGAGGAATTCACGCTCATCACCACGACCAAGTTGCCAGCCGATCTTGTTGGTGATGGCATCGGCCACATCGCGCAGCGCCTCTGGCTGGTCTTGCCGCAGCACGTTTTCCAGCACTTGCAATTCATGCTCGCCGTAAATGGAAAGCTCATCCTCGCCGAAACGGTATTCTGTGCTGCGATCGGGGGCGAGCGACATCGCTTCTTTCAGCTTGGCGGATTGCGCCTCCACCACCCAGGTCCCTGCCACAAGGTCGCCTGCGCGCAGCGCATCCTTGTTGAAGAAGGGGAACAATACGAAGATCGCCAGCCAGACAAAGGCGGTCAGCCCGGCAACGCCAGCCTGTTCCCCGCCGCCGAGCAGGAAAAATCCCGGGATGAACACTTCGACATCGCGCACCAGATTGCGCGCGATCACCATTTCCGCAGTCAGCCGGCCGCCATCGCGTGCTGCCACCCGCAGGCCGAGCAAGCGCTTGCCCGGTGTCGCCGCGCGTGGTCCCAGTTCGAAGAACAGGAAATAGCCATAGCGGGCGAGGAACAG
>DFBR01000099.1:12694-15290 GCA_002367375.1 Erythrobacter sp. UBA3075 | reverse complement strand
CGGCTGCCAACAGTGAGCGGCAAGGCGAGGCCTTCTGGTGTCACCAGCATCCGGTCGCGTTTGCCCGGCTCTCCGCGCATCATATTGATCGCCGCACTCATGCCTCATGCTCCGGCGGTCGCCTGACGAATGCGAAGTAGATAATCCAGAACAGCAACATGCCGCCACCGATAGCAAGGCGCGAATTGGTGTCGCCGACCAATTGCCTAACATAGCCTTCGAGCAGCCCGGCAACGATCAGCATGATCGTGCAGCCTGCCATGACCTGCGCCGCGCGCACGCCCGCATCGCGCATCGCAGCAAGGATCGATCGTTCTCCGGGAAAGGCCATGGTCCGTCCGACATGTAGACCCGCAGCGCCGCCCAGCATGATCGCGCCCAGTTCGGTCGTTCCATGGACGGAGAGCCAGCCGACAAAGTCCAACCCCAGCCCGGCATCGGCGAACACCCACAACATCGCGCCCAGCAGCGCAGTGTTATACAGCAGCAACAGCAGCGTGGGGATGCCGAAGGCAAAGCCCAGTGCAAAGGCCATGATGGTGACGCCGGTGTTGTTGGAGAAGAGATAGGCGGCAAAGACCGATAGCCCCTCGGCATTGTCGTGCTGCGCGAGCGATTCTTCCAGAACTGCGCGGTCTGCGCCCGGAACGCGCCCACCTGCCATCTCTCCCGGGACGAGCGAATAGAACCATTCTTTATCGCGTGCGACGAGCAGCCAGCCGACCAGCGTGCCTGCCACCATCACGGCAAAGGAAATGCAGATGTCGAGCCAGATCTCGCGTACCGAAGTACTCCAGCCGCCCATAAAGAAGCGTCGCAACCAGCCGAACAGGCCAATGCGCGGGCCATAAATCTGGAACCACGCGCGGCGCACCAGCGCCTCCAGATAGCTGAGCGTTGCGGCATCGAGAGAAGTTTCTCGCGCCACCGACAGGCTTGATGCGGTCTTGCGATACAGCACCGGCAGTTCGAGCAGGTCTTCGTCGCTGATGCGCTTGGGGCGCCCTTTTTCCAGCGCGGTGACGATCTGGTCGAGCCGCTGCCAGTCCACTTCGCGCTCCAGCCGGAAACGGTCAGATCGCAAGGTCGCGGCCTCGACATCGGCGGGCGGTTCGATTTCCGCGCTTTTGAAGAACGGCAATGCCATCAGCCGATTGCCTCCGCGCGTTTGGTTTCCAGATACATGTCGATCAGTTGATAGCCTATGCGATCATAGGGTGCCTCGATCACATTGACGCCAAGCCGCCGCAACCGCCCAAGCACCAGCGCGCGCTGGCGGGCAAGCGCATCGGCGCTGACCGCGACGGCGATATCGCCCATGCTGTCCGGCTCCGTCGCAGCAAGTTCCTCCAGCTCGGTGTCGACCATGGTGACGAAGATCACGAGATGGTGACGCACCAGCCGCTCGACGCTTTCGACCATCAATTCCGCCGAAGTCGGATCGGTGAAGTCGGAAAACAGCACAATTAGTGAGCGGCGTTTAAGCCGCGACGCAAGTGTGGCGAGAGCGAGCGTGAAATTCGGTTCACGCGGCACATAATCAAGTTCTGCCGCTGCGCTTTGCAGGCGGTAGAAGGCGCGGGTGTCGGTCACGAATGGCGTCATCACCTGCGGATGGTCGGCAAAGCCGAACAGGCTCACCCGGTCGCCGCCTTTCAGCGCGACATAGGCTGCGGTCAGCGCGGCGGACACCGCCCGGTCGATGCGCGGCAGGCCATCGACCGGCTCGCACATGGACTGGCCGCAATCGAAGGCGAAGACGACCTGATTGTCGCGCTCGGCCTCGTTCTCGCGGGCGTAAAGTGCGGTGTGGCGGGCGGAGGCCTTCCAGTCGATCCGGCGGCGATCCATGCCCGCCTCATATTCGCTCAGCGCTTCAAACTGCGTGCCTTCGCCGCGTATCCGCCGCGCGACGAGACCGAACTGGCTGTCACGCAGGAAGGCCTGCAGAGTGGGGGAGCGCACGGGAGAAAGATCGGGCCAAACGCGAATGCGCGCGTCGAGGGTTTGATGCACTTGCCGCACTGCCAGCCCGAGCGGACCCGGCCAGCGTAGCCACAGATCGTGCAATTCGCCTGTCCCGCGCCGCACTGGCACCGCCTCTCCGATGCCGGAAAAGCGGTTTGCCTCACCCGCTGACTGGAGCTTGAAATTGGTGACACCCCTATCGCCCAGTCGCGGCTCGAAGCCGATGGACACCTCTGGCAAACGCGAATCGCTGGCCCGTTCGATCGTCGCATCTACCCGCAGCTTGGCCGGTTGGCCGACTTCGACGTCTGCGGGCACGAAATAGTCGAACCGCACCATGCTGCCCGCCAGCCACCCGTCGATCAGCATGAGCAGCAACAGAGCGGCACCGGCGGCTGGAGCTATGATCCATGCGCCCGGCGCTGTTGCCGCAATTACCACTGCAACCGGCGCCAGCAGCGCCAGCAGCACCAACGTGCGCGGCGTCGGCACGATGGGTATCGGCGGCAGGTTGATGCGGGGAAGCTTCACAAGGACGGCCTAGCGCGGAGCCTCTGTTTCTTCGATCAGGCCAGCGACAAGGTCCTCGACCAGCTTGCCCTCAATCTCGGCAGCGGGTGATAGCAGC
>DFBR01000099.1:3091-12581 GCA_002367375.1 Erythrobacter sp. UBA3075 | reverse complement strand
CGCGGGCTGGCACCGCTGGCAAGATCAGCGCTCTCGCGCGTCGCACGGACCAGTGACACCGCATATTGCAGCACATCCTGCGACAGCGTCACGCTCTTCACGGCGGCCTGCGCATGGGACAGCATTTCGGGCGTGGCGACCTGCTCGATCCCGAAATCAGCAGGTTTTTGCGGACCGCTGCGATCACCAAAGCGCTCTACAATGCGTGCCTCTTCCTCGGCGCTAGGGTAGGGAATAAGCAGCTTGAAGGCGAACCGGTCGAGCTGCGCTTCGGGCAGCGGGTAGACGCCCTGATTTTCGATCGGGTTCTGCGTTGCCACCACCATGAAATTGTCGCTCAACGTGTGCGTCTCACCGTCCAGCGTCACGCGGCGTTCCTGCATCGCTTCGAGCAGAGCGGCCTGCGTTTTGGGCGGCGTGCGGTTGATCTCGTCGGCCAGCAGCAGCTCGCAGAAAATTGGCCCGCGCGTCAGGGTGAACTGGCTGGTCTGGAAGTTGAACAGGTTCGATCCAAGGATATCGCCGGGCAGCAGATCAGGGGTGAACTGGATGCGCCCGAATTCGAGGCCGGTGGCGTGGGCAAAACAATTGGCGAGGAAAGTCTTGGCCGTTCCCGGCGGACCTTCCAGCAGCACATGGCCCTGCGCCACCAGCGCGATCAGCAAATGCTCTATTGTTTCGTCCATCCCGACGATGGCCTTGCCGACCTCATTGCGGATCGTGCCCGCCAGCTGGGCGGTCTCTTCCAGGGTCATGCTCATCGTTTCAGCGTCCTTTCGATGGATTTCAACGCGCCAGCAGCACGCAGTATGTCGCGCGGGCGTGATGCACCGCGCAATTCATTGGCTCTTTGGGTGAAGCCGGGGCCTTCGATGCCGCGTCGCTCAAGCGCGCTGTCGATGGCCGTTGCACGGGCTTCGGGATGGGGCTCACGTATGCCGAGCGCATCACCAATGCGCCTGCTCATCAGCGCGGCATAGGGGTCGGCCAGCAGGTGGAAGCGTTTGACTCGTTCCACCAGCGAGGCACCATTGCGCGCCAATTGCCGCTTGCCCTGCGCCATGGCGGGCACTTCTGCCACGGGCGGGCCAAAGCGCCGGAAGCCGCGCCATGCGATAACCAGAGCGGCCAGCAACAGGCACAGGGTCGCGGCAAGGAATGGCGGGCTGAAGGCAAGTGTCAGCAGGTTTTCGCTCGCGCCAAGGCCCGGCAAGGTCAGGTCGAAGACAATCGGCATATTGACGTCGCCTTCGGTGGCATTTTCGATCAGCAGGAATGCAAGGCGCGCGCGATCTTCATCGGCGAGGCCATAATTGTTCATCAAATCGGGTTCGAATACGATTGTCGTGGGGTAGGGCGCATAGTCGTAGTCAGCAGGATCATAGCTGTCCGGCAAATCACCCACCAACAGGTGACCCTCGCTGTCGAGCACGTGGGCGCGCAGTTCTTCATTGGGCTGTGTGGTCAAGGCCTGAACGGATTCAGCTTCGGGCAGCGTCCCGCTCATCCCGATCCCGTTCCAACCCTTGGTTTCGCCCAATTCCAGCTCGCTGCCTTCGGCAAATTCAAGCCCTTCGAACCAGGCGGGGCTGCGAGCATTGGTCAGGAATACCCAGCCTTCCTCTGCTTCCACATCGAGCTGGGCGGGTATGGGGAAGGCCGTCCACTTCGGCAGGATGACCATCGTTGGCCCGTAGTCATTTTCCCGCCGGTCAATGATGATCTCGGCCAAATCCTCGCCATCGCCAAACATTGGCGGGGTCAGCACCAGCAAGCCATAAGTGTCGTAGCTCCCTCGGCTGCGCGAGATTTCCACATCGTAGCCAGTGTCTTCGAGCATGGTCGCCAGTCCGGCAAAGCCGTTCAGCCCGTTCGCTGCAGCGTGGCTGCCGCCATTGCGATCATCGCTGCCATCCCAGCCCTGGCCCAGCGCATAGAGCATCAGCAGGAACGCGAGCACGCCAATGGCCAGCACCGCCAGCACCATGCCTGGCCGGAATGGATTGTGCGCCCGGCTCATCTCGCCAGCGCCCGGTCGCCGAGCGATTTCTGCTCAAGCGCGAATTCGGCATAGGCATCGCGTGCAGCCTGCCAGTCATTGGCTGACAGGCTGGAGAGCGCAAACAGGCTACGCTCCACGCGCCCTGCGATCTCGGCGAAGGCGGTGCGGGCGCCTTCGGGAATGCGGGGTTCGGCGGACAGCTCTCTTGCGGTGCTGGATGGTTCGACAAGATCGGGCCGCGCCTGCGCGATCTGCCCGACCGAGCGTTTCAGCAGCAGATGCGTCGCCTCGTCGAACTGACCCTCTGCCGCCAGCCGGTCCGCTTCTTCCAGCAGCGCGAGCGCCTCTTGCTGATTGGGCACCCACTCCTCGGGTTTTTCCAGTCGGCTGCGCTTGGCCTGCAAATCCGGGCCGAAAGTCCGCCAGATCAGGTAAACAAGCAGCGCGATACCGGCTCCGATCAAAACCCACGAAAGCACCGGCCAGATAAAGACGAAGAACCGTCCCACTGGGGCCATGAATTGGGACAGCCAATCCATGAAATTTACCCACCAATCGGGCGGCGGTGCCTGTTCGGGCATCGCGACTTCGGCATATTGGATCGAATCGTCGGCGCGCATGTCCTGCCACGCCTGCGAGAAATCCTCGCCTCGCGCCGGCAGCGCGTCATATTCCTTGCCAGTGGTTGGAGATTGCCCCGCCGTCACGTCACCCTAGGTGCCATGGGGTTCGTTGCGAAGCAATGACTTGGCAACGTCAGAGCCAGATTTTTCAACCGCGCTGGCGCGCAAGCGGATATGTTCCGAACATCGTCACGCCCTTGCAATGAAAAGCCAGCTCTTCCAGCGCGCGGCCAACTGCTGGATCATCGGGTGAACCGACAATGTCGGCGTAGAACATGGTGGCGGAAAAGCTCGCGCCCTTTTGATAGCTTTCCAGCTTGGTCATATTGACGCCATTGGTCGCAAAACCGCCCATCGCCTTGTAAAGCGCGGCGGGGATGTTCTTCACTTCGAAAACGAAGGTGGTCATCGTCTCTTGCCCGTTGAATTCGCCGAGCGGGAGCGGTTCGCGTGCCAGCACGACAAAGCGCGTGGTGTTGTCAGCGCTATCCTCGACATTTTCATCGACGATTTTCAGGCCGTAGAGATCGGCCGCCAGCATCGGCGCAATCGCCGCAACGCCCGGATCACCTTTCTCGGCGACATGCGCGGCTGCCCCTGCCGTGTCGGCATGGCTTAGCGGTACAATGCCACGCTCGCGCAGATAGCGGCGGCTTTGGCTCAGCGCATGCGGATGGCTATAGGCCGCGGTAAACGGGCCTTTTGTATCAAGCGCCATCAGCGCGTGGTGAATTGGCAGGAAATGCTCACCCACGATCGAAAGCCCGCTTTCCGGTAGCAGGAAATGGATATCGGCAACGCGTCCCGCCTGCGAGTTTTCAATCGGGATCATGGCGCAGCCCGCGCGCCCGTTTTTTACAGCGTCAATGGCGTCGGCAAAGCCGAAGCATGGCAGCGGCAGAGCGTCTGGCTCCCATTCGAGCACGGCGCGGTGCGAATTGGCGCCCGGCGCGCCCTGAAAAGCGATAGCGCGCGCGGGATCAGTCTCGGCTGCGGCGCGCATGTTTTCGACCATGGCGAGGGCGGGGGCGGGGAAGCTATCCATAGAATGCAGCGCCTAGCTTGGCCTTTGCGGGCGGACAAGCGACTAAAGCCCTCTTGCGCGCCGCGCCGCTGGACACTAAGCCGCGCACGAACGTCACATCGTAGAAGAATGCTCTTGTCATGAACGATCGTACAAACACCATTTTCGGCTGGGTTCTTGCCAGTTGCGGCATTGCCCTTGGCGCAAACATTGTAGCCGGCATTTATTTCGGCGGCGGCGAAGCCGAGATGCCCGAGAATCCCGGCTACATCATCGAAGCGGCCGAAGATGGCGCGGAAGTCGATGCCGGGCCAACTTTCGCTGAATTGCTCGCCAACGGTTCGGCTGAAGCCGGCCAAGGCGTTTTCGCGAGATGCGCGGCCTGCCACAGTGTTGAGCAGGGTGCTGCCAATGGCATCGGTCCCAATCTGCACGGCGTTCTTGGCGAAGCGATTGCAGCAAATGCCCAGGGATTCGGCTATTCGAGCGCACTTTCAGGCAAAGGCGGCGAATGGACCTATGAAAACATGAACGCATGGTTGGAAAGGCCGCGCGGATTTGCTGACGGCACGTCCATGAGTTTCGCTGGCCTTGGCAATGCCGAGGACCGCGCCAATGTAATTCTCTATTTGCGCGAAAATGGCGGCGGCCCGGACTTGCCCGAAGTCGTCGTTGAAGAAGTTCCCGTAGAAGGCGAAGCGGCCGAGGGTGAAGAAGCGGCAGCCGAAGAAGAGGCCGCAGCCGAGTAAGCGCTCCGCTGTTTCAGCTTACCCAAACCAAAAAAGCCCCGGTTCGCGCCGGGGCTTTTTTGTTCGGGCCACAACAATAATCGCAGCTAGTTTTTCGGCCCTTTGAAACCCTGCGCTACCACATACCATTCGCTCGATCCCTTGCGGCTGGCGGGCGGTTTGGCGTGTTTGACCGTGCGGAAATGCGCTTTGAGCAGGTCGAGCAGATCCTTGTCCGTGCCCCCGGCGAATCCCTTCGCCAGAAAAGCGCCGCCTTCGGTCAGATTTTCCACGGCGAACCAAGCGGCAGCTTCCACCAGCGCCATGGTGCGCAAGTGATCGGTCTGTTTGTGACCCACTGTGTTGGCCGCCATATCCGACAGGACCAGATCAGCGGGGCCGCCCAGCGCTTCTTCCAGCGCGGCGGGCGCGGCATCGTCCATAAAATCCATTTGCAGGATGGTGACGCCTTCGATTGGTTCGGTTTCGAGATAATCGATTCCCACCACCGTGGCCTGCGGTGCGCGTTTGCGCACAACCTGAGCCCAGCCGCCCGGCGCAATGCCCAGATCGATCACACGTTTGCAGCCTTTCACAAGACCAAAGCGATCATCCAGTTCGATCAGTTTGAAAGCGGCACGGCTGCGCCAGCCTTCATCCATCGCGCGTTTGACGTATGGATCGTTGAGCTGGCGTTCGAGCCAGCGTTGCGAGCTGGCTTTGCGCTTCTTGCCGCTATTCAGGCGGCGCTGCGAATCTTCTCTGCCGCGGCTCATTGCGCTTTCTCTCCTGCCGATTTCAGCTGGCGCAACGCGGCCTGCGCTTCGGAGCCCTCAGCATCGGCTGTCATCAGACTGCGCAAAATGCCTTCGCGAATCCCGCGATCCGCCACGCCGAGACGCGCAGCGGGCCAGAGTTCATTAATCACTTCAAGAATGGCGCAGCCTGCCACAACCAGCTCAGCACGTTCGTGCCCTATACAATCGAGCTTGCTGCGGTCCTTCGGAGACATTTCGGACAGGCGGCGCGAGATATCGAGCATGTCGTCAGTCGGGACGATCAGCCCATCGACCTGCTTGCGATCATAATGCGGCAATCCAAGATGCACGCTGGCGAGCGTCGTTACCGTACCGCTGGTGCCAAGCAGACGCTGATCATCGGCCTTGTGCTGCTGGATGCGTTCGGCGAAATCGGCAAAGCTTTCGCGCACGAGGTCTTTCATCCTGGCATAGCGTGCGAGGCGCTCCTCGGCGCTGCCAACCTCGTGTCCTACCGTCTCGGTCAGGGAGACAACGCCCCACGGCACGCTCTGCCAATCGAGGATGCGCGGCACCGGCGCGCCCGGTTCGATCAGCACCAGTTCGGTGGAGCCGCCGCCAATGTCGAAAATCACTGCCGGACCTATACCGTCTTCCAGCAGGATATGGCAGCCCAGCACAGCGAGACGCGCTTCTTCCTGCGCGCTTATGATATCTAGCGCGACGCCGGTTTCCTTGCGCACGCGCTCAATGAAGGCCTCGCCATTCCTCGCTCGGCGGCAAGCTTCGGTCGCGACTGAGCGGGCGAGGTGGACATTGCGCTTGCGCAGCTTGTCGGCACAGATTTTCAGCGCTCCGAGCGCGCGGTCCATTGCCGCGTCAGACAGTTTCCCGGATTGTGCCAGACCTTCGCCCAACCTCACAACGCGGCTGAAGGCGTCGATCACCACGAAATTCTCATCGGAAGGGCGCGCGATCAGCAACCGGCAATTGTTGGTGCCGAGATCGATCGCCGCATAGGCCTGTTTGAAGGATTTGTGGGGAGGGCGTCTCCAGCTCGCATGATCGCGCTGCTTGCCTGTCCTGCCATCGCCGGGAGCGCGTTTTGAGCCCTGTTTCGGATTGCGGCGGCGGCTATTGTTGGAGCCTGCCTTGCTATCCGCCGTATTCCGGGCCTTCTCGCGACCGTCCGGCGGGAAATGATCCGCCATGATCGTACTTTCTAATCTTCTATACCCGCCACATGTGAGCGGAACCTGATATCAGGCTAGACCAAGCCGCCAATTGACACAAGTTAAGGTAACCACGGGTCCTCGCCAGCCGAAGCAATGGAAGCTAGGAGTGCGCCGATGGATCGCCAGATTCCCACCATTGCCCTATTCGCCAAATTTCCCTCGCCGGGTCGTGCAAAAACGCGGCTAATCCCTGCCGTGGGGGAAAAGGGCGCAGCGCTGGTGCATCGCCGTCTGGTCGAGCGAACCCTCGAAACGATGCGCGACAGCGGCCTGCCCTTTGCCGTGTGGACGACCGGAGCAAGCCATGCTGAATTCGCGGATTGGCTGGGCGCTGACGTGCGGCTGATCGAACAAAGCGAAGGTGATCTTGGCACCAGGTTGGCGCGTGTTCCCGGTCCGGCAATTCTGCTTGGCGCGGATATTCCAGGACTGACGGCGCAGCATTTGCGCGATGCGGCAAGCGCGCTGGAGGAGGAGCCGGTGGTGATCGGCCCGGCCAGCGATGGCGGCTATTACCTGCTCGGATTTCGCGACAAAGTGCCGTTCCTCTGGTCCGACATGCCGTGGGGGACTGAAACGGTTCGAGAGCGCACTGAAGCGCGTTTAGCGGACCACGCGATAGCCTATCGGCTGCTGGGCGAGTTGGACGATTGCGACCGGCCCGAAGACCTCGCCAAATGGCCTGAGTTTGCGCCATGACCAGCGTTTCGATTGCCATCCCGATGCTCAATGAAGAGCGCGCCTTGCCTGCGCTGATCGAACATCTGGCCAAGCTCGATCCCGCGCCGCTGGAAGTGGTTGCGGTCGATGGGGGTAGCGCAGATCGCTCTGTAACACTCGCCGAGGCTGCTGGATGGCGCATCGTTCAAACCGAAGCGGGGCGCGGGCGGCAGATCAATGCCGGGGTGGAGGCAGCGCTCGGGGAATATGTCGTCGTGCTCCATGCCGACACCGTGCCTCTTTCTGACATGGCGGCAGTGATTGCTGAAACGCTGGCGAACTCAGCCATCTCGCTCGCCGGATTTACGCCGATCCTGCGCGGTCCCGACAAGACCCGCTGGATCACCACCGCGCATAATTGGGCGAAGACCTATTATGCGCCGCTATTGTTCCGCCCGCACCTGTTCCTGAAGGGCTGCCGCCTGCTGTTTGGCGATCACGCGATGTTCTTCCGTCGCGCCCAATTCCTCGAATGTGGCGGCTGCGACCCTGATGCCAAGGTGATGGAAGAAGCCGATCTGTGCATTCGAATGACGCGCTTTGGCAGAGTAAAGCTGGTGCCGCGCATCATTGAGACTTCCGATAGGCGCATTGCCGAATGGGGCGCGCTCAAAGCCAATTGGATTTACCTGAAAGTCGGTTTCCTGTGGGGATTGGGCGCGAAGAAGCGGCTGGAGCGGTATTACCCCGACGTGCGCTAGCTTGCGGAAGGCAAGTATCTCCGCTCAATACCGTAAGCGATCAGCCGGTCGAGCCATGCGCTGTCTGTGGGCGGGCAAGTGATCCCGGTGAGTTCACGAAAAGCAGCATCCGGGAAACGCGGATCGCGGGTGAAATATGCCCCGAAAGTGCCCAGCATGCGTTCTGCCAGCATCCGTTCGACGGGGCTTAGACCCGTGGGAGAATAGTAATCCGGGTGAATCACGCGCGGATCGGGAAAATGCTCCACCCGCGCCACGCCATGCGCCAGCTCTGCGGCCTCGATCGGGGTGCTGGCGACCAGATGGAAATAGCCGCCGTTTGCTGCCTCCATCTTCTCCGCCAAAGCCACGATGCCGCCAGCCACGTGGTCGATAGGCACGAGGTCGAGCGTCGATCTCGGAATGCAGGGAAACTGCGTTATCTTGCCGCGCGCCATCAGGCGGAAGACATTGCAGAGCGAAGGGAAATCGCGGATCGCACCGCTCGCGCTGTCGCCCAGCACGATAGAAGGGCGGGCAATGGCAAAAGGCACGCCGCTGGCCGCCACCACTGCTTCTGCCGCCGCTTTGCTGGCTTCATAGCGATTGGTGAACTGCGTGCCTTCGGGCACCGGACCTTCTGCAATTTCGCCTTCGCGCACGCCGCAGACATAGGCGGTGCTGACATGCAGAAAGTTTGCGCCCGCCGCCTTGGCAAAGGCCAGCGCATTGCGCGTGCCTTCGACATTGACCGTGCGAAGCTCTTCCTCCGGCGCATCGAATTCCAGACTGGCAGCGCAATGAATGACGACATCGAATGGCTGCGGCGTCATGCCCATCATCGGCTGGGTGACATCGCCGGAGAGTGTCCGCAGCCCTGCCACTTCGCTTCCATCATTGCCGCGCACTTCGGGCGTGCGCCGCACCATGGCGGTTACGTCATACCCGCGCGCCGCCAGCCGCGCGCAGACTTCGCCGCCGATCAGTCCGGCAGCTCCCGTGACGAGGATTTTCAGCAACAGGCTGCACCACTGCTCGTGTCGCCGGCGCTGGCGCTTTGCCCAAATGGCGCATCGGTCCCGCAGCCGGGAAACACGCCGTAATGGCGCGAGAAATCGCCGATAAAGTCGAAATGTTCGGCAAAGCGCGTGTCCGCCAGCATCCGCCAGCTATTGCCGCAGATCGGGAAGGTGCGACCCGCTTCGATCAGATGGTGCGCATCAAGCTCAAAAACCCGCTCCTGCCCCGGCAGCGTGCCTTTGTAGCGCACCGCCTGCCCGTAATCCTCGCATTGCGGCTCCAGCCCATCCAGCTTGAACAGGCGATAAGTGGCGGAGACGAAATTGATGCCGCCCAGCTTGGCGGCAACTTCGCGATCATTGATGCCGAGCGGACGGTCGGTCACAAGCCGCGGATCGGTAAAGCCAGCGCTCTTGGCCAGCCGGTCAAAATCGCCCCAATAAAGCGCGCCGGACAGGCATTCGCCATGCAGCACCGGATCATTGAGCAGATGCGCGGGAACGCGGCGGTCAGCATAGACGTCGGAGAAATACAGCTCGCCGCCGGGTTTGAGCAGACGATGCGCGGCGCGGAACACCGCATCCTTGTCCGCCACCAGATTGATGACGCAATTGGACACGATCACGTCAAAGCTACCCGGCTCCAGATCCAGCGCGCCCAGCTTTTCAATATCGCCTTCGATAAAGCGGGTGTTGGCGTA
>DFBR01000099.1:0-2960 GCA_002367375.1 Erythrobacter sp. UBA3075 | reverse complement strand
CCCAGATCGAGCACATGGCACCCGGCCAGTGCCTGCGGTGTCACCAGCCCGCAGCCGTAATAGCGCGCCTTCACTTCCTCATGCACATTGCCCAAAGCTGCGCGAATATCGGCACCGGGCATTTCAAAAGTGCAGCAGGCATCGGTGCGCAGATCCTGCGATCCGCCGAGCACCTTGCCATAATAATCCTGGGAGTTTTCGAGATTCATGAAACCGGAGCCCTTCTTTGTGCGAATAGTGATCGCATAGACGGTGAGAACTTCGCCCGTCATCCTCAAACGGTTACGAACAGGGATATTCGATGGACTACACACATGATGTGATTGTGATCGGCGGAGGTGCCGCTGGCCTGACCGCGGGGGGCGGCTGCGCGCTGTTCGGCCTGAAGGTCGCGCTGATTGAAGGCCACAAGATGGGCGGCGAATGCCTCAACAATGGCTGTGTGCCATCCAAGGCGCTGATCGCCTCTGCCCGGCGTGCTGCCGAGGCGCGCGAGGAAAAGCGTGCCGGGGTGCAATTGGCTGCGCCGATTGTCGATTGGACCGGCGTCCACGCGCATGTCCACAAGGCTATTGCCGCTATCGAACCGCATGATTCGGAAGAGACGTTCGAAGCGATGGGCTGCGAAGTCATCAAGGAATGGGCGCGGTTCACCGGCCCCAATTCTGTTGAAGTCGCTGGCCGCACGTTGACCGCACCGCGCATTGTGATCGCGACCGGCTCTGGCCCGTTCGTGCCGCCCATTCCGGGGCTTGATGACGTGCCTTACCTCACCAATGAAAACCTGTTTGATCTGGAAGAGCAGCCCGATCATCTCGTCATCATTGGCGGCGGCGTAATCGGCATGGAGATGGCGCAGAGCTTCCGCCGATTGGGCAGCGACGTGACTGTCATTGAACCGGGCAATCCGATGGGCCGCGATGATCGCGATTCGGTGCGCATCGTGGTCGATGTGATGAAGCAAGAGGGTGTTCGTTTTGTCGCAGGCAAGGGCGCCAAGGTAGTACAGGGCGACGACGGCCAGATCACCGTGACCACCGATGGCGGCGAGGATGTGACCGGATCACATTTGCTGGTGGCTGTCGGGCGCAAGGCGCGCGTATCAGGCTATGGGCTGGAAGAGCTGGGCGTGGAACTGGGCCGTAACGGCATCAAGGTCGATGCGCGCCGCCGCACGAGCCTCAAGCATATTTACGCCATTGGCGATTGCCGCGAAGGCCCGCGCCTGACGCATGTTTCGGGCTATGAAGGCTCCAATGCGGTGCTCGAAATCGCTCTCGGCCTGCCAGCCAAGGCTGACTTCAAGGCGTTGCCGTGGTGTACCTATACAGAGCCGGAAGTCGCGCAAATTGGGATGACCGAAGGCGAAGCGCGCGAGGCTTATGGCGACAAGTTGACGGTCATCACCGAAGGCTTCGACCACAACGAACGCGCCATTGCGGAAGGCCTTAACAAGGGCCATCTCAAGGTCATGCTCAAGGGTAAGAAAGTCGTTGGCGCAAGCATTTGCGGCGTGAATGCGGGTGAATTGCTGTTGCCATTCAGCCAGATGATTACCGGCAAATCGGGCACGTTCGATATGGGCGGGGCGATCATTTCCTATCCTACGCGATCCGAAATCACCAAGGCCGCCGCATTTTCTGCATGGGAGCCCACGGTGTTCGGCACATGGCCTAAACGCTGGGTTGCGTTTCTCGCCAAAATCCGCCGAATGTTCTGATGCACGGACGCTCGCAATCCCGAAATGCCCCCGCTGGCACGTCTCCTTTTACGGTGGATGCCCAGCGGCTGGCGCAAGAGAAATTCACCGACCCATTGCGAACTGCGGATGGCTCACCGCGAGCGAGAGTGGCGCTGCGCCAGCTCGACACGCTGTGGTTCGCAACCGGCACGCTGTGCAATCTCGCCTGTGCGAATTGCTATATCGAGAGCAGCCCGACCAATGATGCGCTGATCTATATGGGCGCCGCGCATGTCGCGCGCTTCCTGGATGAGATCGCTGACCGGAATGTCCGAGAAATCGGCTTTACTGGCGGTGAGCCATTCATGAACCCGGACATCATCGCGATGATCGAGGACGCCTTGGCGCGCGGGCATGAAGTGCTGGTGCTCACCAATGCGATGAAGCCGATGCGCCGTCACGAGGCGGAGTTGCTGCGGCTGCGCGCGGCCTATGGCGATATGCTCACCCTGCGCGTTTCCATCGATCACCACACACGCGAAGTGCATGAGGCAGAGCGCGGACCGGGTAGCTGGCAGCCGATGCTGGGCGGCCTGCGCTGGCTTTCGGCGCATGGTTTCTCCATCGCCGCTGCCGGACGCAGCATGGCAGGTGAAACCGAGGCGTTGGCGCGCCGGTCCTACGGTCTGCTGTTCGCCGAAAACGACATTGTGATCGACACCTCAGACGCGGCGCGGCTGGTGCTGTTTCCGGAAATGGACGCCGATGCCGACGTGCCCGAAATCAGCACGGGCTGCTGGGATATTCTGGGCAAGTCACCCGCTGACCAGATGTGTGCGAGCAGCCGCATGGTCGTTCACCGCAAGGGCGAGCCTGCCCCGCGCGTGGTCGCCTGCACGCTGCTGCCGTATGATCTGGGCTTCGACCTTGGCGACAGCGTGGCAGAGGCCGACTGCGACGTGCCGCTCAACCATCCGCATTGCGCGCGCTTCTGCGTTCTGGGCGGGGCAAGCTGTTCAGCATAGGGCACTTTTGCACCTCTGGGCGTAGTGCCTTCATGATCCGCTTGGCTCTCGCCTCCGCCGCTTCGCTCGCGCTGCTGTCCTCCGCTGCCCCGGCGTAGCGATCCATCGACGGGACGTATCTCGAAATCACCGCTGCTCCTTGTGGCAATGCTCGCTGCGGAGGGATTGCCCGGGATCGTGCGCCGCAAGCCGGGAGAGCCCAATCGCAACGTGCACAATGACAATCTCGCGCTACGTCACGCTGTTCTGCCGCA
>DFBR01000030.1:1324-2920 GCA_002367375.1 Erythrobacter sp. UBA3075 | reverse complement strand
GGCGAACAGGGCCAGATCCTCAAACGTGGGCACGATCTGGCGGGAGTGCTGGCTCCGGTTGAGCGGCGATTGATGAAAGCGGTGGACGCATAGAAAAAGCCCGCAAGACGCCCTGGCCTGCGGACTTCTTCCAAATCCTATCCAAACCTCAGGCGGCTTGTGGAATTGCCCCTGCAATTGGCAGGCGCGCCTGCAATGTGCCGGGCAGCTTATTGACGACCACGCCGCGGATGGCGGGCCAGAAGGCGCTCAGCATCAGCAGTGCGGAGCCGATCACCAATGCGGTGAGTGCTACTGACAGCTCGACCATGCCAAACTCGTCGAACAGTTCAACGAGGGCAAACAGCACATAGGCCAGCGCCGAGACGAGCAGAGCGCGTCGATCAATGGCCAGCGCAACCAGTCCGAAGGCGAGATACACCGCCAGCACAACTACCGCGCCGCCAATGCCGACCATGCTGCCATCGGTGATACCGAGCCAGTGGAACAGCGGGTGCGCAATCATCGGGCCAGCCAGCAAATGCAGCCAGAAGGCGACGTCGCTACGGCGGGTCGACCGGTCACGGTCACTCATGTCCCAGCGCATGGCGAAAGCAAAGATGGACAGGCCGGCGATGAACACCAGCGCCAGTATCAATTGCTCCGGATTGTCGAGACTTGCCGGGCCAATTGCGGTGACTATCAGCGCGATGATGGACGCGGCCACGGTGGCGCTGATCGCAGCTATGGTGATCGGCACCATGAAGCGCTTCCAGTGCAAATACGCACCAATTGCGCCTGCGATGAAGCTGCCGGCGAAGAGCGCGCCCAACAATCGTTCGTTCTGATCGACATTTGTTTCGCTGAGAATCTCCAGCGGGGCGGCAACAACGCCGCCCACAAAGGCCAGCATCAAGACGATGGAGGGCAAAGCCATACGGCGACGCTTGGTGAAGAATTCCGCCATGAACCATGCGGCGCCCGCAACAAGCAATCCAGCAAGCCCAGCCACGATCGCACTGCCAATGCCCGCCATGGCGACCAGCAGCAGCACTGCTGCGATGGTCACGAATATGTCGTTGAAACTGTTGACGAGACGGAAGTTCTCTTCGTCCGTCACAGGCATTTTGCGCATATGCGCCACATGTCCGCGCAGTGCCTCTGCGACCTCTGCACTGATCGCGCCGCCGGCTACGGCATCGCGCAGGTCCTGTTCGCTATACATTTCCCTCTCCCCTTGGGATGTCCCGCGGCGAAAGGTAGACTACTGTGTTGTGAAGTCAATACACCTGCTCAGGCGCGTCAACAGCCTAAGTTTTCGATTGCAGGAACAAGGCCATAGAGGTCATCGATCAGCACATCGCAGTCCATTTCGGTCAGCGGCACATCGTGATATCCAAAGCGGCATGCGACCACAGGGACGCCAGCAGCGCGCCCGGCGCGCATGTCATAGGTGGAATCGCCGATCATTGCGGCACGTCCGCCGCCGCATTCTGTCATGGCTGCGTGCAGCATATCGGGCAGCGGCTTGGCCCGTTCACGTCCCAGCGTGTCTCCGCCATAAATCGCGGTGAAGCGGTGTGTCAGGCCCAGCGCATCGAGCAATTCGCGCGCTGG
>DFBR01000030.1:0-1244 GCA_002367375.1 Erythrobacter sp. UBA3075 | reverse complement strand
GGTCACCCGCTTATAGTCGGCCTTGTCTACCAGCCCGCCGGTCGCCTCAAGTGCGCGGGTGAGCATCATGTCGGTGCCGCCGCCGATCATATTGCGCGTTGCGCTTTCGCTCACCGGATCGCGCCCGATTACACCCAGTGCATGATTGATCGCCGGACACAGGTCGCGGGCGGAATCCACCAGCGTTCCGTCAAGGTCGAACAGGATGATGTCGAAGGGAAATTTGCTCATGATGATGGCGCAGATAGACAGGCGTATGGAAACCGCAATCAAATGATGGCATGGCCCGCTCCATGAGCGACAACAGACCCATCGCCGCGATTATCCTTGCCGCTGGCAAAGGCACGCGCATGAAAAGCAATCGCCACAAGGTGCTGCACGAAGTTGGCGGCAGGCCGATGATTGATCATCTGCTTGCCAGTGTCGAAGCATTGGGGCCGGAAAAGCTCGTCACCATCGTGGGCGAATCGCGCGAACAATTGCACCAGAAGCTGGGTGATCGCTGCGCCTTCGCCGTGCAGGAGCCGCAGCTGGGCACCGGCCATGCCGTCCAGCAGGCTGAGGAGGCACTGCGCGGCTTTTCCGGCGATGTTTTGATCCTTTACGGCGATGTTCCCTTTGTCTCGACCGCCACCATGCAGGCGATGATCGACCGACTGAATGCAGGCGATGCGCCGTCTTCGGTCGTGCTGGGCTTCGAACCCGACGATCCGCTGCGCTATGGCCGTGTGATTGCGCAGGAGGGCCGCATTGCAAAGATGGTCGAGTGGAAAGACGCGACCGACGAGGAGCGTGCCTGCACAATGTGCAATTCCGGCCTGTTGGCAGCGCGCTCGGAGGACCTCTTCGCATTGCTTGCAAGGGTGCAGAACGACAATGCGCAGGACGAATACTACCTGCCCGATATCGTCAATATTGCCATCGCTGACGGTCAGGTCTGTGCGGTGGTGAACACCGATCGGCCAGCCGAGGTCACTGGCATCAACAGCCGCGCTGAACTCGCGGCGGCAGAGGCGCAGTGGCAAGACTTCAAGCGCGAAGAGGCGATGATCGCAGGCGTCACTCTACGCGCGCCCGGTACTGTCTTCTTCAGTTGGGATACCGAGCTGGCAGATGACGTGACGGTTGAACCCAATGTCGTTTTCGGCCCCGGCGTCAGCGTTGCTTCAGGCGCGCATATCAAGGCGTTCAGCCATCTCGAGGGCGCGACCGTCGGCGAAAATGTCGAAGTCGGCCCCTACGCT
>DFBR01000190.1:14713-17854 GCA_002367375.1 Erythrobacter sp. UBA3075 | reverse complement strand
GGTAAAAGCCTTGTGCAATTGCTCTTCGGTAAAGGGCAACATGCCCAGCATCCGCCAGATGAAGGACTGGCCGGTATTGCGCGCATTGCGGACCTTGCGGCTGGTGCCCTGCGCGCGGGCCTGACGGCGCACGCCTTTCGTCTTGCGAGTGACCTTGCGCGCCATCAGACTAGCTTCCCTGCGCGGCGCAGCGCGTCTTCCACGATCATTTCGCACAGATCAGAATATTCGATGCCGCAATAGCGCGCCTGTTCGGGCACGAGGCTGAGCGGGGTCATGCCCGGCTGGGTATTGGTTTCGAGCACGAACAGGCCATCCTCGCCGCGTTCATCATCCCAGCGATAATCGGTCCGGCTGGTGCCGTTGCAACCCAGCACGCGGTGCGCCTGTTCGGCATAGCGCAGGCATAGCGCGGCAATGTTATCGGGAATGTCGGCGGGGAAGACGTGGGTCGTCTGGCCTTCGGTATATTTGTGCTCGAAATCGTAAAAGCCGCTGTCGATAATCAGTTCGGTAACGCCGAGCGCCTTCGCGCCGTCCGCCGTGTCGATCACCGCCGTCGTCAATTCGCGCCCGCGAATGTAAGGTTCAGCGAGCAGGCTGCCGAAATCCTGCCACGGCCCCTTCGCATCGCGCGCAATCGGATTGCCGCAATTGCTTGTCTCCGTGACTATGGCCACACCAACTGAAGAGCCTTCATTGACCGGCTTGAGGACATAAGGCCGCGCAATCGGGTCGCCTTCGAACAGGTCTTCTGACTTCACGATCCGCCCACCCGGCATCGGCACACCTTGCGGGACAAGCGCCTGCTTGGTCAGTTCCTTATCAATCGCAACGACCGAGGTCGCAAGGCCCGAATGGGTGTATGGCACGCCCATCAGGTCGAGCATTCCCTGCACGGTTCCGTCTTCGCCGGGAACACCGTGCAGCGCGTTGAACACGACATCGGGCGCGGCATCGGCAATTTTGGCCGCGACATCGCGGTCCATATCGAGCCGGGTAACTTTGTGGCCCACGCTTTCCAGCGCATCAGCAACGCCCTTGCCCGACATGAGCGAGACTTCGCGCTCATTCGCCCAGCCGCCCATCAGGACGAGGATATGGAGGGGAGAGAGTCGTGCCATCAGCTTACGGCCGCCCCACCCGCTTGATTTCCCATTCCAGCGCCACGCCGGTTTTTTCGGACACGCGGCGGCGCACTTCCTCGCCCAGTCCTTCGATGTCCGAGCTTGTCGCATCGCCTGTGTTGATCAGGAAATTGGTGTGCTTCTCGCTCACTTGCGCTCCGCCCATGGTGAGGCCGCGGCAACCCGCTTCATCGACAAGCTGCCACGCTTTGCCGCCTGCGGGGTTCTTGAAGGTCGATCCGCCGGTTTTGGTACGAAGCGGCTGCGAATTCTCGCGTTCTTCGGCGATGCGGTCCATTTCCGCGCCAATCGCCTCCGGGTCGCCCGGTTCGCCTTTGAACCGCGCGGCGACAACGATGGCGCCCTCGGTCAGGCGCGAATGGCGATAGCTGTAATCAAGATCGGACACCGGGATCGTCACGCAATTTCCATCGGGCAGCACCACGTCGCAATCGACAAGGATATCGGCGACCTCGCGGCCATAGGCCCCGCCATTCATGCGTACGAAACCGCCCACCGTGCCGGGAATGCCGCGCAGAAATTCCATCCCGGCAATGCCCGCATCGCGCGCAGTGGAGGCGACCAGAATGCCCGGCGCACCGCCGCCGCATTCCACCACATTGTCGCGTTTTACTTCGACAGTCGAAAATGGCTTTCCCAGCCGCACCACCACGCCCGGAACACCGCCATCGCGGATGATGAGATTGGAGCCGAGGCCAAGCCCCATCACCGGCGTGCCGGGTTCAAGATCGGAGAGAAACGTGGTCAGATCATCCAGATCGGCAGGCTCGAAAAGCCAGTCCGCCGCGCCGCCGGTTTTGAACCAGACGAGCTTGGCGAGCGGAGCATCCTGTTTCAGATCCCCGCGCACGTCAGCAGGCACAGTTCCGCTGCCCACCGGCTCTTCATGAGAGCCGGGTGCGGATTGTGCGCGCATCTGATCACCTGGTTGCATCATTGTCTCAGTCGCGCCCCTTGGCTGCCCGGAATTTCGCAACATCACCGGCAAGGCCCGCCGCCCATTTGGTAATATCGCCCGCGCCGAGGCACACGACCATGTCGCCGGGCGCAAGTTCATCTGCGAGCTTTTTGGCAAGATCAGCCGGTCCATCGACAGCTTCGGCATGGCGATGGCCCCGCGCCTTCATCCCCGCGACCAGAGCGTGTTCGTCCACGCCCTCGATCGGCTCTTCGCCTGCGGGGTAAACCGGCGCGGCGTAGATCAGGTCAGCGTCGCCAAACGCGCCCTGAAAGTCCTCCAGCAGATCGCGCAACCGTGTGTAACGATGCGGCTGTACAACTGCGACAACGCGCCCTGATGCAGCATCATGCGCAGCCGACAGGACGGCCCGAATTTCGACCGGATGGTGCGCATAATCATCGATCACCTGCACGCCGATATCGCCGCCCAGATCAATGTCGCCGACATGCGAGAAGCGCCGCTTCACCCCGCCAAAGCGGGAGAAACCGTCGCGGATGGCATCGCCTGAGCAACCCATTTCCAGCGCCACGGCAATCGCTGCGCAGGCGTTCTGAACATTGTGACGGCCGGGCATGGGGAGCACGATGCCATCGATGCGCGTCTCGGTGCCGCCGCGCCCGGTCTGCACCGCGTCAAACCGCGTTACAGCTCCGTCAGGCGCGACATTCTCGGCGCGCACATCGGCGTGTGCAGAAAAGCCGTAAGTGATCACCCGCCGGTCGCGCACCTTGGCAATGACATTGCGAACCTCGTCATGATCGAGACACAGAACCGCCGCGCCGTAGAAAGGCACGTTTTCGATGAACTGGACGAAAGCGTCCTTCACCGCATCGAAACTGCCGTAATGGTCGAGATGTTCGGGATCGATATTCGTGACGACCGCAATCGTCCCGTCGAGACGCAGGAAGCTGCCGTCACTTTCGTCGGCCTCCACCACCATCCACTCGGAATCGCCCAGCCGCGCATTGGAGCCGTAGCTTTCGATGATGCCGCCATTGATAACGGTCGGGTCCACGCCCCCCGCATCAAGCA
>DFBR01000190.1:10629-14645 GCA_002367375.1 Erythrobacter sp. UBA3075 | reverse complement strand
CGCATCAGTTCAGCGAGCATTTCGGCGCGCTTGACCACTGGGACACGGTTTTCCAGCGCGGCCGCCACTTCAGGATTGGTGCGTTTGACTGCGGTCGAGGTGACGACCACTGCGGCATCACCCAAATTGGCGGCATCGTGACCGATAGCGATTTGCATACCGCTCGCCCGCAGAGCCTCTACCCGCGCGCTTTCCGACAGATCACTGCCCTGCACGCTATAGCCGAGATTGTGCATCACTTCGGCAATGCCCGACATGCCGATCCCGCCGATACCGACGAAATGGATCGTGCCAATATCGGTGCCGACGCCTTTCATTCAGAAAGGTCCTTCGCAGCGCCATTGGTGGCGGCTTCTTGCGAAGCGCCGCGCGCATTGTTCTCGCCCACGCGGATCACGTCCATCATGTCCGCGCCGCCAAAACTTTCGACCAGATCGGCAAGATCGCTCGCCGCCTTGGGGCGTCCGCAATTCCATGCAGCATGAGCAGCGGTTGCCAGAGTTTCAGGCTTTTGCGCCATCGCCCTGATCTGCTTGGCGAGTTCCTTTGCCTCAAACCGTGTCTGGCGGATCGAACGCGCCCCGCCCGCCTTGACCATTTCCCGCGTATTGGCGGCCTGGTGATCGTCGGTGGCGATAGGCAGCGGCACCAGAATCGCTGGACGGCCAACAGCGGTTAGCTCCGCAATCGTGGAAGCACCCGCGCGGCCAATAAACAAATGCGCATCGGCCAGAGTGGCGGCCATATCCTCGAAATAGGTCGCCAGCTCTGCGGGTATGTCGTGATTGGCATAGCGGCTGCGAACAGCTTCCAGATCTTCCGGGCGGCATTGCTGTGTCACCTGCAAGCGGCTGCGCAGCGCAGGAGGCAGCATGGACAGCCCATCGGGCACCACTTCGGAAAGGACACGCGCGCCCTGACTGCCACCGGTCACCAGCACGCGGAAAAGACCTTCTTCAGCGAAAGCAGGAAATGGCTCTTCGCGCAGGCTCAGCACGCCGGGGCGTACGGGATTGCCGACAAGGTGTTCCTTGTTCCGGTGCTTGGATTTCAGGCGATCGATTTCAGGATAGGCTGTTGCGATGGCATTCACCCGGCCCGCCATCAGCCGATTGACCCGGCCCAGTACAGCATTCTGTTCATGAATGACTGTGGGAATAGCCATCGACTGCGCGGCGAGCAGCGCAGGCAATGCGGGATAGCCGCCAAAGCCGATGACCGCGCTCGGCTCGAAAGTTTCGAACAGGCGCTTGGCCATGCTGCGGCCCTTCAGCACCGCGCGAATGCCGCCCAGCCAGCGCAGCGGGTTTTTACCAAACCGCCCGGCGGGCAGAACATGCGCGGTGAGGAAATCGGGCTTGCCGGGGATCGCCGCGCCGCGTTCATCAGTGATCAGCGCGACATGGTGTCCGCGCCGCTCCAGCTCATGCGCCAGCGCGAAGGCGGGCGTCAGATGCCCTCCGGTGCCTCCGGCAGCCAGCACGAAATGGCGAGCAGATGCGGTCATAGATCATCGTCCTTCTCGAAAGAGCCTTTGATGTCGAATGGCTCTCGTTCGAGATAGGGGTTGCGACGTGTCACCGCCAGCAACAGTCCAACGGTGAAGCAGATCGCCAGAGTGGACGATCCGCCATAGCTCACCAGCGGCAGGGTCATGCCCTTGCTGGGGAAGAGTTGCAGATTGACGAGGATGTTGATGAAGGCCTGCCCACCGAACATCGCGGTCAGCCCGCTGGCAGCCAGAATGATGAACAGCCGGTCTTCCTCCACCAGCCGGATGAGCACGCGCAAGACAATGGCGAGGTAAAGGACAATCACCACGCCGCACACCAGCAGGCCGAACTCTTCGCCGATGACCGAGAAGATGTAATCGGTATGCGCTTCGGGCAGGCGCATCTTGTTCTCGCCCAGCCAGAAACCGCTGCCCGTCCAGCCGCCGCCCTGCAAGGTCCGCCCGGCCAGATCGACATGGTCATAGGCCGTCGGCCCGCCAAGGAAGGCGTCGATGCGGTTGCGGGCATTGTCATAAAAGACATAGGCCGCCAGCAGCAGCGCCAGTCCAGTACCGGTCAACATGCCGATACGTTGCAGCGGCAAGCCCGCCAGCATCACCATCACGAACCATGTCCCGACAAATAGCACCGCGCCGCCAAGATTGGGTTGGAGCATCAGCAGCAGCACGATCATGCCGAGCAATGCGCCCGACACCCCGATCACCGGCAGTTTGGGATCGCGCAATTTCCATGAAAGAATCCACGCCAGCGTGATGGCAAAGGCAGGCTTCAGAAATTCGCTGGGTTGCAGCGACATGCCGACATTCAACCAACGCCGCGCGCCGTTCACTTCGGTCCCGATAATCGGCACCAGCACCAGACCTACAAGCATCATCCCGGCGAGCGCAACGCCGCCCCGGCGCAGCAATCTGGCAGGCAGAAACGAGGTGCCGACAAGCACGCACAGGCCGAGCAATTGCAACCGCACATGCGCCCAGAAGAAATACAGATCGGGCAGGGTCACGCTGTCGGTCGAAAGTCGTCCGGCACTCGCAGGAGATGCAGCGGCCACCGCCAGCGTCCCAACCAGCATCAGCGCGATCACGAAACCCAGCAGCCAGCGATCAACCTCACGCCACCAGATGCGCAATTCGCGCTTCCAATCCCGCTTGATACGCGGGCCTCTAGGACTGCCAGCGCCGCGCTCACCTGGACGGGGGATGAAGATCGGGGTCGTCGTCATGCGGAGGGACTCGATGCGCCATTGTCGGCGCTGTTTCCGTTCGACCAGTCTCCGTCGCAGCCCATTTCGAGCACCAATTCTCGGAACGTGTCGCCTCGCACTTCATAGTCCCGAAACTGGTCGAAGCTGGCGCAGGCTGGGCTGAGCATCACCACATCGCCATCCTGTGCGTTTTTCATAGCGCGCCGCATGGCCTCTGCCATCAACTCGCAGCGCTCGACCGGCATATGAGGATTGAGAATTTCGGCGAACATCGCGCCCGCTTCACCTATCGTATAGGCGCGCACGACATTGCCGAAATGGGGCGCGCACTCGTCCAGATTGTCTTCCTTCGCCAGCCCGCCACAGATCCAGTGGATACGCGCGCGGCCTCCCACTGGCGGAAAAGCCGCGAGAGCGGGCGCAGCGGATGCGGGATTCGTCGCCTTGCTGTCATTAATGAACAGGATGCCCTTGCTCGTCACGACGCGCTCCATCCGGTGCGGCAGACCGGGGAAGGTTGCGAGACCTTGCAGCACTTGCTCGCGGCTCAGACCCATTTCCTGCACCAGAGCCGCAGCTATGGCGGCGTTCTGGAGATTGTGCGGCCCTTGCAGGCTGGGCCAATCAGGCTGGTGCTGCGACCATCCATGCGTGTCCACGCACACAGCGCGGCCCGGCGCGCGGCGCGCAGCCTCTGCCTGTTGCACGGCATTGGTAGGCGCATCGGCGCAGCCAAACACTGCGAACTGGCCGGAACCCTGCATTGCAAGCAGCCGCCCCTTGGAAAAAGCATAGGCTGCGAAACCGTCATACCGGTCGAGATGATCGGGCGTGATATTGATCAGCGCCGCCGCCTCGCAGGCAAGCGAGCGGGTCAGGTCGATCTGATAGCTCGACAGCTCCAGCACATAGACGCCGCCTTCCTCCAGCGGCTCTTCGCCAAGGATCGGCAGACCAATGTTGCCTCCCATGCGCGTCTTGACGCCGACATTGGTCAGTAAGTGATGCACCAGTGCGGTCGCGGTCGATTTGCCGTTCGTGCCGGTGATACCGATGACGCGGTGCGCAGGCAGTTCGGAGCGGGCGAGAGCGAACAATTCGATGTCACCAATGATCGGCACGCCCGCCGCCCTGGCCTTCTCGGTCAGCGGATGGGTATTGAGCGGCACGCCGGGAGAAACGATAATCGCATCGAAACCGACTAGGTCGATCTCCAGCGGATCGGCGATGGTCGCGCGCCCGGCCAATGCCTCGCGCGGCTCACTCCGCCGGTCCCATGCTGTGACATCTGCGCCGCT
>DFBR01000190.1:4791-10569 GCA_002367375.1 Erythrobacter sp. UBA3075 | reverse complement strand
CCCAGTACGGCGAGCACAATGGCGATGATCCAGAAACGGATCACGACCTTGCTCTCGCTCCAGCCGAGCTGTTCGAAATGGTGGTGGATCGGTGCCATGCGGAACACGCGGCGTCCGGTGCGCTTGAACCAGAACACCTGAATGATAACGCTGACGGCCTCCAGCACGAACAGTCCGCCCACGATGGCGAGAACGATTTCGTGGTGGCTGGCGACAGCAATCGCGCCCAGAGCTCCGCCCAAGGCCAGCGAGCCAGTGTCACCCATGAAGACTGCCGCAGGGGGCGCGTT
Source organism: Erythrobacter sp. UBA3075 (assembly GCA_002367375.1). GTDB lineage: Bacteria > Pseudomonadota > Alphaproteobacteria > Sphingomonadales > Sphingomonadaceae > Alteraurantiacibacter. Next base: position 10,279 of record DFBR01000190.1, on the reverse strand, counting down.
GAACCACAGGAAGGCGAGGCCTGCGCCCATTATCGCCGCGCACATGATCGCCAGCTCGCCTGCGCCGGGCACGTGCGGGATGCCCAGATATTCGGAGAAGTCGACGCGCCCGACGAGGTAGCAGATGATAAGAAACGCGCCCGCCGCAATCACAACCGGCATGGTCGCAAGCCCGTCCAGCCCGTCGGTCAAATTGACCGCATTGCCTGCCCCCACAATCACTACCGCAGCGAACACATAATAGAACCAGCCCAGCGGGATCGATCCGCCGAACACGAAGGGGACGTAGAGATTGGTGTTGATCTGGCTGACGATCAAATAGCTGGCGATGCCCGCCACGATAAATTCGCCAAGCAGCCTGACCTTGCCCGAAACGCCGTGATGGCTGCGCTTGGACACCTTGTCGTAATCGTCGAGAAAACCAATCAGGCCGAAACCGATCGTGACGGCAAGGCATGCCCAGACGAACGGATTGGTAAGGTCCATCCACAACAGCATGGAAATGGTCAAAGCGGTCAGGATCATCAGCCCGCCCATGGTTGGCGTGCCGACCTTCTTCTGATGCGATTCCGGTCCGTCAGCGCGGATCGGCTGACCCTTGCCTTGGCGCACGCGGAGCATGTTGATGAATTTCGGGCCGATAATCAGTCCGATCAGCAGCGCAGTCATCATCGCCGCTCCCGCGCGGAAGGTCTGGTAGCGGATGAGGTTCGCCAACCCTTCAAATTCGAGCAATTCGGCGAGAAAATAGAACATGGGCGCGTGTGTCAGCCTTCTTTTGCGGCGAAATGGTCGACCACGCGGGAAAGCCCTACTGAATTGGAACCCTTGACCAGCACAGCGTCTCCGCCAGCCAATCCGAATTCCTGTAGCGCCGCGATGGCTTCACCCGCATTCTCGCAATGGGCAAAGCGGAGCGCGTTGCCAAGCGTATCGCGGGGGAGTTTCCCCATCTCGCGGGCCAATGCTGTCATTTCCGCGCCGACCAGCACGGCAAAGTCGACACCTGCCTCGGCCACCGGCTGCGCAAGCTGCCCGTGGAAGGCCTCGGCAAAATCGCCCAGTTCCTTCATGCTGCCGAGCACAGCGATACGCCGACTGGCAGGCGTCTGGCCCAATTGCTGCAAGGTGGCGCGCATACTTGCCGGATTGGCGTTGTAGCTTTCATCAATCAGTAAAGCATGACCGCCGGGCACCTTCACGCTCAAACGAGCGCCGCGACCTTTCAATCCGCCCATTTCAGCGAGCGCCAATCCAGCAGCGCCCAGATCGCCGCCTGCGGCATGGACCGCTGCCATCACGCACAGCGAATTGTCGATCCAGTGCTCGCCCGGCTCAGCCACGGTGTAACACAGGCCAATATCGCCCATCGCGGCGGTTACGAGCGCGCCGCCGTTGGCTTGCTGCACAGCATCCATCAACCGCATGTCGGCATGGGCCGCGCGGCCAAAGCTGATGACATTCGCACCAAGTTCCAACGCAGTGTTGCGCAGAAATTCAAAGTGGTCGCTGTCCGCAGGGATGATGGCAGTGCCACCCGGCTCCAATCCACCGAAGATCTCAGCCTTGGCGGCGGCAATCGCCTCCATACTGCCGAGGTTTTCGATATGGGCGGGCGCGATGGTGGTGATGACCGCGACATGCGGGCGAACCTGCACCGTCAGGTCAGCTATCTCGCCCGCGTGATTCATGCCCATTTCGAACACGCCATATGTGCTGCGCGCGGGCATTCGTGACAGGCTGAGCGGAACGCCGACATGGTTGTTGTAACTGCGCACGCTGCGGTGCGACCCGCCCCGGCTGGCGCGTTCAAGCGAGGTGAAGATCGCTTCCTTTACGCCCGTCTTGCCGACCGAACCGGTTACGCCAAGGACTGTAGCCGCTGTGCGTTCTCGCGCGGCATGGGCCAATGCGTGCAGCGCGGCGGTGGTATCATCCACCAGCACATGCGGGAACTCGACCGGACGATCGACGATGGCGGCGGCGGCGCCGTTGGCGAAGGCTGCGTCCAGGAAGCGATGACCATCCATCGCCTCTCCCTTGAGCGCCACGAACAGATCGCCAACCTGCACATCGCGGCTATCCATTTCGACGCCGCTAACCTGAAATTCACCATAAGCAGTCCCGCCTGTAGCGGCGGCGATGTCGGCTGAGGTCCACAGTGCAAGGCGCACTGCGTCGGTCCGCAGACGAGGCCAGCTCAGCGCTTGTGCGAGCGCGGTCATACCGCCTCTCCCGCTGCCAGTTCGGCAGCGCATTCGCGCGCGACATTTACATCGTCAAACGGCAAAACCCGCATATTCTCTCCCGAACCCACTATCTGTCCTTGTTCGTGACCCTTGCCTGCGATCAGCACGATGTCATCGCGCCCCGCTTCGGCAATGGCGGCAGCAATGGCTTCACGCCGGCCGCCAACTTCGCGCGCGCCCGGTGCGCCCGCCATGACCTGCGCCCGGATCGCCGCCGGATCTTCGCCGCGCGGATTGTCGTCTGTAACAATGACCAGATCGCTTCCCGCAATGGCGGCTTCGCCCATCGGCGCTCGCTTGCCCGTATCGCGGTCCCCGCCTGCCCCGAACACGGTAATCAGGCGACCCGCGACATGCGGGCGCAGCGCCGCAATTGCGGCGGACAAGGCATCTGGCGTGTGAGCATAATCGACATAGATCGGCGCGCCTGACGCAGCGATCACCGCGCGCTCCAGTCGCCCGCGCACCGGTTGCAAGCGCGAAACCGCATCAAACACCTGCGCCGCCGGACTGCCGGTCGCCAGCGCAAGTCCAGCAGCAGTCAGCGCATTGGCGACCTGATAGGCACCAATCAGTGGAAGGCGAAAGCGATAGGTCTCGCCCGCATGAGCAATCTCAAGCTCCTGCCCCAATTGCGTGGCTTCGCGTGAGAGGATGTTGATGCCCTCGCCCTGCTCGCCCACGGTGAACAACGTCAGGCCGCGCGCGCGGGCCACATCGGCAACGCGCTTCGAGTATTCGTCATCCGCCCAGAGCACCGCCGTGCCGCCATCATCGAGCACTTCGCCAAACAGCCGCATCTTGGCCGCAAAATAGTCCTCCATATCAGCGTGATAATCAAGGTGATCGCGGCTGAAATTGGTGAAGGCTCCGGCGGCAACCCGCAGGCCCTCATTGCGATATTGCGACAGACCATGGCTCGATGCCTCATAGGCGACATGCGTCACGCCTTCACGCGCAAGGCCGGTGTTGTTGGCAAGGAACGTCACGATGTCGGGCGTGGTCAGCCCGGTGGACACGCTCTCATCGGGCGTGGTGACACCCAGCGTCCCGATGCTGGCGGCGCGCAGGCCGCACATGCGCCAGATCTGCCGCGTCATCTCGACCGTGGACGTCTTGCCATTGGTGCCCGTCACCGCGACCACAACATCGGGCGTCGGACGGAAATATTGCGCAGCCAATTCGGCGAACAGCTTGCGCGGCGTGGCACCCGCAATGTGCAGCGCGCCTTCGACATTGGCTTCCGGACGCGCGACAATTGCCACGGCGCCGCTGGCAATGGCGGCTGGAATGAAATCCTCGCCATTGACTGCGCTGCCCTGAAACGCGCCGAAGACATTGCCCGGCGCGACTTTGCGATTGTCGATAGCGAAGCCGGTGATCACTGTGTCACCCGCAGCTCCCGCATCGATCCCGGCGTGTTTGGCGAGATCAGCCAGCCGCATCAGTTGTTGTCCCCAACCAGCGGTCGCAGGTCTGTGAGATCAATATCGCGGTCGGCATCCGGAAGAACGCCCAATTGCGGGCCGATACGCGGCACAAGGCGGCCCACGATCGGGGCGGCATTCCATGCTGCCGTGCGCTGATAGGAACTGGCGACCGTACCCTGCGGCTCATCAAGCATCGCAATGATGACGTAGCGCGGATTGTCCATCGGGAAGGCCGCTGCAAAGGTGGAAACGAGCGTGGTCTGACGATACCCGCCAGCGCCCGGCTTTTCCGCGCTGCCAGTCTTGCCGCCGACTCGGAAACCCGGCGCATCGGCATTGCGGCCGGTGCCGTAAACCGCGATCATGCGGAGCAATTGGTTCATCCGCGCGCTGGTGCTGGCACGGAACACGCGGCGTCCGCGCGGAGCTTCTCCCGGTGCAACGCGCTGTAGCGTAGCGGGACGCCAGATCCCGCCATTGACCATGGCCGCATAGGCGCTGGCCAGATGGAGCGGGGTCACGGCTATACCGTGCCCATAACCAACTGTGATTGCGCGGATACGCTGCCAATCACCCGACGCCCAGATCGGAAAACCGCGCGCGGGCAATTCGATATAGGGCCGCTCATTCATGCCCAGCTCGACCATATAGGAGCGCAGGGTGTCAGCGCCCATCTCATCGACGATATGGCCGGTCACGATATTGCTCGAGTGAATGAGCATCTGCGGCGTGTTGAGCGAAGCACCCAGCGGGTGGGAATCGCTGATCATGTGGCCCTGCACTTCGTAGGGCGTGGCACCAAAGCGGCGGGACAGATCGGTGATCGCCCCGCTATCGATTGCCGCAGCAACGGTCAGCGGTTTGAAGGTGGAGCCAAGCTCGTAAACCTGATTGGTCACGCGGTTGAAGGCAGGCGCGGTGATACCGCGATCATGCTGTTCCTGCGTTACCCGCACATCGGACGATTCAACCTGATTGGGATCGAATTCGGGTAGCGAGGCGAGCCCAAGCACCTCGCCCGTATCAACATCGAGCACGATGCCAGCCGCGCCCACCGCATTGACCGACAACATGCCGCGCCGCAGCTCGTCCTCCAGCGCGCCTTGCACGCGCATATCGATGCTCAACGCTACTGGCTCTGCGCGCCGGGCCGGATCGAGCAGGCGCTCATTCAAGACTTGTTCCATGCCCACGCGGCCATTGCCGTCAGCCGCGACATAACCCAGCACATGCGCGGCCATCGACCCTTGCGGATAATGGCGATCTTCTTCCTGCGGCAGTTCCAGCGCCAACTCGCCAATCTGCATGACGCGATTGGCATCTTCGGGCAGAACACGGCGGCGCAGATAGCCGGGACGACCCGATGCGAGCTGCTGCGTCACCTCATGCGTATCGAGATCGGGAAAAATCGCATTCAATTCCTGCGCCACCGCATCGGGCGAACGAACCAGCGGCGGGCCACCGTCGCCACCTTCAGTCATGGCAGCGGGATTGTACCACAGCGCATAGGCGGGAAAGGCGCGTGCCAGCGGAACGCCATTGCGATCGGTGATCTCTCCGCGAGGGGGCAGCAGCGCGTCGGCCATGCTCTGCTGAGCCGGACCGGATTGGACCAGACCGAGAAAGGCGATCTTCAGCAATGCGGCGAGCGCAATCAGCGAAAAGACCGCGATCACCAACAGCAGCCGCAACCGCGCGATCAGCAGCGAGCGGCGGCGCTGGTCCACCAGCCCGGTCTGCCCGGAAATGATCGTACGCGGAACGGCGTAGGCGGTCACCGCGAGGCAACTCCCGCGCTGACTTGAGCAA
>DFBR01000190.1:2537-4785 GCA_002367375.1 Erythrobacter sp. UBA3075 | reverse complement strand
CAACACCAGGAATCGGGGCAACACCGGCAATCGGAACGCGCAGCGGTCCAGGCGCGATGGTCACTGCCAGTGCGGCGCTGCCATCACGCTCCTCTTCCAGCAGGTTCGCCTGTATCGGCTCCCCCGTCAGTGGAGATACAATTTGCGGGAAATCAGGCACATCCCCGCCCGAACGCAGTCCCGCAAGCCGGATCGGCGGCGGCGCACCTTCGGCAGGCGGCGTGCCATACATCGCGAGTTGGCGCGGACTATCGATAAACTGGTCGGCAGTGGGAGATTGAAAGCCGAAGTCGACCCGGTTCCACGCCGCCAATTGCACCTGATTGGAACGGGTGAGAAACTCCGTTTCCAGCAGCATATTCTGTTCTTCGAGCGACACGATCTGCCGTTCGGCGCGCACAACGTCGGCGTGAACAGCCGTTACCTTGATATGCAGCATGGCATACAGCGCGAGGCAGGTGCCAAGGGCTGCGAACCAGCCGATCCGGCGGAAGCCGCGCGGTCCGTTGTTGGGTATCTGGTTCATGCGGCATTCTCCCGGGCAGGTGCGGCAGTGCGGGTCGCGGCACGCAAGGTGGAGGAGCGCGCCCGCGGATTGCGTGCGATCTCCGCAGCGGAGGGCCGGATCGCCTTGCTCAGTTGCCCGAAGCGCGGGGAAGGGGCTGTCCGCGCCTCGGGCAGGTGACGCGAGCCGCGGGGGTTCATATTCGCGGCATCGCGGAGGAAGGTCTTGACGATGCGATCTTCAAGGCTGTGAAAGCTAACCACGGCAAGACGGCCACCTTCACCAAGCAGTTGCTCGGCGGCGTTCAGACCCGCTTCAAGCTCGTCCAACTCGCCATTCACATGGATGCGGATCGCTTGGAAGCTGCGTGTGGCCGGGTCCTTGCCCACGCCCGATTTGTAACGCAGCGCCTTGCGCACGACATCGGCCAGTTCGCCAGTCGTCGTGAGCGGGCGCGCAGCCACGATAGCGCGAGCAACGCGGCGCGATTGGCGCTCCTCACCATAGCGATAGAGCACATTGGCGATGTCTTCCTGGTCCGCCTCGTTGACGAAATCCGCGGCAGTCGGGCCGGACTGACTCATGGTCATGTCGAGCGGGCCATTGCTGGAAAAGGCAAAGCCGCGCTCCGCCTGGTCGAGCTGCATGGAAGACACGCCGATATCCATCGTGATGCCATCGACCTGCGCAATGCCAGCTTCGGCCATGCTGGCGACCATTTCGGAAAACCGGCGCGGATGGAGCACAAGACGCGGAGCATCGCCCTGAGATTCGGGCCATTGCTGTCCGGCGGAAATCGCATCAGGATCGCGGTCAAACGCATGAACCGTCGCGCCTGCATCCAGCAATGCGCGGGTGTAACCGCCAGCACCGAAAGTGGCGTCGATAATCACATCGCCGGGCTGCGGAGCCAGCGCTTCAATCACTTCATCGAGAAGGACGGGAATATGGGGAGCTGGCGCGGTCATTTGCGCTTCGCCTCCGCCTTGGCCATTTCGGAGAGGCACTTGGCCTGCGGTCCGCGGAAATTGGGGCCTTCCTGCGCCAGCAAGACCTTGGGATTCCACATGGTGATGAACTCACCCACGCCCTGAAAGTAAATTTCACCCGAGACATCGAACATGCCGTCGACTGTGTCGGGCAGCACGAAACGGCCACTCTTGTCGAACGGGACTTCTTCGAAATCCCACAGATTGAGCATCATTTCGTCGCGGTCGAATTCTCTGCCCAGCTCGGTTGCGATGCGCTGCTCGCGGTCAAGAATGGTGTCGAACTGTTGCTGCCGGTCCAGCCCGAAGCCGGTCAGGCAAGGCCATTTGGCATGCTGGCCAATACATAGCGTGCGCTCGCCGGTCGCCTCGAAGATGCGGTTGCGCAGCTTGGGCGGCAGGACGAAGCGGTCCTTCTCGCCGCGAAGCGAAAAGCCCTGTCCTCCAAATCCTGTCGGCCGCTGCGACACGTCCCAATCCCCAATCTGCGTTTCCCTGCCGGACAGACCTTCCCCGTGCCCAGCCGCGCGCAAGCACAGCCGAACGGCCCCAAGAAGAGGCGTGACATGGTCGGGTTGTCCGATGGAATGCAGGAATAACGCGGGTTAGCGCGGGATGGAAGGGGAAATTACGGGAAATTGTGGGAGAAGCGCCTAAGCCTTTGTTTTTATTGGCGCAGATTCTCCGTGGCGATTGCACCCTTCGGTTGCTGCTCATCAAGCATAAATGCCGGATTTCCGTCACTTTCGTCCGA
>DFBR01000190.1:0-2384 GCA_002367375.1 Erythrobacter sp. UBA3075 | reverse complement strand
CCACCCTCGCCAAGCGTGCGAAAAACGCCGAACATGTTGACCGGCAGCAGCCCGTCGGCACGGTCCACCACATCCGGTCCCTTCTCTTGCGTGGCATCCATCATCAACTCGAGACCCCAGCGGGCAAGGATTGGCGATAGTAAAGTGACATCCTGCGGCCTGCGCCTGTCACCAATGTGAAAACGCGATTCCCCGGTCATCCACGGATCAGCGAACAGCAGCAGCCGCCCGCCTTCGCGCACCCAGGCATCCAATGCGACATTCTCTTCCCCGCTCAGCCCGCGCGGTTGGGCGAGAAGCAGGTGGCGATAAGGCGCAAGAGCTTCATCGGACAGGTAATCGAGCGGAGCAAGCTGCGCGCGGCGCTCCAGCACATCACGCGCCCAATGCGATGGCGCTTCGCCAGTCACCAACTCGTCAAAGCCAGCAACTTCGCCCCAATAGATCGGAATTGTACCCATCAGACCGATTGTCGATTGCTCGCCATACCCCAGTGACCGCCCATCCTCCTGCGCTCGGCCCGGAATGGCAGACAAAGCGAGCAGGCCCACGGCCCAAATCGCCAAACTGATCATCTTATTGAAGCGGAGCATTCTGCACGGTTGTTGGCGGCGGAACATCGCTTGTTGGATCGCCCGCAGGTTCGGCAATCGGAACAACCGGCTCGGCAGGCAATTCCGGTGCCACCCCGGCATCGACAAGAGGATCGCTCGGCGGGCTGGTTTCGATGGCGACGACGGTCGGCGCGGCCTCTGGCACGGCATTCGCCTCAGTCTCCTGCGCGCGGCTGTTCACGATATCGGCGAGCGCGATCACCAGCACCATTGTGAAAATACCAAAAACACCGACCTGAAGTCGCTGCAAACGCTCTGCCCGCGTGCCGCCCAGTGGAACAGACACAATTTCTGCCGATGCAGAAGCTGTCTCTTGCGAGGTCAAGCGGGGCCTGAGCAGATCACGCGGGTCCAAAACCATGGTGCCAATCCTACCCGATCAAGATGAACCTAGCCAGTCAAAGACGGGCAGGCCTTTCTTCGCCAGCCATTCGGCGTTGTAGAGCGTGGAGAGATAGCGAAAGCCGCTGTCGCACAGGATCGTAGCGATGCGAGGCTCTTCGTGCCCCTCGGCAACGAGTTTGCGTCCCAACGCGACCGCACCGGCAACGTTGATGCCCGAAGACAGACCTAGGCACAGCCCTTCCTCGCGCAGCAGGCGAGCGACCCAGTCCAGGCCCTCCTCATCGGAAATACGGAATTGGTCGTCGATCGGTGCATCTTCGAGATTCGCCGTAATACGGCCTTGCCCGATACCTTCTGCCACGGAAGAGCCTTCGGATTTCAATTCGCCATTGGCGTAATAATTGTAGAGCGCTGCGCCATGCGGATCGGTGAGCGCGATGCGCACACCCTCATCCTGCGCCTTCAAACCCATACCGACACCCGCCAGCGTGCCGCCGGTGCCCACGGCGCAGGTAAAGCCATCAACGCGGCCTTCCATCTGCTCCCAGATTTCGGGCGCAGTCCCTTCGATATGCGCGCGACGGTTGGCGACATTGTCGAACTGGTTAGCCCAGATCGCATTGTCGGTTTCCTCGGCAATGCGGCGACTGGTGTGGACGAAGTGATTGGGGTCGGCGAATTTGGTCGGCGGAACGGTGACAAGCTGCGCGCCTAGTGCCCGCAAAGTGTCCATCTTTTCCTGCGACTGATTGTCTGGCATCACAATTACTGTCTTGTAGCCCAGCGCATTGGCGACCAGCGCGATGCCGATCCCGGTGTTGCCCGCCGTGCCCTCGACCACCGTTCCGCCGGGCTTCAGCTCTCCGCGCGCCTCTGCATCACGGATGATCCACAGCGCAGCGCGGTCCTTTACGCTGGCTCCGGGATTGGCGAATTCGCACTTGCCCCATATTTCACAGCCCGCCGCCTCGCTCGCTCCTGACAGGAGGACGAGCGGCGTATTGCCGATGAGGTCGAGTGTGTCGGTGCGGACAGGAGCGTTGGTCATAACGATAAGTTAGGGTGTGACCGGCGAGCTAGCAAGGATTTCGGTCGCTGAGCAGGCCCACCCCCCGCCCCCTCCCGCAGGCGGTAGGGGAGCGAGACTTGGTGAACCGAAGGTGAGCCTAGTCGCAGCGGGGTGGGCTCACGCTCCGCTACTTAATCTTCTTCGGCGATGGTCACCTTCAACCCGTCAAGATCGCCGGTGAACGGGATCTGGCACGACAGGCGCGAGCTTTCGTTGCGGTGATCGCTGGAATCGAGAAGGTCGTCCTCGTCTTCGCCCATTTCGGGAAGCTTGTCCTTGAAGGACGCATCGACATGCACATGGCAGGTCGCGCAGGAGCAGCAGCCGCCGCACAGCGCGAGCAATTCGTCGAACCC
>DFBR01000189.1:814-12802 GCA_002367375.1 Erythrobacter sp. UBA3075 | reverse complement strand
TGCAAGCCGATTTCTCCCGCCACGTGCAATTCATGGCAGACGAGTTGGGCCGCGAACTCAACGCCGCTGACATCTGGGAATGTTTCCGGAAAACCTATTATCTTCAAGTCGACAAGCGCCGCTTTGCGCTGGTCGATTACGAGGAAACCAGCGCATCGGATGGCACCAAGATATTCACCGGGACAGTCGAAGTCGATGGCGAAGCGCAGCGCGTATCCGGGCGCGGCAAGGGCCTGATTTCATCAGTCCTTGCGACCTTGCGCGAAACTTTCGGACTCGATTTCGAAGTGACCGATTATTCCGAACACGCGCTGGGCACGGGCGTGGACTCGCGCGCTGCCGCCTACATTGAATTCAAGACTCCAGAGGGCCGCGTCGGTTGGGGCGTGGGCGTCGATGAAGATGTCGCGACCGCAGGCGTGCGCGCCTTGCTCAGCGCGGCCAACAGCGCCTCACACGGACCGGGCACGCAGCGCTTTTAAGGCGATACTGCACGCACCCTAAGGGCCAATCCGGAGGTCCTTGATTGGCTTACGCTAGTCAGTCAGGACCTACTGGCGTGTCATGTCCGCGCTCATCACCTACGTTACCCTGATCGCTGCCTTTGTCGCTGGAGGCGCGCTGTCCGCGATCATCATTCGCGCTCTGCACGAACGGCAAATACGGTTGCAAAACGATTCCAATGTGGCCGCATTGAATTTTCAGGCGATGGCTGAGGTTACGCCTGCAGGACTGTGGCGAACAGACTCGTCAGGACGGTTTGTGTTCGTGAATCAGGCATTGAGAGACTTGTCCGGATTTGCAGAAGCTGAAGACTTCAACGTGCCGTGGGTGAACTTGATCCATCATGACGACCGAGCTGACGTCCTGTCCGTATGGACGCTGGCTGTGTCGCGACGCGAACCATTTTCGACAGAATTTCGTTGGCTGCATCCCAGCGGCGGCGAACGATGGTTGGTCAGTATGGGCCAACCCGAATTCAATTCCGACGGCCAATTTTGCGGCTATGCCGGGTGCAATTTTGATATTGGACGGCTCAAGGAAATGGAGGAAAAGCTCAAGATTGCGCGCGATAATGCGGAAAATGAGGCGGCGTCCAAGTCAACCTTCCTCGCGCATATGAGTCACGATATCCGGACCCCCATGAACGGCGTAATCGGGTTTACCGAGCTGTTACTGGAGACCGATCTGGACGAAGATCAGCGCGGTCAGGTGCAATTGATCGCCGATTCCGGTCGCGCGATGATGCAATTGCTCAACGATATCCTCGACCATGCCAAGATCGAATCGGGCGAGTTGAGTATCGTTCCGGAGCCCACTGATCTGCGCTATAGGCTCTCGCATTGCGCCGACCTGGTCGAATCGATTGCTCGCGCAAAGGGACTGTCTGTCAGCGTCTGGGTCGATGATGCCGTCCCGAAATTTCTGCAACTCGATCAGCTTCGCATCGGTCAAATCCTGCTCAATTTGGTCGGCAATGCGGTAAAATTCACGGAAACAGGAGGTATCGATGTTGAAGCGCGCATGGAAAATTCGACCGAAGGCCGCTCACTGCTCATTTCGGTGATCGATACCGGAATCGGGATCGAAGAAACGCGGCTCGAGGACATTTTTTCGCCATTTGTGCAGGAAGACGGTTCCACAGCGAGGCGCTTTGGCGGATCTGGCCTGGGCCTCGCCATCAGTAGTCAGCTCGTCACGATGATGGGCGGCCAGATCAGCGTGCATTCCAAGCGCGGCGTTGGCACGCAGTTCACCGTCCGCCTGCCGCTCGCCCCGGTCAAGGCGGCCGTGATGCCAGCAACCACATTGCCAGCTATCTCCGAGGCCGATGCACTGTCCTGCCTGACCGGCGCGCATATCCTTATCGCAGAGGATCATGGCATCAATCAGGAACTGATTATGTCCATGGCCCATACGCTTCAACTGGATGCGCAACTGGTCAAAAACGGAGAACAGGCGGTCAGCGCGGTCATCGAGGCTGACAAGGCCGAGATACCGTTTCAGGCAGTGCTGATGGATTTGCAGATGCCCGGAGTCGATGGACTTGAAGCGACCCGCCGCCTGCGCGCATTGGGCTATGACGCGAAGACCCTGCCGATCATAGCACTCACCGCCAATTGCTACCCCGATGACATCGCGAATTGCAATGTAGCGGGCATGCAATCGCATCTCGGCAAGCCAGTGACGACCGTGGCACTGGCGCGCGAATTGGCGCGCTGGCTGGCACCCGATGGGAGAGCAAGGCAAGGGGCCGGGAAGGAGCGCAAGAAACCGCGCGAAACCGGACCTGACATCAGCTCTCCCACCCTGTCATCGATGACGGGCCTGCAAGACCGTTATCGTGACCGGAAGAACGAGATCGTGACAAGTCTTCGTCATACGCTTGATACCGAGGCAGACCAGACCGATTGGGATGAACTGGCGCGCCAATTGCATAAGCTGGCAGGTGTGGCGGCGAATTTCGGTGAGCCAGAACTGGGTGAAGCCTCCCGCAGGCTCGAACGTTGGCTCAACACTTCGCAAGAACCAGCGGAGTTGCTGCGAGTTCTGAAACGTGAATGGCCAATCTTTGAGGAAGCCGCGTAAGCGCCGCTAGCCGATTGGATCGCTGGCCGACCACAGCAATTCTGCCATCGCATCAAGTTCTGTGAAGTCGACACCAGCGCGAAACGGGTCTTTGCGATTAAGCACCAGAGCGCCCCTTTCACGCTGCATCAGGCGGCGGCGAAGCGCACTTTGCAGCAGGCTCAGCCGCATAAGCGCCTCTTCACGCGCCATCTCCGGGCTGCGCAGATTCGTCCGCTTCCAGCTGGCCTCCACCTTTCCCACCCGCTGCGCAACGAGTTCATTGTAGATACGATGCGGACCGCGATGCAGCGGCAAGCCCGTGGTCAGCGCTGCCGACGTGCTGGCCGGAAGCAACAGCCCATTGGCACGAAAATCGTCGAATCCCACGTAGCGCTGGCCCAACACCTGAAACAGCTCGCCAAAGCAGTCGTCACGCAACAGCTGGCGCGGCAACAGGTGATGACGTTGCATATCTTCGAGAAAGCCCGATCGACCACGGCGGTTGACCGACCTGAACGGCAAATGCGCTCGAGACCCGACAATCTTGTCGGCGAATGCTCGTCCAGCGAAGCTCGTTAGTGTGACCTTCTCCACACCTGAACAATGCCAAAGTTATCCACAGGTTCAAGCTCCAATGTCTCTCCTGCAGGTCCGGTGAAGGTGAACGGCTGCTCTATCCGGCCATGCTCAACAAGCCAGTTGACCAGCCGCAACGCCACCTTGGCCGCCTCTGTGCGATCGGCGCACATCTCCGGCGAAAGGCGCAATTCCTGACTGGTGAAAAGCGACAGCCCTTTGGTCTGCATTGCCCCGTCAGGATTGGTCGTCAGAGCGGTCAGCCCGAGGCCGGGAAACACGCCGCCTTCAATCCAGTTCATCACTCCGCGGCGGAAATAGTCGGGCGCGCTGAATGTACGTGCAGTATGCCATGCGACCGCTTGGATACTGTCCAATTCCGACAATTGCGCTGCCAGCAATGCGAGGCAGCGCACAACCGGGAACATCGCGCCTCCGCCTGACAAATGCGGGCCGGGCGTCAGGGTAATCGCTTCCATTCCTGCCGAATCAAAACCGTCCGGCAAGGCGAATCTATGCTCGCATTCAGGTAAGGCTTTCGCGACATTTGGGGCGAGTCCGACCAGATCGAAGGTCAGGCCATTGGCCAGCAATTCGACCCAACCTTCATCTTCCCCGCCATCCACTGCAGGGTCGATGCTGAGGGTGAACTGCCCCAACCTCTCCGCCAATTCCCGAATATCACGAGCGCAGGGCCGTTTGTCCGCCGCAAAAATCAGCGAAACGGCAGAAGCAACGCTATTCGACTCAAGGCTTTGCGCACTCGCTATCGAACCAAACCCCCTTTTTGGTGTCAATTCAGATGCCGCTAAATCGGCGTGGCGTCGAGTCATAGCCATTTACTTGTAACTTATTAGTTACCGGGCTGTTTAGCACTTTACGTAACCACGCTTTCTGTCGAGAGCCAGCGGACATCCCTTCCCACACATCACCCTGCACTATAGGCCATTGTCATGAGCACGAAAGTCGCAGTTCTGGGTGTCGAGCAATCACTGTCGGGAAAAGCCTGGCGATGGCGCGGTGGCAATATGGAGATTGCCGCCGGGATCGTGGGGCTGGAAGAGGACATCACCACGCAGCTGCTGCTGTCGCGCGGCGTTACGCGTGAAGACTTGGACAAACATCGTCAGCCCAACCTGCGCGGCTTTCTGCCCGATCCGTCCGCTTTCGCTGATATGGACCGCGCGGCAGAGCGCATTGCTGAAGCCGTGATCGCGCGCGAACCGCTGACAGTGTACGGCGATTACGATGTCGACGGCGCGACCAGCTCGGCGCTGCTTATCCGCCTGATCCGAATGCTCGGACATGATGCAAATCACTACATTCCTGACCGCCTGCTCGAAGGATACGGCCCCAGCGGTGAGGCTCTTTTGCGGATTGGCGAGGATGGCTCCAGCCTGATCGTCACCGTCGATTGCGGGGCAATGGCGCATGAAGCGCTGGGCATGGCGCATGATGCCGGTATCGATGTGATTGTGGTGGACCATCACAAATGCTCACCTGAGCTTCCGCGCACCTATGCGCTGGTCAACCCGAACCGGCTGGACGAGAGCGATCTTGCCGCCGAGCACGGCCACCTCGCGGCGGTGGGCGTCGCCTTTGTCCTGGCGGTCGCGATCGTCCGAACCTTGCGTCAACGCGGTTATTTCGAGGACAGGGCAGAGCCGGACCTGATGTCGCTGCTCGATCTCGTGGCGCTCGGCACTGTGGCCGATGTCGCCGCGATTCGCGGGCTAAACCGCGCCTTCGTGGCGCAGGGCCTCAAAGTGATGGCGAAGCGCGCGAACACCGGTATGGCCGCGCTGATCGATGCCAGCCGCCTCAAAGCCGCTCCTGCCGCGAGCGATTGCGGATTTGCACTTGGTCCGCGAATCAATGCTGGTGGCCGCGTGGGCGAAGCGACGCTGGGTGTGCGACTGCTCACGACCGAGGATGCTGGCGAAGCACGCGACATTGCTGAACAGCTCTCCCGCCTCAATGAAGAGCGCCGCGCGATCGAGGCGGCAGTGCAGGAAGCGGCGGAGGAACAGCTTAGCGCCCAGCACAATCGCCCAATTGTCGTCTGCGCGGGCCACGGCTGGCATCCCGGCGTAATCGGGATCGTCGCCGGGCGAATCAAGGAAAAGTCAGGCAAGCCCAGCGTGGTTATCGCGCTGGATGACGACGCTGGCGAAGGCAAAGGTTCGGGCCGTTCAATCCCCGGCGTGGACCTTGGCGCGGCGATCATCGGCGCGACCGAGGCAGGATTGCTGGTCAAAGGCGGCGGTCATGCCATGGCGGCGGGGCTGACCATCGCATCGGACCGGTTGGACGCCTTCTCGGATTGGCTGGCGGATCATCTTTCCGGCCCGGTTGCTCGCGCGAGTGCAGAACAGCAAATGGTGCTCGATCTGGCACTGGCTCCGGGCGGGCTGACTCCCGAATTGGTCGAAACGCTTGAGGGTGCCGGCCCCTATGGCGTTGGCTGGCCCGGTCCTCGTATCGCTGTTGGTCCGGTGCATTTGGTTAAGGCCGATATCGTAGGCAGCGATCACCTGCGCGTGATTGCTGCGGGACAAGACGGCGCTCGCTTCAAGGGCATCGCTTTCCGCGCCGCGAACAGCGAAATGGGTCAAACACTTCTCCACGGCGCAAAGGGACGACGGCTTTGGCTCGCTGGCCGTGCGAAGATTGATGACTGGGGCAGCAAACCGGCCGCAGAATTGCATCTCGAAGACGCTGCCTGGGCCGATTGACGCAAGTTTGTGATGTATCCTGTGCGACAAGGCTTGACCGCCACGCGCGACACCCCTAAGTGCGCCCCTCCATCGCGTGTGGCCCCTTCGTCTAGCGGTTAGGACGCGGCCCTTTCACGGCTGAAACACGGGTTCGATTCCCGTAGGGGTCACCACCGATGGCGCGCTGAATTGGCGCTTCCCCTTTACACTGTTGGCACTTCATGCCGCGCGGCTCCGGTCGCGCCGCCTTTACTGTCGACAAATTTGCGCGGCTAACGATGGCGTTTGTCACAAAACTGTGGCTATGGCTGCGCATATGGAAGGGCGTTTTGTGCCATCGGCCGGACTTTTTCTCGCGGCAATTACCGGGGTGGCGCTGCTTGCCTCTGGTGTCGACGTCTGGCTGGTGCTCGCCATGTTGGCGGTGTGGGCCGCGTCCTTCTGGATCGCCGTGCCGCCGCCTGCCGCAGTTACTGAAAAAACGATCGATGGAATGACGATCAGCCCTGCCGGGATGCGCGACCTGATTGAGCATTCGGGCCTGGCCATCCTGCTGCTCGACGAGAACCGAATTATCGTTGCCAATGCCCAGGCGCGCGAGGCAATCGGCAAGCACGTTGTCGGTCAGGACGCGCGCGTCGCCTTGCGTCACCCGGCCGCCATCGACCTACTCTCCCGCCAAGAAGGTGGCAGTGCCTCCATTCAGGGGCTGACAGGACCACGCAGCAATTGGCAGATGACGTTGCAACGAATTGATGAGCGTTATTGCCTGGTAGAACTCATCAATCGCACGTCGGAAGCTGACGTCAGCCGCGCCCATACCGATTTCGTCGCCAATGCCAGCCACGAATTACGTACGCCGCTGGCGTCGATCATCGGCTATATGGAAACGCTGAAGGAGGAGGGCGATGCTGTCCCTCCGGAAAAAGTGAAGGCATTTTACGCTACTGTCCTGCGCGAGGCGCGACGATTGCAGGCGCTGGTCGAAGACCTCATGTCGCTAAGCCGCGCCGAGGCGGAAAAGCATGACTTCCCCAGTACAGAGCTCGACTTCAACCAATTGGTCAGTCAAGCAGCACGGGACAGCGCAGGATTTGAACAGTTGGAGCGCATAAAGCTGAAAATGCCGAAGAAAAGCGTCTTGGTACGTGGCGATCACAGCCAGCTGGAGCAATTGGTCCGCAATCTCGTCGATAACGCATTGAAATACGGCCAGTCCGATACGCCAGTCACTGTCAGGGTGCGAAAAGGCGAACGGGCGATGGCGGTGCTTGAAATCACCGATCGCGGCGAAGGTATCGATGCGGAGCACCTTCCGCACCTTACCCGCCGTTTCTATCGCACAGACCCAGGCCGCAGCCGAGCAGTGGGCGGAACCGGTCTTGGCCTCGCTATCGTCAAGCATATCGTCGAACGCCATCGCGGACGGCTCGACATTACCAGCGAAAAGGGCGCAGGCACGACTGTGACAGTCCGCCTA
The DNA here is from genome assembly GCA_002367375.1 of Erythrobacter sp. UBA3075. GTDB lineage: Bacteria > Pseudomonadota > Alphaproteobacteria > Sphingomonadales > Sphingomonadaceae > Alteraurantiacibacter. The sequence goes on along the minus strand of DFBR01000189.1, from coordinate 5,458 downwards.
CCTACGGTTTCTTCATAGCAATCGCGCAGGCGCTGCACCGCAGTTTCCACAAGTCATTTTTCGATGTCATAAAACCGTAATGTGCCTGACATAAGCGCGTTGCCACAAGTCAGACTTCTACACGGAATAGCACGAAACATGCGCTCAACACTTCTTCTTTCCGCTGCTGCGGTGATGGCGATTTCCTGCCCGGTTTGGGCGCAGGATACGCAAGAAAGTGATGCGCAACCGGCACAGTCATCGACGCAAGGTAGCATGGGTGCTGCGGCCGAAGTCGAAAACGAGGACGGGTTCACGTTCAAGCCGTTCGGTCGCCTGATGCTGGACGCGGGGTGGACCGCCCTGCCCGATGGACTCGGCCTGGCCGACGGTTTTGACGCAGAAGCGCGCCGCGCACGCCTTGGCGTCAGCGGCGATATTCCTGGCGGTTTCTCCTACAAGATGGAGGTGGACTTTGCCGGCAACGAAGTGACCATCACCGATGCCCTGATCGAATATGGCGCGGGCGATTTTGACATTATGGTCGGCCAGTTCAACAATTTCCAATCGATGGAAGAGCTGACCAGCAGCCGCTTTACATCCTTCATCGAGCGTGCGGCCTTTACCGACGCTTTCGGCTTCACCCGCCGCGCCGGTGTGGCGGTGGAATATGGCGGCGATAATGTGCTGATCTCTGGCGGTGTATTCACCGACAATCTCGAAGACCTGCCCGGCAGCAATCGCTGGAGCGTGGATGGCCGCGCTGCCTTCTTCCCCGAAGTCGGCGCCACGCAGCTGCACTTTGGCGGTTCGCTACACTATGCCGAAATCGGTGATGGAGAGACCGTGCGTTATCGCCAGCGCCCGCTGGTGCACTTCACTTCCAATCGCCTAATCAACACAGACCGCTTTGACGCGACAAGCGAATTCGGAGCAGGCCTCGAATTCGCGGCGATCAATGGCCCGTTCCATGTTGCTGCCGAGGGATATCGGCAGGAAGTTTCGGGCCTGCCGATCATGCAAGACGCCACTTTCCACGGCGGGTTCGTCGAAGCTGGCGTGTTCCTAACCCCGGGAGACAGCCGCGGTTACCGCGGTGGCCGCTTTAATCGCACGCGCCCAGCGAACCCGGTCGGAGAAGGCGGGATTGGCGCGGTGCAGCTCAATGTCCGTTATGACTATCTTGAACTGAATGATGCCGACGCCGGAATCCTTGGCGGAACACAGAACGGTTTCCTGACCTCACTGATCTGGACCAGCACCGACCACACCCGTTTCCAAATCAACTACGGCAGGCTGGAGTATGACGATGCAGCCTTCGCGCTGCCCTCGGGCGACCGCGATTACAGCGCTGACGTCGTCGGAATGCGCGTTGAATTCGATTTCTAGACAATCAACCTTCGCCCTTTGCGTGAACACGTCAGGGGCAGCTAGCTCAATATTCGCAACCGAGAGGGACACGACCATGAAGAAAATTACCATCGCCGCCATCGCGCTCGCCGCGACCGCCCTTACAGCCTGCGGCTCGCAGGACGGTGCCAGCGGTGACAGCCGCGATGCCATCCACGCAGCAGGATCCTCCACCGTATATCCTTTCGCAACCCGAATTTCGGAAGAGTTCAAGCGCGAATATCCCGATTTTCCGGCCGCGAACGTCGAATCCATTGGCACTGGCGGCGGGATCGATCGGTTCTGCCGCGGCGTTGGCTATAACACGCCCGATTTCGCCAATGCATCACGCCGTATGAAGTTGAGTGAGTTCGAGGCATGTCAGGCGAATGGTGTTGAAGAGATCGTCGAAATTCAGGTTGGCATGGACGGGATCGCCTTTGCCAGCGCCCGTGGCGGCATTGAGATGGATCTGACCCCGGAAATCGTCTACCGCGCCATCGCCGCCAATCCTTACGGCGAGGAGCAGACCAACGAGACCTGGAGCGATGTAGATCCTTCGCTCCCCGATCTGCCGATCCTGGTTTACGGCCCACCTTCTACTTCGGGCACGCGTGACGCGCTGGCCGAGCTGATCCTCGAAGTTGGCTGCGAAGCCGGCCCGCTTCCTGAAGGATTGGAAGAAGATGCGCACGACCGCATATGCACCGAAGTACGTTCGGACGGAAAATATGTCGATCAGGGCGAGCAAGACAATCTGATCGTGCAAAAGATCGAAGGCAACGCGAATGCCGTAGGCGTGTTCGGCTTTTCCTATCTCGATGCTAATTCGGACCGTGTGCAGGGCCTTTCGATGAACGGTGTCGAACCGACCTACGAGAACATTTCCAGCTTCGACTACCCTGGTGCTCGTCCGCTCTTCATCTATCTGAAAAAGGCGCATATCGGGATCATCCCCGGTATTGAGGAATTCCTCTCCACATGGGTTGCCAATTGGGGCGAAGACGGTCCACTGGCAGAAATCGGTTTGGTTACGAATCGTGGCGAGGTCATGGAAGCCATGACCGCCGCTACTACTGAACTCCCGACTTTGACTGCTGAAGACTTGCAATAGGGGACTGAAACAAAGCGATGTCACCAGCTTTGCCGTTTCTGTTGGCCCTAGGGCTCGGACTTGCCGGCTGGCTTGTGGCCCGTGCGCGTGCGTGGACATTCAAGCGCGATGCACCGCACGGGCGAATCGCTGCCCTGCCGAGCTATCACGCCTGGTATGCGGCGCTCTGGATCGGAGTGCCGCTAATCCTGTGGTTCATAGTCTGGAATGCGATTTCCGGCCAATTGGTCCTATCCCAAGTACTCGCCAGCCCGCAGGCAGAACAGCTCCCGGAATTCGGGCTTCTGCGCGATGCGATCCTGATTGAGGCGCGCAACATCGCAGGGGGTGCCGACACTCGAATTCTGAATGAAGAGGCCTACGCGCTTGCTGAGCCCTTTCGTGAGGCAATTGCTCGTTACGATCTGATCGGACTGATCGTCGGCATCCTGATTGCACTTGCCGGAGCGGCATGGGCATTCCTCCGGCTTAAGCCCGACTTCGCCGCGCGCACCAAAGTCGAGCGGCTGGTGCTGGCTGCGCTGCTGATTGCCTCGCTGGTCGCCATTCTGACGACATTTGGCATTTTCGTGACACTGGTGTTTGAGACGGTGCGCTTCTTCAGCATGATCTCACCGATAGATTTCCTATTCGGCACTCAGTGGAATCCTGATCCGATGGGGAACGCAGCCCATCCCGATGGCGACCGCTACGGAGCAATCCCGCTGTTCTGGGGTACGCTGTTTATCGGTGCGATCATTGCCATGGTCGTTGCCATTCCACTAGGCATGATGAGCGCGATCTACCTCACTCAATATGCTCATCCAAAGCTGCGCAGCTGGGTTAAACCCGCGCTGGAAATCCTCGCCGGTGTGCCGACCGTCGTCTACGGATATTTCGCCGCACTCACCATCGCACCATCCATTCGCGATTTTGCGATTTCGCTGGGCGCGAGCAATCCATCGAGCGAAAGCGCGCTCGCTGCAGGACTGGTGATGGGGGTGATGATCATTCCCTTCGTCAGCTCGATGGCCGACGATTCCATTGCCGCTGTGCCGCAGGCAATGCGCGATGGTTCGCTGGCCATGGGTGCAACAACCAATGAAACGATCAGCCGCGTGATAGTCCCCGCCGCACTGCCGGGGATCGTTGGCGGCGTGATGCTGGCGATTAGCCGTGCTATTGGTGAGACGATGATCGTGGTGATGGCCGCCTCTACGGCCGCAAATTTGTCGGCCAATCCGCTCGACTCAATGACTACCGTCACTGTGCAAATTGTTGCGCTCCTGACCGGCGAAGGCAGCTTCGATCACCCGGCGACGCTGGCCGCTTTCGCGCTCGGCTTTGTGTTGTTTTTGGTTACGTTAGCGCTGAATTTCATCGCTTTGCGCGTCGTAAAGAGGTTCCGCGAAGCCTATGAGTGAGACGGCCAACATTTCCGCGACAGGCCCCGCAGCAGGGCTTCCTCCCACCCGCACGCCGGCTTTCGAAGCACGGCTGAAGAAACGCTATGCTGCCGAACGCCGGTTCAAGGCGCTTGGTCTTTCTGCCATCATCTTTTCGGTTGCGGTGCTGCTGTTCCTGCTCATCACGATGGCGCTAAATGGAATTGGCGGTTTTCAGCGTTCTGAATTGAAGGTGGCGGTCGATTTCCCTGAAATGGGCCTCTCGCTTCCGCCGCAGGTCATCAATGAAAACGAGGCCGTGCAGCGGCTGAGTGGACAGGGCCTGCGTGAGGTCGTCCAGTTCAGTGCCGAGCAAAGTCTTGGCGAAGAGGCTGCCCAGCACATCAACAGTGAATCTTGGCGTATCGTTGCCCGCGAGGTTTTTTCCAACCCTGCGCTGCTGCGCCAGGAAAGTGAATTCTGGCTGCCAACGTCCGAAGACCTGGCCAGTGCCTATGCAGGCGATGGTCAGTTGGCCTTGCAGCCATTGGCCACTAATCTTGCCGATCGCGGCTTGTTGCAGGACAATTTCGACAGCGGCTTTTTGACCCGCGCCGACGCCACCGATCCACAACTGGTCGGCATTTGGGGAGCGCTCAAGGGCTCAATCCTGACGATGATCGTGACCTTGCTGCTGGCTTTCCCGATTGGCGTACTCGCAGCACTCTATCTGGAGGAATATGCGCCCAAGAACCGCTGGACCGATTTGATCGAAGTTTCGATCAACAACCTTGCGGC
>DFBR01000189.1:0-659 GCA_002367375.1 Erythrobacter sp. UBA3075 | reverse complement strand
CCGCTGCTGCTGATCGGAATGCGCGCCTTTGTCTCTTCACCGCCCAGCGGATTCACTGACAATGCCACAGTCCTGCCGATGCAGATTTTCCTGTGGTCGGACGAAATCGACCGCGGTTTTGTCGAACGCACCAGCGCAGCGATTATCGTGCTATTGGTATTCCTCCTGCTGATGAATGGCCTCGCCATTTATCTGCGCAACCGCTTCGAGAAGAAATGGTAATGCATAGCGAACTCAACAACGCGCCCGCAGAGGCCAATCCGCTCCCCGACCAGTCGCAGGCTGGCGCGCCTTCAGCGGAAAACGTGGAAACTGCCGAAGTGAAGATGCGTGCGAAAGACGTGTCGGTCTACTACGGTAACAAGAAGGCGATCGACGAAGTCTCGGTCGATGTGTTCAGCGAATATGTGACCGCCTTTATCGGCCCGTCGGGTTGCGGCAAGTCAACCTTCCTGCGCGCGCTCAATCGCATGAATGACACGATCCCTTCTGCCCGAGTGGAAGGCACGATCGAACTGGATGGAGAGGATATCTACTCCAGCGGCATGGATGTCGTGCAGTTGCGCGCCCGCGTGGGCATGGTGTTCCAGAAACCCAATCCGTTCCCCAAGTCGATCTATGACAACATCGCCTACGGCCCAAAAATCCACGGTCTGGCC
>DFBR01000053.1:4383-6205 GCA_002367375.1 Erythrobacter sp. UBA3075 | reverse complement strand
CAGCGAGGTGACGAAGTGGTTGCGCACGCCTTCGCCATAGGTCAGCATTTCGCCGTTGCTGCGTTCCCACACCAGGCCCCGCGCGCTGGATTGTTCGAACGTCATCGCCACGGCACCGTTCAGCGTCGGCCATGTGTCGCCGTAGCCGGGGTAGAAGGCATCAAAGACCTCGCGCGTGAAATAGGGAACGCCCAGCATATCGAGCCACTGCCCGTTGTTGCGCCCCAGCAGGTTCTGCTTCGCGCGCTGATCGGCGGTGATGTAGGGGTTGAACGGGTCCGCGCTCGGCGGGAAGAAATAGGTCGAATCGCCGCCCATTTCATGCGCGTCCACAAACACCACCGGAGCCCAATCGCGCACTGCCTCTACCTTGCCGCGCGTTTCGGGTTGGGTGAGGGCGAACCAGTCGCGGTTGAGATCAAAGAGGTAATGGTTGAAGCGCCCACCCGGCCACGGCTGGTCATGCCCGGCGCTGGCACGATTGGGTGAAGGGGCAATGCCGAGCTGCTGGTAAAAGCTGTTGGTGAAACGCGCGCGCCCATCGGGGTTCTGGCTCGGATCAATAATCACCACGCTTTCGCGCATGATGGTATCGACCAGTTCGTCACCCTGCGCGGCGAGCAGGTGGTAGGCGGTTACCAAGGCTGCATCGGAGGAGCTGATCTCATCGCCATGCACGCCGTAACTCAGCCACGTCACCGGCACGCTGTCCGCGTCCGGCATACCGCCACCCGCAATACGCTGCATATCCGCCTGAATGGCATCGATCCGCGCCATGTTCTCAGCACTGGAGATCACCGCATAAACCAGCGGCCTGCCTTCCCAGCTGGTCGCATATTCCATGAGCCGCACCCGCTCCGGCGCAGCCTCGGCAAGCGCCTGAAGATATTCCACCAGCACTTCGGGCCGGGTGACCTGCTCTCCCGAACGATGGCCAGCCACCTCCTCCAGCGTCGGTATCGCCGGGTCAAACTGCCCTTCAAGAAAGCTCTGCGCTGAAACGGGCGCTGCGATTGCGACGCATGAGGCAATCAACAGGCGGAATACGAAACGGATCATCAACAACTCCCCAAGGACTTGCGTGTTGTTTGTGGCCAAGCGACATGGCGGTCAAGTCGCTTGCCCACCAGCGCGCCCCTGCCTAGATGCAAAGCCAAGAGCCATGAAACGCACACACCTGCCCCTGAACGCCCTGCGCGTATACGATGCCGCCGCGCGCCATCTCAGCTTCACCCGCGCTGCGGACGAGCTGGCGGTGACGCCGGCCGCTGTCGGCCAGCAGATCCGGGCGCTCGAAGATGTGCTGGGCGTGGTATTGTTCCGCCGCACCTCCAAGGGGCTGGAACTGACCGATGAGGCCGAGGCGGGGCTGGATCCCTTGCGCGAAGGNNTTTCTGCGGTTCGAGGAAAGCGTGCAGGCGATGCAGGCCGGGCAATCGAGCAGCAATTACGCCATCGCCGCACCGCGCGAATTCTATGCTCAATGGCTCGCCCCGCGTCTGGCGGAATTTCGCCAGGCCAATCCCGAAGCGCGCTTCCTGCTGGTGGCGGACGAAAACGCCGACTTTACTGAAAGCAATCTCGATCTCGCGATAAGGCTGGTAGACGGGCCAGATGATCTGGAGGGCGCACAACTAATCGATGGCTGCCGTGTCACCGTCGCGGCGCCGGGTGCGCCTGACAGCTGGATCAGCTGGCCGACATACGAGCCGCCCGCTGGATCAGATGTCGGCCTGCAAGTGGGCAATGCGGGACAAGTGCTGTCCTCCGCACTCGCCGGAATGGGCCGCGCCATCCTGCCGATGCCGCTGGTGGCTGATGC
>DFBR01000053.1:0-4289 GCA_002367375.1 Erythrobacter sp. UBA3075 | reverse complement strand
AAATAGGTCGTTGGCTAACTGCCGATTTGTGATTTGGAATTCACTCAAACCGATGGCCCGTATTTGGTAGAGAGTATGCAACCAGATGTGTATGACGCTCACGTCTTCGTCGATGCAAAGCCAGATGAAACTCTTGAACCATCCAAGAGATGACAGCGTTTTTTCGCAGCTATTGTGCGCGCGCAAGAGGCAGGTGTCGAAGGCATACCGACAAACTTCAAAAACACGAAGCGCCGCCTGAAGGCCAAGCGAGTGCAGCACATAGCGAGCGCAATCGAAGGCGGCGAAGTCAACCTAATTGCAAGCGTCGTCACTGGTATTTCAAACGGTCGGCTCGTGCAGCTCGCAATCGATGCCGTTAATGAGGTGCGGAAGCAGATTGGCGCGGAGTGGCTGTATGAGGGCACCATCCCGCATACCTTGCGCTGGAACGGATATGATTATCGGATCAAATCTGCGATGGGTTCGATCGTTTACAGCGGCATCGTGCCCATTCTCTGCATTCCTTTTGCCACAATCGCGGATCGACGGCCTGATATTGGCGACCTGACGATTATCCTAGATCAGCTGCCAGGTGATAATGAGCGCGGTATGCAACTTATGAATGCTGTCGCGCGCGTTGAACCGGCTTCGGCTATGTGGGCGCAGACGCGGGGGGAGGGGCTAAATTTACACATCGCAAATCTGGGATCGTTCAGTCCCGAGTGTGGCGAAACTATTCCCGGCAAGCGACATCCGAATGCGATCCTAGTCGATTGGGTTGCGGTCGGTGCCTACGCGTTTCACAGCCCGCAAGTGCTTCAGGCTGAGATCGATTACACGGACGATGAAATTGAGTCGTTCGCATCGATCTGGCGGGCAATTGAATCGAGTGTCCCGTCCAAACTCGTCGATCTCGACAACATGCCTAAAGAGTTCTTCGAATTTCAGGAAAAATTCTTAGCCAAGGAGAAGACCTCTAACTGACTATGCGTTGCCAATTTGCAGCGGTAGAATCTGCGTGATCTTCAACTATTGGGTCGTTTGCAGTCGCGGCCTCTCCAACTTGGTGTTGGCCCCAAATTTGTACTGGCTCGTCACTCGGGATTAGGGCAAAAGTCAAGCGTGGCAAGAACCTCACTCCGAACCCGCCCCGTAACGTGATGAGCTATTGGCCTCTGCTTCCCCTTATCTTGCTCGTCGCAGGTATTCTGTATCGCCGCAAATCGCGGCAGTGGAAGCGTGAGAAACTCTTGGCGACGCCGCTTACGCCGGAACAGCGCGAAGCGCTGGCAAGGCTCGTGCCTATTGTTCGCCGCTTACCAAGTTTATTGCGGCAAACGCTGGAAGGGAAAATCAACCTGTTCCTCGATCAGGTCACCTTTCACGGGTACCATGGTCTCGAAGTTGATGACGAAATGAGGCTTTCCATCGCAGCGCAAGCTTGCCTTTTGGTCGCCAATAGCCCGGTCTGGTTCGACACGCTCAGAACTGTGCTAATCTACCCTTCGGCCTTTTACACGGGCCACAACACCCATGACGGCCTAGTCGTTCACGAGCGGGATTCGAACAATGCTGGTGAGAGCTGGGCGCGGGGGCCGGTGGTCTTGTCATGGGACCATGCGCTTCAAGGCGGTCTCAATGAAGAAGATGGACATAACGTCGTCATTCATGAATTCGCTCATCAATTGGACAGCCTGACCGGTCACATCAATGGAATCCCCGTATTGCGTAAGGGGCAGGAGTATGAGGGATGGGAAAAAGCCATGCTGGACGCTTACCATAGCCATGTAGGAAGGGTCGAAAGCGGACAACGCACGCTGATTGACCCATATGGTGCATCCAACCATCAAGAGTTTTTTGCTGAAGCGACAGTTGCCTTTTTCGAGAAGTCTCGGGCGATGCGCCGCGAAGAGCCAGCCCTTTATGAACAATTGTCAGAGCTGCTCGCGCTTGATCCTGCACGATGGCCCTGAACGCTCAAAACTGCCAAGGATTCCATGACTAACCCAACAACCCTCACCACAGTGCGCTTCACCTGCCGCGCGCCTGTTGCAGAGGATGTCGATGCCTTCTGGCCTGCTTTCGCCGATGAAGCGCATATGCGGCACTGGTCGCGCGGACCTTTCTCGGATCGTACTGAACTGGCGGATTATTTGCTCGATGAGGCGGCCGGACGAAGCTGGGTGGCGGTGCCGCGAGACGGGGGCGCACCGGTTTTTCGTATGTTCACCAGTTCGCCGCATGCGCAGGTGGCTGAAATAGGCTACATCATCGTGCCGGGGCATGAAGGGCAGGGCATTGCGCGCGAGTGCCTCGCGGCCATGATCTCCCATCTGTTCCGCGAAGAGGGCATCCACCGCATTTTCGCCGATGTCGATCCGCGCAACACGCCGTCCGCCCGGCTCTTGCTCAATCTCGGCTTCACGCGTGAGGCGCATCTGCGCGATGCCATGAAAACCCATATAGGCTGGTGCGATAGTTGGCTTTTTGGCCTTCTCTGCGATGAATGGCCGGGCTAAGGTGGATTAAGTTACAACCCGCTAAGACCCGGCTGCTGCCATCGGTAGCAACAGGGCAACATCAATTTTCAAGGGGGAAATTTCATGCGATTCGGATTCCACAAGACTGCGCTGCTGATCGGCGCCGCCGCGCTTCTTACGCCTGCTGTCGTCAGCGCGCAGGTCAATCTCGACCAGGCGGAAAGCGACGTGCGCGTCTTTCAGGGCAATATCGACGGAGAGCCTGCGACGTTTGAAGTCACCGTTCCGGCCGGATCGGTCATGCAGATCGATGTGCTGTCGACTTCCGACCTTGATCCCATCGTGACCGTCACCGATGCCGCCAGCGGAGAGGTGATCGCGGAGGATGACGATGGCGGTGATGAGCTGAATTCGCGCGTGCGCATTCGCGGTGAAGAGGACGGGCGCCGGATCGTGATTTCGGTCAACAGCTACGATGCTTCATGGACGGAATCGGGCGAGAGTTTTGGCGGCAGTTTCGACCTGCGCCTTGCCACCAGCACCTACACCGCTCCTGTCACGCGCACCGTCACCTATGGCGCGCGCGAAACCGGCTCTGTTCAGGGTGAGCCGAACTTGTTCACCTTTGAGGCACAGGCGGGCGACATGATCGAAGTTGCGCTGCTGTCCGAAGGCGAGCTCGACCCCTATCTCGAACTGCGCGATGCCAGCGGAGAGGCGATTGCCATGGACGATGATGGCGGCAACGGCCTCAATTCGCTGCTGCGTCACACGTTTGATGATGCCGGCACCTATACCATCGCCGCGATGGGTTATGGCGAGAGTCAGGGCGACTTTACTCTGCGCGTGCGCGAACAGCGTCCGGTGATGGCGCAACTGCCGCTGCAGGTGATCGGGTTTGACGATCAGGCAAGCGGTGAGCTGGCTTCGCAATGGGGCGATGCCTCCACGCTGCCGACCACGATCATGTACCAGCTGAGCGAGGACGCGCTGGCCGCGATCCGCTCAGGCAATGGCGAAGTCACCATCCGCATGAACGCATCGGATGAGGGTGATCCCGACTTTGGCGGCGGCATCGATCCGTTCGTCGAATTGGGCTTCGACACGCCGCTCGGCTTTGCCGTGGCGACTTCGGATGATGACGGTTCGGGCACGCTCAATTCCATGCTGCCGGTCGATCTTGGCCTGCTGGCGGAGCACTCCGGCCTGCTCGACATGATGCGTATCCGGGTGCAGGCCTATGGCGGTTCGGGCGGTGCCTACACGCTGACCATCGCCCAGGGCATGGAAGCGCGGGTAGAGGGTTATGAAGGTGCGGCGGAAGCTGCAGTTGACGCCGTGATCGAAGCGGTGGACTGACCGGACGAAACTTATGACACCGAAAGGGGCGGGAGGAAACTTCCGCCCTTTTCATTTTGGCCCCTTTTTCGTGTGCGTCGCCTAGTCGCCCGCCGCCGCCGCCGCCGCCTCTTCCGCTTCCTCGGCGAGGATGAGCTGCATCTGCGCCTCCCGCTCGCGCATCAAATCGATCTTGGCGTTGAGGCTTTCGAGCACTGAATCCTCGCCCATCGCCTCGCGCTGGGCGATCTCTGCGGTGACCTCTGCGCGGATGCGTTCGTAGAGCGGATGGCCGGGCTGGACCTGCGCGCCATAGCGATCAGAGCGGCGTTGGCGCAGGAGGAACATCACCAGCGCCTCATTATGCCGCCGCTCGGTGCCGAGCAGTTTGCCCGACGAAACCACCAGCCGCTCCTCGCCTTCTATCGCCCGCTGGAGCGCACAATCTTCCAGCCGCGCAATGCCGCAGTCCACCGCCGCCTCCCACGC
>DFBR01000167.1:4379-4621 GCA_002367375.1 Erythrobacter sp. UBA3075 | reverse complement strand
CAGGCGGGCACTGCTTTCAGTGTCCGACAAGACCGGCATTGTCGAACTCGCCAGCCGCTTGGCGAAGGCCGGTGTAGAGCTGGTGTCCACCGGCGGCACGGCCAAGACTCTGCGTGACGCGGGCCTGCAGGTGCGCGATGTTTCTGACGTGACCGGCTTTCCGGAGATGATGGATGGCCGCGTAAAAACGCTCCACCCGATGGTGCATGGCGGCTTGCTGGCAGTGCGCGACGATCCCGATC
>DFBR01000167.1:0-4371 GCA_002367375.1 Erythrobacter sp. UBA3075 | reverse complement strand
ATCGATCTGGTGGTGGTGAACCTCTATCCTTTCGTGAACACGGTGATGAGCGGCGCGGATCGCGACACGATTATCGAGAATATCGACATTGGCGGGCCGAGCATGGTGCGCTCCTCGGCCAAGAACCACGCCTATGTGACGATCCTGACCGATCCCGAAGATTATCACGGCCTGTATGATGAACTGGCCGAACATAACGGCGCGACCACATTGACCTTTCGCAAGCGCATGGCAGCCAAGGCCTTCGCTGCTACCGCTGCTTACGATTCGGCCATCAGCAGCTGGTTCGCCTTTGCCGATCAGGGCGCTTTGTTCCCAGAGGCGCTGACCGTCGCGACTCAGCTTGGTTCAACCTTGCGCTATGGTGAGAATCCGCACCAGAAAGCGGCGCTCTATTTGCCCAATGGCCCGGCGACGCCTGGCGTGCCGCAAGCAGAGCAAGTGCAGGGCAAGGAGCTGTCCTACAACAATTTGAACGATGCCGATGCGGCGCTGGGGCTGGTGGCGGAATTTCCTGCCGACACGCCTGCCGTGGTGATCGTAAAGCACGCCAATCCCTGCGGAGTTGCGCAAGGCTCAAGCCTGCTTGAGGCATGGCAAAAGGCGCTCGCCTGCGACAGTGTCTCAGCCTTCGGCGGGATTGTCGCATCGAACGTACCGCTGGACGGGCCGACTGCCGAGGCAATCACGCAAATTTTCACTGAAGTCGTCATCGCCCCCGGCGCAGACGATGCGGCGCGCGCTGCATTTGCGAGCAAGAAAAACCTGCGCTTGCTCCTGCTCGACGAATTGCCCAACCCGGCGCGTCCGGGCCTTGAGATGAAGAGCATTGCGGGCGGAATGCTGTTCCAGTCGCGCGACAATGGCGTGATCGGGGCCGCTGATCTGAAGGTGGTCACCAAGCGCCAGCCGACGCAGCAGGAAGTGGCGGACGCGCTGTTCGCCTGGAAAGTGGCCAAGCACGTCAAATCGAATGCCATTGTCTACGCCAGGGACAATGTGACAGCGGGCATTGGCGCAGGCCAGATGAACCGACGCGATTCCTCTCGCATTGCCGCCATGCGCGCAGGCGAAGCCGCCGAAGCGGCGGGCTGGGATGCGCCCATGACTGTTGGCAGCGCCGTGGCCTCGGACGCCTTCTTCCCCTTCGCTGACGGCCTGCTGAGCGCGGTTGAGGCGGGGGCGACAATGGTGATCCAGCCGGGCGGTTCCATGCGCGATGAAGAGGTCATAGCTGCGGCTGACGAGGCGGGCATCGCCATGGTCTTTACCGGGATGCGCCATTTTAAGCATTGATCGGTCTCTGATCGGTCTCTGGCCGTTCTTTGGGGGCAAAAACCCACTCATGCGCGGCGAACGGTGGCGCATGAACGGTAAATAGCGCGCAAATTCAGTCCTTGGTAAGTAACCAGACCCTACATTGGGTGCGAATTAGGCCATAACTGACATCTGCTTCGGACTTCCCCCCAATGACGCTTTTCTCCTCTGACTTGTTCCGCTCCTTTTTTCTGGGTTTTGGCGTAACCGCTACCGTGCTTGTGGCGAATATCGTGCCACAACTCGGAGGAGCTTGATGCACGCAAAGACGTTTTTGGTTTCCATCGCCCTGGGGGTTAGCGCCCTCTCCCTGACAGCCACCGGCGCTTCTGCCGAAGTGTTCGATGCACCGACGCCAACGCGTCAGGCTAATGAACAAGGTCTTCAAACCGCCATCTTCGCAGGCGGGTGTTTCTGGGGTGTCGAGGCAGTTTTTAGCCATACGCGCGGTGTGACCAGCGCGGTATCGGGCTATCACGGCGGCACGGCTGACAATGCTGAGTATTCGCGCGTTTCGGGCGGATATACCCGCCATGCAGAAGCCGTGCGGGTGATCTATGATCCTTCGGCCGTGCGTTATGACCAGCTGCTTGAAATCCTTTTTTCGGTCGTGGCAGACCCAACGCTGCTCAATCGGCAGGGGCCTGATCGTGGATCGCACTACCGTGCAGCGCTCATTCCCGTGAACGAGGAGCAGCGGGCTGTGGCGCAGAGCTATATTCGTCAGATGGGCCGTTCGCGCGTGTGGGACGATCCGATTGTTGTGCGCGTCGAGGACCATCGCCGTTTCTACGAAGCCGAGGCCTATCATCAGGATTTTGCGCATCGCAACCCGAATCAGGCCTATATCCGGCGCTGGGACGCACCCAAGATTCGCGCCTTGCAATCGAACTTCCCGCAGCTCTATCGCGCGCGCTTCCGCACAGGCTGATTAAAGGCGCAATTGCCGATTAGGGAGCCAGCGCCTATGTTGGCTCCATGGCAACGCATCATCACCACCACGAACATTCCGGCGACAAGCTGATCGAAGAAGCCGCAGCGGTCCTGACCGATGCCAGCGAACAATGGACCGCCATGCGCGCAGACGTGTTTCGCGCGCTCGCGGCGCAGGATCGCCCGGCATCGGCCTATGATATTGCAGAAGCGGTGGGCAATGCGCGCGGCAAGCGCGTGGCAGCCAACAGCGTCTATCGCATTCTCGACCTGTTCGTGCGCACCAATCTCGCCAACCGGATCGAGAGTGCAAATGCCTATCTCGCCAACGCCCATCCGGGCTGCCAGCATGACTGCATTTTCCTGATTTGCGACGATTGCGGTCAGGCCGACCATTTTGATGATGATTCGCTCACCGGCGCGTTGCGTAAGGCCGGACGCGATCATGGCTACACAGACGTGCGCCCAGTGGTGGAATTGCGCGGGCTGTGCCGCGAATGCGCAGGATAACCAACGACAAACCGTGCATTTTCATCGATAAAGCGTTCATCGACAGTCCAGAATTTCGCGTGTAGAACTCACGGCCATGACTGCTTCACGTCCGCAAACGCCGCTCCTCGATACCGTTGATACGCCTGAGGATCTCCGCAAGCTCAAACCAGAGCAATTGCGCCAGCTTTCCGATGAACTTCGCACTGAAATGATCGATGCCGTCGGTTCGACTGGCGGGCATCTGGGATCGGGGCTGGGCGTGGTCGAATTGACCACGGCCATCCATTACGTCTTCAACACTCCGGAAGACCGGTTGATCTGGGACGTGGGCCATCAGGCCTATCCGCACAAAATTCTGACCGGGCGGCGTGATCGTATCCGCACTCTGCGTCAGGCTGGCGGTCTGTCTGGTTTCACCAAGCGCAGCGAAAGCGAATATGATCCGTTTGGCGCGGCGCATTCCTCAACTTCGATCTCCGCAGGACTTGGCTTTGCCATTGCTAACAAGCTGAATGACAAGCCGGGCAAGGGCATTGCGGTAATCGGCGATGGCGCGATGAGCGCGGGCATGGCCTATGAGGCGATGAACAATGCCGAACAGGCAGGCAATCGGCTCGTCGTCATCTTGAATGATAACGATATGTCCATCGCCCCACCGGTGGGCGGCCTGTCTGCCTATCTGGCGCGCATGGTCTCCTCTAGCGAATATCTTGGGCTGCGCTCGCTGGCATCCAAGGTCGCTGCGAAAATCAGCCGCCGGGTGCATCATTCGCTGGGCAAGGCAGAGGAATATACGCGCGGTCTGGTAACCGGCGGCACGCTGTTTGAAGAGCTGGGCTTCTATTATGTCGGCCCGATTGACGGTCACAATCTCGACCATTTGATCCCCGTGCTGGAAAATGTGCGTGACAGCGAACAGGGCCCGATCCTGGTCCATGTCGTCACCACCAAGGGCAAAGGCTATGCTCCCGCCGAAGACAGCGCGGACAAATATCACGGCGTGCCAAAGTTCGATGTCGTCACGGGCGAGAAGAAGAAAAGCGCCGCTGGCCCGCCCGCGTACCAGAATGTGTTTGGCGAAACGCTCGCCAAGCTGGCGGACAGCGACAGCCGCATTTGCGCCATCACCGCCGCTATGCCGAGCGGCACGGGTGTCGACAAATTTGCTGCGGCTCATCCCGATCGTGCCTTCGATGTCGGTATAGCCGAACAGCATGGTGTGACCTTTGCTGCAGGTATGGCCGCGCAGGGAATGCGCCCATTTGCTGCGATCTATTCCACCTTCTTGCAGCGCGCCTACGATCAGGTGGTACATGATGTGGCGATCCAGAACCTGCCGGTCCGCTTCGCTATCGACCGCGCTGGTCTTGTTGGCGCCGACGGCGCGACCCATGCGGGCAGCTTCGACGTTACCTATCTCGCCAGCCTGCCCAATTTCGTGGTGATGGCCGCTGCGGATGAGGCCGAGCTTGCGCATATGACCCACACTGCTGCCGAGTATGACAGCGGCCCCATCGCCTTCCGCTATCCACGCGGCAATGGCGTGGGCGTTGAAATCCCGGAGACACTGTAGAAGCTCGAGATTGGCAAGGGCCGGATCGTGCGCGGCGATGTGAGCGGCGGCAAAGT
>DFBR01000188.1 GCA_002367375.1 Erythrobacter sp. UBA3075 | reverse complement strand
ACGCTCCCAGATCGAAATATCGCTGACCTGACCAACGGGCACGCCCGAATAGGTGACGACGGACCCTTCTGCGACGCCGCCGACGGATTGTTCGAAGAAAATGTCATATTCCTGGCT
The DNA here is from genome assembly GCA_002367375.1 of Erythrobacter sp. UBA3075. Classification (GTDB taxonomy): domain Bacteria; phylum Pseudomonadota; class Alphaproteobacteria; order Sphingomonadales; family Sphingomonadaceae; genus Alteraurantiacibacter. The sequence goes on along the minus strand of DFBR01000188.1, from coordinate 3,539 downwards.
CGCCTGATCACTCAGGCGGGCGAGCCATACGAAGAATAGCGCCGCAGCAGCCAGCAGCAACAGGGTAACGGCCCCGACCCATACGTGATTGGCGCGTGTTTCCATTGTCTTGTTCTATGCCTCCCCGCCATGGGACTTGTCCAATGCTTTCCCGCTATCTTGGGATCGCTCATGGGATGTCGCGGCAGCCCGGCTGCGCGGCCCGTTGAAGTATTCCTGGATCCAGGGATGATCGGTTTGAAGAAGCTCCGGGATCGTGCCAACCGCGATCACCTTCCTGTCCGCCAGCACCGCCACGCGGTCACAAATAGCGTAAAGCGTATCGAGATCGTGGGTGATGAGGAATACGGTCAAGCCCAGAGTATCGGTCAATTCGCGCAGCAATTCGTCAAATTTGGCCGCACCGATTGGGTCGAGCCCCGCAGTAGGCTCATCAAGAAACAGCAGCTCTGGATCGAGTGAGAGCGCACGGGCAAGGCCAGCACGCTTTTTCATACCGCCGGACAATTCGGCTGGAAATTTGTTCGCAGCATCGGCCGGAAGACCAGTCAGGACAGTCTTGTAGCGCGCAATCTCGTCGAGCAGTTCCTGTTTCAGCTCGGGATAGAATTGCTTGAGCGGCACCTGCACATTTTCCGCCACGGTCAGCGTGGAGAACAGCGCACCACCCTGGAACAGCACACCCCAGCGATTGCGCACACCGATGACGGTATCGGGCTCTGCGTCTGTGATATCCTTGCCGAACACTTCGATGCAGCCGTGTTTTGGGATTTGCAGGCCGATGATCGAGCGCATCAGCACCGACTTCCCGCTGCCTGATCCGCCGACGACTCCCAGAATTTCACCGCGCTTTACGTCGAGATCGAGTTCTTCGTGGACAACGAAGTCACCAAAGGCGTTGGTCAGGCCGCGAATGCGAATGGGATATTCGCCGTCGAAACCGGCAGGCAGGTCCTGCGCCAGTTCCTGCACCTCGCCACGGTTGTCGTTCTCGCTCATGCCCAGCTGATCTCCGTGAAGAAGACCGCGAAAAACGCATCGAGCACGATCACGGTGAAGATCGCCTGCACCACGGCCATGGTGGTGCGCAAACCAACTTCTTCGGCGCTACCGCGCACCTGCATACCCTGATAGCAACCCGCAAGAGCTACGATCAGGCCGAACACGGGCGCTTTTACCATACCAACATAGAAATCATGAATTGGCACGACCTCCTGCACACGGGCCAGGAAGGTCCAGAATGGGATGCCCAGCATCATGTCGCCAATCACCGCGCCGCCGACGATCGCCACAATGGACGCATAAAAGCCGAGCAGCGGCATCATAATGATTGCGGCAAGGACGCGCGGCAGAATCAGCGCCTCAATCGGAGACACTCCGATGGTGCGCATCGCGTCAATTTCCTCGGTCAGCTGCATCGTGCCAATTTGCGCAGCAAAGGCGGAGCCGGAGCGGCCTGCCACCATGATCGCGGTCATCAACACGCCCAGTTCGCGCAAGGTGATGCGCCCGACGAGATTTACTGTCAGCGTCTCCGCGCCGAATTGCTGCAATTGCACCGCGCCCTGCTGCGCAATGACGATTCCGATCAGGAAGCTCATCAGGCCGATAATCGGCAGACTGCTCACGCCGACCAGTTCCATCTGCCGCACCAACGCCTTGACGCGGAAGCGGCTGGGATGGCGCACAACAGAGGCAAAAGCGATCAGGATCGCGCCGAGAAAGCCGATATTGCGGCGCAGGCCACTGCCGAAATTGATGACCTCGCTGCCAACGCTTTCGGCTACGCGGCCAAAGACATAGGGGCGCGGCGGCTCTGTCTCGGCGTCACTGGCGCATTCCTCAACCGCTTCCAGCAGGACCTCCGCAGCCTCGCTCGCACCGACCACTTCGGCGCCGTGACGTTCAGAAAAACGGTAAACAATCCACGCGCCAACCGTATCGACTCTGGTCGCGCCCGATATGTCGATGAATTGTACGGAACCTTCAAAATCGCGCAGTTCGGGGTCGAGATTGCCTATCCCGGAAACCACCAAGGGCCCGGTGATGAAGACAGTCACCCGTCCCCCGCGTTCTTCCACGCTATACTCGGCCCATTCACGCATTGCGCCATCTTATGCGGGCAAATGCGCGCACTCGCAAGATTTTCACGTGTTGAACTCAATGTGAGCCGGTGGCAAAGGTGCCACCGAAACAGGCGGCACCGGCCCGCTCCCCCTCCCAGCCACCCGATACCATATCGGCAAGCCTATCGGGTGGCTGGGAGGGGGAGCGGGCCGGAACCGTAAGTGAGCACAAGCGAACCGAATAATGAGCAACGAGCTTTCAACAACTTTCGATCCCGCCGCGATTGAGGCGAAATGGTATTCCCACTGGGAGGAAAACGGCAGTTTTCGGCCCGAACGACCGGATGCCGAGCCCTTCACGCTGGTCAACCCGCCGCCCAATGTGACGGGCAGCCTGCATATTGGCCATGCGCTGGACAATACGCTGCAAGATATCGTGATCCGGTATGAGCGGCTGCGCGGCAAGGATGCACTGTGGATCGTCGGCATGGACCACGCTGGGATCGCCACACAGACTCTGGTCGAACGCCAGCTGGAAGAGCGGCAGGACAAGCGCACCAATTATTCGCGCGAAGAATTTGTGCAGAAGGTGTGGGACTGGAAAGCGGAAAGTGGCGGCACGATCACCAAGCAGCTGCGGCGGCTGGGCTGCTCCATGGACTGGAGCCGCGAGCAGTTCACCATGGACGAGCATTTCACGCGCGCCGTGCTCAAATTGTTCGTCAATCTTTACAATGACGGGCTGATTTACCGCGACAAGCGGCTGGTCAATTGGGACCCCAAGCTCAAGACCGCGATTTCAGACCTCGAAGTCGAAACGCGCGATGTGAAGGGCAGCTTCTGGACCTTCAGCTATCCGCTCGCCGATGGCAGCGGTGAAATTCGCGTGTCCACGACGCGGCCAGAAACCATGCTCGCCGATATGGCCGTGGCGGTGCATCCTGATGATGATCGCTACAAAGCTCTGGTGGAGCGCGGGGCCAAGGTGAAACTGCCAATCACAGGCCGCGAAATTCCCATCGTTTTCGATGAGCACGCCGATCCTGAATTGGGCAGCGGCGCAGTGAAGATTACGCCGGGGCATGACTTCAACGACTTTGACGTGGGCAAGCGCGCCGGGATTGCTCCGGGCGATATGCTCAACATGCTCGATGCGGAGGCAAAGGTTTGTCAGGTGGCTGACGGGCTGATCCCTGACGAACTGCTCGGCATGGACCGTTTTGACGCTCGGACGCGGGTGGTGGCGATATTGAAAGAGAGCGGCCACCTCATCCCGCATGTGACCAAAACCAAAAAGGGCGAGGACGTCGAACTCGACGCTGAACCGCGCACCATCGCGACGCCTTTTGGCGACCGTGGCGGCGTGGTGATCGAGCCTTGGCTGACCGATCAATGGTATGTCGATGCCGAAAAGCTGGCCGCGCGTCCTATCGAAGCGGTGAAGTCGGGCGAGATCGAAATCGTCCCCAAGAC
>DFBR01000082.1 GCA_002367375.1 Erythrobacter sp. UBA3075 | reverse complement strand
TCGTCTCATTCCATTTGCCGATGCGTTGCGGCCTGATGCGCTCGATGCGCTGCATCGCTTGCGCTGCATGGGCATTGAGTGTTCGATGCTTTCGGGCGACAAGGAAGATGCCGTCAGAAAGATCGCGCACAAGCTGGACATCACTGCACGTGCTGAAGTCGATCCGGCTCAGAAGCAGGCCTTTGTCGGCAGCCAGCGTGAAGCCGGGCACAGCGTGCTGATGGTTGGCGACGGGCTGAACGATGGTCCGGCGCTTGCCGCTGCTGATGCTTCGATGGCACCTGGTTCGGCCAGCGATGTCGGCTTGCAGGCTGCCGACATGGTTTTCGTGCAAGATTCGCTGCTGGCATTGCCGCGTGCCGTCAGCGGGTCCCGCAAGACGATGGCGGTGGTGAAGCAGAATTTCACACTGGCGATTGTCTACAATGTCTTTGCCGTGCCGCTTGCAGTGCTGGGTTATGTCACGCCGCTGGTTGCCGCAATTGCCATGTCCGCCAGCTCGCTGCTGGTGGTGGCCAATTCGCTGCGGTTGGTCACGGCAGCGCGATGAACAGCCTGCTGATCCTTGTGCCGATTGCCTTGTTGCTGGGTCTGGCAGGTCTCGCTGCTTTCTTCTGGGCGCTGCGTAGTGGCCAATTCGACGATCCGGCTGGCGCGGCCTCGCGCATCCTGATCGATGAGGATGACGAAGATGGTGAGGGGCAATGACCGGCGCGTCGCTGGCATTGGCACTCACTGCGCTTGTTCCTGCCATTAGCGGGCCGCTGCCGATTGAGCAGGGCCGGGCGATGATACTCGAATTGGCGATGTGCAATGGCGGCACGGTGCGCATTCCGGTGGAGCGTGATTTGCCCGCTGTGCCTGCAACCACGCCCTGCTGCGCCAAGGGCTGCCGATCGCGCAAACGCGCGACGCCATTTGACCCAGAACAAGGACGCGAAGAGTAACAGCCTCCAAGCAGGCTCGCATGTGGAATTATCACCCAGAGCTGCTGGCGACACCTGTTCCGCGCTACACCAGCTATCCGACCGCTGCCGAGTTTGCTGACGACGTCGGGCCTGCTGACTTTAACGAAGCGGTATCGACCGCCACGGGCGACATCTCGCTCTATGTCCACATCCCCTTTTGCGAGAAGATTTGCTGGTATTGCGGCTGCAATACGGCGGCGGCCAATCGGGCGCGGCGCCTCTCCAGCTATCTCGACGCACTGCATCAGGAAATAGCGCTGGTAGCTGCCATGTTGCCGGCGGGTGCGCGTGTGCGGCGCATTGCCTTTGGTGGTGGCAGCCCCAATGCCATCAGCCCCGTCGATTTCGTCCGGTTGATGGACCAGTTGACGCTGAAATTTCCGCTGGCAGACCCGACAGTCTCGATAGAGCTCGATCCGCGCACACTGACCGATGATTGGGAGGGGGTTATCAGAGCCGTGGGTGCCACCCATGCATCGCTTGGTGTGCAGACCTTCGTCCCGGCACTGCAAGAGGCGATTGGCCGGGTTCAGCCGGTGGCTGTGATCGAGCAGTCTACCAAATTGCTGCGTCAGGCGGGGGTCAGTTCGCTAAATTTTGATCTTATGTACGGTCTGCCCGGTCAGAGGCTGGACGACGTCATCTCGTCTCTCGACATGGCGCAGCATTTCGGCGCGGACCGGGTGGCGTTTTTTGGTTATGCCCATGTCCCGCATCTGATCCCGCGCCAACGCCAGATCGATGGCAGCGATTTGCCGGACCAGCTCACCCGTTTCAACATGGCGGCGCTGGGATACCATCACATGGTCGATAGCGGATTTGTGCCGGTGGGCTTCGATCATTTTGCTGCGCCAGACGATGGGCTGGCCAAGGCCGCTGTCTCAGGCAATTTGCGACGCAATTTTCAGGGCTTTACCGATGATCCTGTCACCACGCTGATCGGCCTGGGCGCCTCCGCGATAAGTTCATTCCCAACCCTGCTCGCGCAGAATGAAAAGAATTCGGGCCGCTACCGAATGTTGCTGTCACAAGGTCAGGCGCCTGTGGCAGCAGGCAAAGCGCGCACTACCGATGATCGCCGTCGCGGGGCTGTCATCGAGGAGCTGCTGTGTCGGGGAAGGGCGCGCATCGATCAGTCCACCATGGCAAGCGCGCAGGAGCGGCTGGAGCCATTCCGGCAGGCAGGGCTGTTCGAATATGCGGGCGGAATGTTTGCCATCCCGGATTCGTCATTGCCCTATGCCCGCAGTATTGCAGCTTGCTTTGATCCCTACCGCCAGGATTCTGCGCGCCGCTTCAGCTCGGCAGTCTAAGGGCCTTCTTCCCCGCCGGTCTTGCGCCCTATGCCGTCCCGCAGCATCGTGTTGGCCAGCTTGGCTATGCGTTCAGCATCGCAATTCTTCGACCACACTGAGTATCGCAGGCCAAGGAAGACATTCATCCCCATCAGCGCCCAAGCGTGTGCTTCTTCCATACCTTCACGCAACTCGCCCTCGGCTTCGCCCTTACGCAGGCGATCAAGGATACGCGCGGCAGTCGTTTCATAATGCTCGCGGAAAACTGCCGGATCGACGAATTCTGCCTCATCGATAATGCGGTAGATTTCCTTGTGCTCGCGCGCGAAATCGAGAAATGTGTGCAGCGCCGCGCGTTCAATTTCGAAGGCACCTGTCTCCGCTCTGACTGCCTCTCCCGCATGGCTCGCCACCTGTGCGCTCATGTCCTTCACCAGGGCGCGGAAGACTGCGTCCTTGCTGTCGAAATAGGTGTAGAAACTTCCCAGCGCCGTACCCGCGCGGCGCGTGATCGCGCTGATCGAGGCTTCGTGAAAGCCCCTCTCGCCAAATTCCAGCGCCGCTGCATCGAGCAGCTTGCGCAATGTTTCTCTCCCACGCGCAGTACGCGGTGATTTGGCATGATCGTTCTGCCCGGCGGTTTGTGTTGCAGCCATGACACGGCGCTAACGTGAATTGGCGCAATGCGCAAAGATTAAAGTTGAAAGGTGGTTCAGGTTTCAATACCAGAGATGAAAATAAGAATGTTCCCTGGAGAGAATTAATGTCGAAAGCCCTTCTGTACCAATCCGCTGCCTCCGCGCTTGTCCTTTGCGCCTTGGCTACTCCTGCCCATGCACAGCAGCAAGGCGGAACCACTGAACCCGAAGCACAAGAAGCAAGCGGCGGCGCGATCATCGTCACCGCCCGTCGCCGCGAAGAGCGATTGGTCGATGTGCCGGTTGCGGTTAGCAGCTTCAGCGAAGAGGAATTGCAGCAGCGCGGCTTTGCCGACGTCACCGATATTGCGCTGGTTACGCCCAACACCACGCTGGAAGAATCGCGTGGTACCAACTCGACTCTGTCCGCCTTTATTCGCGGCATCGGTCAGCAGGACCCGGTTTCCGGCTTCGAGCAGGGTGTCGGCATCTATCTCGACGATGTCTATCTCAACCGCCCGCAGGCTGCCGTGCTCGATATCTATGATGTCGAACGCATCGAAGTGCTGCGCGGACCGCAGGGCACACTCTATGGCCGCAACACGATTGGCGGCGCGGTGAAATATGTCACCAGCGAATTGCCCGATGAATTCAGCCTGCGTGTACGTGGGACCTATGGCTCTTACGACCGCGCTGAAGGCGTTGTGACTGTTTCTGCCCCCATTGCTGATCCTGTTCGCGTCGGCGCTTCGGTAGCGCGGCTTTCGCGTGGAGGCTTCGGGGAAAACCTGATCACCGGAGAAGACAATTACAACAAGGACATCTGGGCTGCGCGCGGCACGATCGAAGTCGGCGGCAATGGCGAGCCCTATCTGCTGCGCTTCTCCGGCGATTACACGCATGATCGCAGCAATGCGCGCGGCGGTCATCGCCTGATCCCCGGCGGTGCATCGGGTGCCCCGGTGCTGGACGATGTGTTCGACACGCGCAGCGGTCTGGTCGATCCGGAGCAGGATGTGGAGGCCTATGGCCTTGCGCTCAATGCCCGCATCGAACTGACGGACGCGCTGACCCTGCGTTCCATTACCGCCTACCGCGCTGACCAAAGCGCCTCGCCGATCGATTTCGACGCGCTGCCTGCCGTCGATCTGGATGTGCCCGCGTTTTACAACAACGAACAGACCAGTCAGGAACTTCAACTGATCTGGGACGACGGCGGGCGCTTCACCGGCCTGTTCGGCGGCTATTATCTGAACGCCAGCGCCGACACCCAATTCGATGTGCGCCTGTTCACGACCTTTGGCGGCTTCACCGCCTTCACGCAGGCGAATGTCGATACGGACACCTATGCAGTGTTCGGCGACTTCACCTATGACATTACCGATCAGCTCAGCCTGTCGCTGGGTGGCCGCTACACTTGGGATGAACGCTCGGCCACGATCCTGCGGCAGAACTTCCTCGGCGGCGGCTCCCCGGTATTTGGCGGCGCGGGCATTCCGTTTGGCGGGGCGAGCACTGATTTTGACGGGACGGAGGACTTCAACAAGTTCACGCCGCGCGTCTCGCTCAGTTATCAGCCGACGCCTGATCACAATATCTACGCCAGCTATTCGCAGGGCTTCAAAGGTGGCGGCTTCGATCCGCGCGGCGTGGGCGTGAATGCGCCAGCTGCAACGCCCGGAATGCCGACCGATGCTGAAATCGCAGACTTCCTCAGCTTCGAACCGGAATCGGTCGACAGCTATGAAATTGGCTACAAGGGCAGCCTGCTGGATGATGCGGTCTACGTTGCATTGGCGGGCTTCTACGCCGAATATACCGACGTGCAGATCCCCGGCTCGGTCGCCTGTAACGTCGGCGGCATAGCCACATTCTGCGGCGTGGTGTCCAACGCTGGTGCTGCCGAATTCATGGGATTGGAGCTGGAAACCAACGCCCGGCTTGCAGAGGACATGCTGAGTTCGGGGGACGAGTTGCGTTTCACTGGTTCACTCGGCTGGATTGACGCCGACTACACCGAATATGTCACCAATATTGGCGGCGTACCGACTGACGTATCCGACTTCCGCGAAGTACAGAACACGCCCGAATGGAGCGGCAGCGCGACGCTGGGCTACACCACAATGATGGGCAATGGAGACCTCTATCTCGGCAGCACGGTGTCCTACCGCAGCGCTACGACGCAGTTCGAAATTCCGAACCCCTACCTCGACCAAAGCAGTTATGCGCTGGTCGATGCGAGCATTGTCTACAATGACGATAGTGGGTTCAGCATCGGGCTGTATGGGCGCAATCTGACCGACAAGATCTACCGCACGTCGGGTTACACCTTCATTGCGGTCAATCCGACCACCGGCGAACCTGTGCTGACAGGTGGCCAGCCTACGCCCAACCTTGGCACGGAGGGCACTTTGACGGCCTACCATGGCAACCCGCGTCAGGTCTACGTCACCGCCACTATCGAATTCTGATCGCCAGTCCGGCGGCCGGGACGATGGTAGCGTGATGGAGTATCGCGAGCATCGCTATGCCAGCGCGAGCGGACAGTTGGAGCTGTTCGCTCGCGACTATGGCGGAGGTGGAAAGCCCCTGCTGTTGATGCACGGGCTGACGCGCAACAGCGCCGATTTCGAACCGCTGGCAGCGCATCTGGCCGGAGAATATCGGCTGATCGTTCCTGACCAGCGCGGGCGCGGACTGTCGCAGGATGATCCCGATCCGGCGAACTATCGGCCCGATATTTATGCGGGCGATATGTTTGCGCTGCTGGAGAGCCTTGACGTTCAAAGCCCCGCGCTGATCGGCACGTCGATGGGCGGGCTGATGGCCATGGTTATGAATGCGATGCAGCCGGGAGCGTTTCCGGCGATCATTTTCAACGATATCGGCCCGGAACTTAGCCCGGAGGGGCTTGCGCGGATTGCAAGCTATGTCGGCGGCGGCACAAGCTTTGCGGACTGGAACGAGGCCGCGCGCGCCTGTGCGACGATCAACGCGCAGGCCTTTCCCGATTTTGGCGAAGCGGATTGGCTGCAATGGGCGCATCGCACGTGTCGGACTTTGCCCGATGGGCGTATCGCTTTCGCCTATGATCCGGCCATCGCGCAAGGCTTTGCCGATGTCGGAGACGGTCCGCAGGACGACCTCTGGCCGTTGTGGGGAATGCTGGGTGAGGTTCCGGTGCTGGCCATACGTGGGGCATTGTCGGACCTGCTCTCACCCGATACGGTTGCGCGCATGGACAAATTGCACAAAGGCCCGTTTGCGCATGTCGATGTGCCAAACCGTGGTCATACACCAATGCTGGATGAGCCAGAAGCGTTGGCGGCCATCGCCGCCTTCCTGAAGGAGCATTACGGGTGAGCACAGACCACATGGCGGCGAGCCGACAGGCCAAGGGCGATCCGCACCGCAATACCGTGCTGGGCATGTTGCTGGTGGTCTACATCTTCAACTTCATCGACCGGCAAATTCTCTCGATCCTCGCCGCGCCGATTCAGGCCGATCTGCAATTGAGCGATGGTGAGATGGGTCTGCTGGGCGGGATCGCCTTCGCACTGCTATACTCAACCTTGGCGGTGCCGCTTGCTGCTTTGGCTGACCGGACCAGTCGCTCATGGGTCATTACCGTATCGCTCGCCGCGTGGAGCGGATTTACCGCCCTGTGCGGGTTGGCGACCAATTTTTGGCACATTTTCCTCGCCCGGCTTGGCGTGGGTATCGGCGAGGCGGGCGGGGTCGCGCCGTCCTATGCGGTGATCGGCGACTATTTTCCCAGCTCGCAGCGCGCGACGGCGCTGTCGATTTATTCCCTCGGTATTCCCATCGGTTCGGGGCTGGGCGTATTGATGGGCGGCTATATTGCGGCGACCGTGGACTGGCGCACTGCGTTCTTCGCTGTGGGTCTGGCCGGGCTGATCATCGTGCCGATCTTCAAGTTTCTGGTGCGTGACAAGATCAAGCCGGTGCCGGTGGTCGGCGATACCGCACCGCTGCCGCACCAGCCTACGCTGAAAGAAACCGCCGCCGTTCTCGCGCGCAAACGGTCTTTCTGGTTCCTGTCTTTTGGCGCATCGATGTCGTCCATGCTTGGCTATGGCATCGCCTTCTGGCTGCCGAGCCTGCTTATTCGCAGCTTCGGCTTCGATCTGGTGCAGGCCTCGCAATTTTTCGGGGCTCTATTGCTGATAGGCGGGGTTGTCGGCGTGCTGGCAGGGGGGCTGATCGCAGACCGTTTGGGCAACCGTGACCGCGCCTATTACGCCTGGCTTCCCAGTCTCGCTTACTTGCTTGGCGCTCCGCTGTTTGCTGCTGGTATTTCGAGCAGCGATGCGCAGCTTGCCTTCCTGCTGTTCCTTGTACCGCAGGCGCTCGCCTATGTCTGGCTTGGCCCGGTACTGTCGGCAATCCAGCATCTGGTTGTGCCCGCCGCGCGTTCGACCGCCTCCGCCCTGTTCCTATTGATCAACAACCTCATCGGACTTGGTGGCGGCATCTATGCTTTGGGCGCCTTTTCCGATTTTCTCTCCCCGATCTATGGGGATGAGGCCCTACGCTACTCCATGCTTTACGCGCTGGTTCTGTACCTTGTCGCGGCGCTGCTGATGGCTCTGGCAGGACCTTCGCTGCGCAAGGATTGGGTGCATGAGAGCGAATGATGCCCGCGTGATTGCGACGAAGGTTGCATAGGCCAAAGCTCCTTCGCGTGTATGGTGACACAATGGGACAGGAAGTCGTCGAAATCGCCCGTTTCCTTGGCTCCACCGCGCCGTTTGACGCGCTGGGAGAGGATATGCTGGCTGCGCTCTCGCGCAAAATCACCATTTTCTATTACCGCGCGGGCGAAACCGTCTTGCAGGCGGGCGAGCGCAATGATCGGTTTTATATCGTCCGCTCGGGCGCGGTTGAGCTGCGGCTTGCCGGGGAAGAGCTGACCGCGCGGCTCGCTGCGGGCAGCTGCTTTGCCTATCCGTCACTGATGCGCGGCGGCGAAGTGCGCAATGCGGTGCAGGCGCTGGAGGCCACGCTGGTCTACACCTTGCCGGGCGAGCAATTTCTTGCCCTGCGCGATAAGCATCCGGAATTCCGCGAGTTCTTTGCCGAGGACGAATCCGCGCGCATCCG
>DFBR01000139.1:14948-15628 GCA_002367375.1 Erythrobacter sp. UBA3075 | reverse complement strand
GGGCGGCAATAATCACTCTTTTGGCCGAGCATCGCCAATGCAGCGGCATGCGCCTGCTCGGCGGCGTGCTGATAGGTTTCGTGGCGAATTCGGCCACCAAAGATATTCTCTTGTAGAGCCACATCGCCCGCCGCGAAGACGTTGGGGTTGCTGGTGCGGCACTCCCGGTCCACAGCTATGCCGTTGCCGGTTTCTATTCCCGCTCCTTTTGCCAAGCTGACTTCTGGAACGATGCCCACGCCGACAACGACAGCATCGCATGAAACCAGCGAACCATCGTCCAACTCTACCTGAGACACGCGGCCATCGATCACCTTCATGCCACTTGCACCTCGGCCAAATCGAGCGCTTCGGCACGTATGCCCATCTTCTGCTCTCGCTTGTTCGCAGTCTGTGCGCCGCGCGCCCTAATTGGTTCCGACCAACCTTCACTAACAATGGAAGGGCGGAAAGAAACGAATGGGCAAATCGCCCATTTCCTGGTTAACTGCTTCTGATCCAATTGTGGCGCGCCATCACGCAGCCGGGTCAATCGCGAAGAATTCTACCCATCCGCAGCGTTGCACAATACTGTAGTATCAATTCATCCATCCGTGGACGTCGCTCTGGAAGTAAGCAGCCAAAGCAATGCACTATCAATTTTGGTCCACTTCGATCTTCAGGTCATCCAACGGATAGAG
>DFBR01000139.1:5983-14846 GCA_002367375.1 Erythrobacter sp. UBA3075 | reverse complement strand
CGACAGAAGCCACATCCGCCGCCGCGGCAGCCGACGCCGATATCGGATAGCCCTTTCCGTTCCATCGCGATCAGCACGCGCTCCTCTTCGGGGCAGGCGAACTGGCTTCTTCCGACGATCTCTATCTGATGGGACCTGGCACTCACTGCTGCCTGCTTGTCGCAGCTTTCGCCGCTACGCTCTGCCCTCCAACGGCATAATGCGCTTCGGACATATCTCGAAGAATGACACGAACGGATTCGCGCGGTGCTCCGATTGCCTCGATAGTCGCGTCGGTAAGCGCTTCTATCAAGCGTTCCTTCGCGTCGGACGAACGTCCTTCAAGCAGATTGACTTCAATTATCGGCATCTTACCCCTCCACCTGGAACATCACGGCGCCAAGATCCTGCACCGTGGTGCGCACGGTTTGACCTGGTGCAAGGTCGGGAGCAGCGGTAATTCCCCCGGCCATAACCACGTCGCCCGCCTCGATCCGTTCGCCTGCTTCGGCGACGAGCCTTGCCGCCGCTACGAGCGAACGCACCGGGTGCCCCAGAATTGCGGCGCTCGAGCCCACCTGAACCACTTCACCATCGATTTCAAGTATGACCCCAAGATTCGAGAAATCAATGCGAGGATCGCTCCACGGGCCGATTACCAGACCAGAAGACGAAGTGTTGTCGGCGATCACGTCTTCCAACGTAAATTTGAAATTCTCATACCGGCTGTCGATAATTTCCATGGCCGGAGCGAAAGTTTCGACCGCTGCCAGTGCCGCTGCAGGCGTCACCTTGCCAGCCAGCGGCGCCTTCATCAAAAAAGCAATCTCAGGCTCGACCCGGGGATGGACATATCGAGCGCGTGAAATGGCTGAGCCTTCCTCGACTAGCATGGCGTCAGTCAAGCGCCCCCAGGCAACCTCTTCCACCCCGACCTGCTGCATCTTGGCTCGGCTGGTCAGCCCCATTTTGACGCCGATGCGCTGTTCGCCGCGCGACAAGCGGCGATCGACCGAAAGTTTTTGCACCTGATAGGCTTCGGCCACCGTGAAAGCGGCGTCTTGAGGCTTGATCTGTGGTGTCGTTTTCGCCAACCGGGCTGCCGTGTCGAGCGTTGCTGCGTAGCGTGAGAGCCTGTCCATGTCAGCTACCCTTTGCCTTGATCAGATCAAGCGCCACATCGGTTATCATATCTTCCTGGCCGCCGACCATGCGGCGGTTGCCGAGTTCAACAAGAATTTCCCGGGTATCGATGCCATATTGTGTCGACGCCCGTTCAGCATGGCGCAGAAAACTCGAATAAACGCCAGCATAACCCAGACTGAGCGTTTCCCGATCAACTCTCACCGGCCGGTCCTGCAGGGGCCGGACCAGATCGTCTGCGGCATCCATCAGGGCCATCACATCGCAGCCGTGCTGCCAACCCTTGCGGTTTGCCGCAGCGATAAAGACCTCGAGCGGCGCATTACCGGCACCCGCCCCCATGCCGGCCAGGCTTGCGTCAATACGCACGGCCCCTGCCTGAGCTGCCACGATCGAATTCGCCACGCCAAGAGACAGATTGTGGTGCGCGTGAATGCCGCGCTGCGTTTCGGGCTTCAGCACCCGGTCATAAGCCTGTAGCCGCGCCTTGACCCCATCCATATCAAGCGCGCCGCCACTATCGGTGACATAGACACATTGCGCGCCATAGCTTTCCATCAGCACCGCCTGCTGGGCAAGTGCGTCAGGCTCGATCATGTGGCTCATCATCAGGAAGCCAGAGACATCCATGCCCATATCGCGCGCTATGCCGATATGCTGCTTGGACACGTCAGCCTCGGTACAATGGGTCGCTACCCGAACAGAGCGCACTCCCATTGAATACGCCCGCTTGAGTTCTTCGACCGTGCCGATACCGGGAACCAGAAGCGTCGTGAGGACAGCCTTCTCTATCGCCTCGGCTGCGGCCTCAATCCACTCCCAGTCGGTATGTGCGCCAAAGCCGTAATTGAAGGTCGATCCATTCAGGCCGTCGCCGTGCGATACCTCAATCGCATCGACACCTGCATCGTCCAACGCCTTGGCAATCGTCTGTACACTGTCTGTACCATACATGTGAAGGATGGCGTGCATCCCGTCCCGCAGGGTCACGTCCTGAATGTAGAGGCGGTCGTTTTCCGGATTGAAAGTCATGCTGCGCTCTTTTCCCTATGTGTCCTGGCAAGGCTCTCCCCCGCAGCTTTCGCGGCTGCGGTCATGATGTCGAGGTTTCCAGAATAGTTGGGCAGGTAGTCTCCCGCGCCCTCGACTTCGAGGAACACACTGGTTTTGAGTCCCTCAAATTCACCATAGCCAGGAATCTTAAGGGGGCGGTTAGAGCCGAAACGTTCAAACTGCACTTCCTGCTTGAGCCGGTATCCGGGCACGTATGCCTGGACCTTGGCGACCATCGCGTGGACTGAATCGCGAACCTTTTCCTCATCCACCATTTCAGAGAGGGTGAAGATGGTGTCGCGCATTATCATCGGCGGTTCCGCCGGGTTAAGGATGATGACTGCCCGGCCCTTAGTCGCGCCTCCTACGGTCTCGATCGCCCTCGCTGTCGTACGGGTGAACTCATCAATGTTCGCCCGAGTGCCAGGTCCGGCGGAGCGCGAGGCCACAGACGCCACGATTTCGGCATAATGGACCTTGGCGACCTGAGACACGGCAGCAACGATCGGAATCGTCGCCTGACCGCCACAAGTCACCATGTTGATATTGCGCACTGAAGGATCGATTGCTGGATTGACCGGGGGGATGGTTGCCGGTCCGATCGCTGCCGGCGTCAGATCGACCATCAGCTTTCCGTCGCGAGCGAAAGCTTCATCGTGGGCTTTATGCGCATAGGCCGAGGTAGCATCGAACGCGATACCGATATCGGCATACTCCGGCATATTCATCAGGCCCTCGATCCCCTCGTGGGTAGTGGCAACGCCGTGTTCGCGGGCCATGGCCAAGCCTTCAGATGCTGCATCGATGCCGACGACGACCGACAGTTCCAATATGTCTGAACCCTTGAGCAGCTTGATCATGAGATCGGTCCCGATGTTTCCGGATCCGATAATCGCGCATTTCATTTTGGTCATTCCACCAGTCTCCATTCTCACTTCAGTCTTGGTCTGCAGCAAATACTGCCCGGACGGCTCCAAGACCGTTGATCCGCGCTTCTACGATATCGCCTGGTGAGACCCCGACCATCGGACCAAGCGCACCCGACAGGATCACGTCACCTTCCAGCAAGGGCCGCCCGGCCTTGGCCATCACGCGGGCAAGCCACAAAGAGGCCGTGATCGGGCTATGCAGGCACGCAATGCCGGCACCCACAGAAACGGGTTCGCCTTTTGCTTCCATGACCATGCCGCAGCTGCGCAGATCGAGGCCTTCGAGCTTACGAGGGACCGCGCCAAGGACGAACAGCCCGCTTGAAGCGTTGTCGGCGATCGTATCCCAAATCTTGATATCCCAGTTCGCAATCCGGCTGTCGACGATCTCGATCGCGGGGACGACGTATTCAACCGCCCGGATTAGCTCTGCGGTCGTCAAATCCGGATGTGGAAGATCCCGCCCGACGACTATCGCGATCTCGGCCTCGACCTTGGGTTGGATAACTTGATCAAGTGAAACAGGCGTGCCTTCGGCCACGTCCATGTCCGCAAACAGCATACCGTAATCGGGCTGGTCGACCCCAAGCTGGTTCTGGACGGCATGCGAAGTCAAACCGATCTTGCGTCCAACCAGGCGCCGCCCTTGGGCGACGGAGTGTTTCGTGTTGACCTCTTGCACAGCGTAAGCAGCATCCAGGCCGCCAGCGGAGATCATATCCCTGACAGGGGCGATCTCCTTTCCGGTCTCGGCTGCTTCGCGCAAAGCCCGGGCCGCATTGTCGATTATGTCTGGATCAATTATCGTGTTGGTAGTCATGGCGTTACAGCTTCACGCAAATGTTGGTAAGTTCGGTATAAAATTCGAGGCTGTGCACTCCACCCTCCCGGCCGATTCCTGATTGGCCCGACCCGCCGAAGGCTGTGCGAAGATCCCGCAGGAACCAAGAGTTCACCCAGCACACGCCTACATCCATCGCCGCCGCCACACGGTGCCCGCGTGACAAGTTCTCCGTCCAGACGGAAGCGCAAAGTCCGTAAGGAGTGTCATTGGCGAGCGCGATCACCTCGTCCTCGCTATCGAACGGCACAATTCCACAGCACGGACCAAAGATTTCCTCGCGCATCACCGAAGCGGAATGAGCTAGGCCAGTCCAAACCGTCGGTTCCACATAGAAACCCCCGGCTTGGTTGCCAGAAACTTCAGGAACGCCGCCCCCTGTCACAACGGTCGCGCCTTCTTCGACGGCGCGGCGATAATAACGCTGAACCTTGTCGCGATGCTCCGCACTGATCAGCGGTCCAAGGTACGCGGGATCGCCGGACGCACCGGGCTTGAACCCTTCGGCAGCCTTTTTCATTCGTTCGACGAAGGCATCGAAAATTGTACGCTCAACATAGACACGCTCGGAACCCAGACAGACCTGACCGGTATTGAGGAAGACAGAGCGTGACAGCCCTTCTACAGCTTTATCCATATCTGCATCGGCGAAGACGATGGCAGGGTTCTTGCCGCCGAGCTCGAACGAAATGTCCCGCACCCCGACTGCGGCCTTCTGCATAATGGCCTCGCCCGTTGCAGTCTCGCCGGTGAACGTGATGCCATCGACGTCGGGGTTAGATGTCAGGAATTCACCGGCCGAGTCCGGACCGAAGCCATGGACAACATTATAGACGCCTCTTGGTATGCCCACGGTGTTCATCACTTCACCAAGCAAAGCCGCCGTTCGGGGCGTTTCCTCCGACGGCTTGACCACAACAGTATTGCCGCAAGCCAGTGCCGGCCCAACTTTCCAGGTCATCAACAGCAGAGGGAAATTCCACGGGCACACAATCGCGATAACACCCTTGGGCCGGCGCACAGTATAGTTGAGCGCTTGCCCTCCGTCGGGCGTAGGGCCCCTGAAGGTCTCGCCCGGCATGGTCAAAATGACATCGGCGAACATGCGAAAATTGGCGGCACTGCGCGGTATGTCAATATGTGAAGCAACCTGACGCGGCTTTCCTGTATCGGCGACTTCCGCCGCCAGGAAATCGTCGGAACGGCGTTCGATCTCGTTCGCCACGGCGGCGATCAACTTGACCCGCTCTTCCGTGGTCGTGCTACCCCATGGTCCATGGAGCGCAGCCTTCGCCGCAGCAACGGCGTCAGCGACGTCCGCTTCACTCGCTTCGTGAACAATGCCGATCTGCAAACCGGTAGCAGGATTTACGTTAGGGAACGACTCGCCCCCGCTGCCCTCGCGATAGGCACCGTCGATGAAGTTCAGAATATTATCTGTCACAGCAAGAGAAGCATCGCATGTCATTGGTGCGGAATTTCCTAGATTTGCGGTTCGGTTGCAGTGTTAAATTGCCGGGCGTCAATCGCGGCGAGGCCGGCATTGGCGCATTCGACATCCTGCTTTTCAGATCCGCCTGAAACACCGATCGCACCGACGCACTCTCCGTTGATCTCGATCGGCAGCCCACCGGCAAACATTGCGATCCCCGGCTGTTCAGCAATCCCGTCGCGCAGCGCTGGATTGCTCGAAACCGCCGCGTAAAAGTCTGGCGTAGGAATCTGAAAGCTGGCGGCGCTGTAAGCCTTGTCCTGTGCGATCTTCGCCGAAGGTGGAGGAGAGCAGTTGGCACGCACAAAAGCGATCAAATCGCCCCTGATGCCAACCACGGCAGCAACCACCGGACAGCCCATGTCCACACCCCTGGCAACAGCGGCTGCCGCCGCCGAAAGTGCCAGTTCGTGACCGACTGTTCGGATCGAAATTAGGCCCTCCATGATCAGGTATTGACCGTCATGAAGCGATCATTGAGTGCCTTTTCATAGTAGAAGACCGCCTTCCCGGCATTTTCGGCCTGCCACGTGCGCCGAGGATTGTCGGGGTAATAGAAGTACCCGCCGCTGAAGGTTTCGTTGCGGTTGCCCGACGGGTCGAAGAAGTAGATTGTCTGGCCGCGGGTGATGCCGTGGCGCGTCGGGCCGATATCGAGTGAAATATCGTAGCGGCTGATGATGTCAGCCGCGTGGCCCACGTCGTGCCACGATTCGAGGTTAAAAGACGTATGGTGTATTCTGCCATCTTCCGCAGCGCCGAGGAAAGCGACATCGTGCGCCTTGTTGCTACAGCTAAGGAAGATTGCCAAGCGGCCCCCGCTCTCCTCATCGACCAACTCCTCCGTGATCGAGAAATCAAGTGCATCGACCAAAATCTTGGCGGAAGCCGAAATGTCCACCCCATTGAGTGCGCAGTGATCGAACCGGGTCACGCGCATGCCCCGCGGCTCAACCACCCACACATCCGGATCGCGGATTGCAGGACCAGTCTTCGACAGTTCCATGTCGCTATATAGTTCGAGAACATGTTGCGTCGGGAGTTTGAATCGGATCTTTCGACCAATGCCAGGATCTTCGCCGGCCGGGACCATTTCCGTGTCTACACCAGCATCGCTCAGGCGCTGCGCGAAGTGATCGAGATCAGAGTCCGCAGCAACCTTGAAGCCCATAACATCCATGCCCGGATGGTCGGCCTCGCGCAGGATGATACTGTGCCGGTCGAATTCATCAAATGCCTGGAAGAACACGCGGTCCCCCTCCCGTGACACGAGATTAAGGCCGATACGATCCCGATAATGCTCGATCGCCTCATCGAGATCCAGAACCCTCAACTGTACGTATCCGGGCCGAATAACTCCGGTTAAAGCCATGACTAATCTCCTCTCTATTAGGCCTTGAGGCCATGCTTGAAGAATTCTGTGACCATCCGATTGAAGCTCGCCAAACGTTCAATCTGGACCCAATGGCCACATTCCGAGAACAGATGAAGATCTGCTCGCTTCATCATACCGGCCAAGCGCACGGTTGAGTCCATCGGTATTACCTGATCGGCGATTCCCTGAAGAATGAGGGTCTCGTGCTCAATCTTCCCGATGTCCTCTTCGCGACTGGCAAGCATGGCGACATTGCTCTGGCGATCTTCGCCACCAAATGTCGCGCGATAGGGCTCCAGCATACCTGGGCGAATGCTGGCCTCGTAGCGCGACTGAATGAGGTCGTCGGTCAGGCGAGTATGGTCCCAAGCGAGATATTTGAGAGAATCTCTCATCGCTTCAATCGACGGTTCGTAACCCCAGACCTTGTCGAGCGCCGGGGTGATTGGGAAGTTCAAACCTGCCGGCCCCATCAGAACTGCGCGATCGACCCGATCAGGATGGGCGATCATAAATGCCAGGGTGATCCCCCCACCAAACGAATTTCCAACCATGGAAAGCTTGTCGATACTCAACGCATCAAGAAGGGAGGCCAACTGATCGACCCAGACCTGCTTATCCTGGATACGCCCCTTGCTGTCAGAATAGCCAAAACCAAACATGTCGGGAGCGATGACGCGAAAATTCTGGGAAAGGGCCGGAATATTCAGACGCCAGTTTGCCCAAGCGGTGACACCAGGCCCCGAACCATGGACAAGAAGAACTGGCGGCCCTTCACCGACATCGTGATAATTCGTCGAGCAGCCTCCTACCTCCAACGTTTTGCCCACTTCCGCGCGCGCAGCTTCTGTGTTTGCGTTCTCCATGATTTAGAGCCGATCCTTTACTATTACTGACAGTGCAATCCATTCGGGAAGCGGCAACGCAACCCTTCGGCTTGCCGAGCTAATTCACTCTGTTAGGTCCCATGGTATATCCTGCGGCCTCGACATCAGGAGATTGCGAACATCGTTTTTCCGCACCTTGAAATTTGCGGTCAGCGGAAAATTTTCTTGGGTGAAGACGATGTGCTTCGGCACCGACGGACGGTTGAGCTTGTCCTGGCAAAACTCGATCAAATCAGCCTGGTTCAGCTCTGGGTGGGAATCGGCGCGATGGGCCACTGCGACCACAGCCTCGCCCCATTCAGGGTGAGGCAATCCTACAACGCAAATATCCGCGACGCCGGGATGTTTAACGATCACTTCCTCGACAGAAGCGGGAAAGACATTCACTCCTCCGGAAATTATGAGAAACTTCTGGCGATCCAGAAGGTATAAATAACCTTCTTTATCGAGGAAGCCGATATCATTGGTGCGCAGCCAGCCGTCTCTCTGCACTTCTTGCGTTTGCTCCGGGAGATTCAGATATTCAGTCATGACTGTCGGCCCGCGAAGCCAAACCTCCCCTGGCTCCCCAACAGCCACCGGCTGCCCGTCTTCATCTCGAATTGAAATCTCGAAGTGGGATGCAATTCGCCCGACCGAAGAGAGCAACTCCGGCTTTTCGTTGAGACCACGCCTATGGTCATCGGGAGAAAGGAAGGAGACCCCGCCCCAAGTTGTTTCTGTAAGAGCATAGACATTCATCATGTCTTTACCGAAAGTCTCGTGGACGCTGCGGATAAGGTGCGGCGAAGCAGGAGAAGAGCCATATACAATCAATCGGACAGAGGACAGATTGAAAGGTTTCGTTTTGTTGTCCTCAAGCGCCCATTTCAGCATTGTCGGAGCAAGAAGGAATACGGTGGCCGACTTCTCTTCCACAATATCGAAAAAGGTAGCACGATCATAATCGCCATCTGCGATGATATGAGTCATTCCGTTGCCAAGCCCAAGAAAAGCGAGAACCACTGCGACCCAGGCATTTCCGGTCGGAAGAAAGAAACGGTCATCGCGAACGAAGCCGAACTCCACCAGCGCATGAAGTATTGTGACAGTCACCGCGCCGTGGGTCAGCACGGCGCCCTTTGGCACACCAGTTGTTCCCGATGTATAGCTATAGAACAATGG
>DFBR01000139.1:1877-5972 GCA_002367375.1 Erythrobacter sp. UBA3075 | reverse complement strand
CTTCAAGGTCGTTCTCAAAATCGTGGGCGCCACCAAAACCGATTACGCTAATGTCGAGTTCATCGAGAACTTCGCTAATACGCTCTATCTGATCGGCGCAAGAAGAATGGACAAAGAAATATTTTGCTTCGGAGTCTCGAATTACGTGGGTCATTTCGGCCGGAGTAAATCTGCGATTTATTCCCACCCGGATTGCACCCGTTTTCATACAGGCGAAGAAATGTTCGTAAACCTCGATGCATTCTGGAGCGATTATGGCAGCCGCCTCTCCGACGCGACACCCAAGCGAAAGCATGGCGGCTGCTATGCTATCTGAACGGGAATGCATTTGCCCCCACGTTGCCTCTCGATCTCCGCAGACATAGGCGGTTCTGTGCGGATTATTGTTTCCGGTTCGCCTTACCAAATCCCGCGGTAATATCTGAACGCTCGAGCCTTGGTCAGCATCTTGCTCTAGAGAATCGTGTTTAAGCACCTTCCGGATTTGATCTCCTGCCTTTAGTAATTTGTCCATGACATCCTCGTGCTTTTTACTGAAATGAGCGATTAATTCGCTCTCTATTTTTTATTCAATTTCAATTTAGGCTAAACCAAATTTTTCCGTTTTGACTTCTTTGAAATTTCACCGGGTCCCCGATGGAAGGTGGACCCGAACCGTTATCTTCTAAGAGTGCTGAAAGCCTACAGCCCTCCTCAAGTTCTACAAAAATAGTTGTATAGGGTGGGTCCAATTCGGGGGCGTACTTTGTGTGATATACAACGAAAGAGTATATCTCCCCGGCTCCCTTGGTTTCTACTATTTCAAGCGGACCAGCACATTTCGGGCATATCCGCGCTGCATAATCAACGATGCCGCAACTGTTCGAACATTGCAGGCAACAAAGCAGACCGGTCTCCGCGAGCTGGCGGATCTTGCCTGAAAACGGGTCGTCGTCCGCAATTGAATTGGCGCTTTCGTCGCGCGGCATCTTCATAGCTCCCTATGCGGGCTAATGGTCATTGCGGAATGGTATTCCATCCTTCCGCCAAAACCAGTCACAAGCCCAATATCATTCTTGGGCACCTGACGAGCTCCGCCCTCGCCACGGGCTTGAATTACGGCTTCATGAACCGGCGTCATGCCCTGAAGATAATAGGAAGAAAGATGGCCACCTCCCGTATTTACGGGAAGCGCTCCACCCGGCTTTGTCGCGCCGCTGTTAACGAGGTCTGGTGCTTCGCCAGGCAGACAAAGTCCATAGCCCTCAAGTGCTAGGAACGACGTGATGGTAAATGGACTGTACAGTTCGCAATAGTCGAACAGCGCGGGGGTGCCGCCAATCGCCTCAAGCAATTTTGCAGACGCGATTTCCGCCCCAGTCTGCGTCTCAGGATCATGCCCTGCAAAATGACGCGCTCCGGAGTGCCCCTGCCCGAATGCATGCAGATAGGCTGGTGGCTTCGGGCAATTATCCACCTCATCCAAGGAACTGACGATAACGGCAATTGCGCCGTTTATCGGATAAGCACAATCGAAAAGCCTTAACGGTTCGACAATCCAGCGAGAATTGAAATAAGCATCCTCTTCCAGCGGGTCACGCAAAAAGGCCTTCTCGTTAAGAGAACCCCACGCCCTTTCCGCAGCAGCCACGGCATAGAGATCCCGACTATCAGCACCATAGACATGAAAGTAGCGCTGCGCAGACATTGCGAATGCTCCGACCGAACCTAGCAGACCGTTACACGCATCCCAGCCTGACAGGCCCGTCAGATCCATCGATCCAGAATAGGTTTTGCCTGCCCCCGCTCTGCGGACGGGCGCATCCGCAAACACGCACAACACATTACTGGCTCCACCAGCCTCAATGACCAGCGTAGCGTACTGGATCATCTGTACAGCCGAACTGCCTTCCGCCTCGATACTGGCCAGTAACGACAGATCGCCAAGGCCCAGATCGCGCTTTAAGTGCAGTGGAAGCACTTCACTTGGTTCGATCGGACTTCTGTTCAAGAGAAGTCCGTCAATCATGTCCACCGTGGCCGACCTGTCAGCCAACGCTGCGATGCACGCTTGTAGTGCAAGCGCTCGGGGCGACGAGCCCGGTTCGCGGGAAAAAGTACTTTGGCCCATCCCCGTGATTGCGGCCTTAGCCACGCGCTTTCTTACTGTGTTCACTTTTGACAAGCCAAGCTCCGTAAGACTACTTCGCGCAAACCAAATATTAAAAGTCTAGATAATAAATGAAAGGCCCCGCACCGGCCCTTCAGAACTGAGCAAGTGGATGTGTTTGCTATACATTTTCAACGCGCCATCGCGCATTCGAAGCTTGTGTTCGACACGCGCGGGCCAAACTACCATTTCCTTGTTGGCCTGAATGCGATATTCATAGAGAACCACGTTCGAACGAACTTGATACTCTCCTTCAGCAATCGCCTCGATTTCAATATTCGAAATGAGCCTGCGCATACGAGAAGGCGGAACTTGCGCGTGTCGCACCCCGGTATTTAGCTGGCGGATACGCGTGGCCAACCTGGTGCGATTGTCGTTCAGGATCGAAACTCGCCTATCATCAGGTTCCTGCCCCGCTTCCGCAGGAACCCAGTAATGCATATCATCTTCTAGCAGGGCCTCCCATTCAGAATAGCAGGATTCATCAGCGAGCCGTGCTTCTTTGAACAAGAATTCTTCAACCAGCAGACGTTCATCTATTGTAATCATTTTTGCAACCTTCTCACTTGGGAGGCCAAAGTTGATCGGACTTTCTGCTAGATTATCCGATGGTTTCGATCCTAGGCAGAAACAGCATCTGGAGTACTTTGCACAGAACTCTGCATTACCTTTTTGTAGTGATTCCAGAATCCACGATTTGAAGTCTCATCTGTCAGATGGCCCACAACAACGCCGCTTTCGTCAGTAACTTCTCTTTGGGAACCGCGACTGATATCCAGCCAGCCACCTTTTCCGGCCAAGGCCATCTGCGTCCGCTCGGCAATCACGCTGTCATCCGCAAGCAGAAACGCGGTCGGCCCAAGCGCCCCTTCGGATTGGCGCAAGATACGTTGATTCACATCGTCATCCACGCCTTCAAGATACATTGGCGTGTGGATATGGAGACATATTCCCGGCGCAACAGGCTCAAATCGAACGATGTTCATTTCTCCCAGAAACAGGTTAGGGAAGATTACCGCATGCGGTGGCCCATCAAGCAAGATTCGATCGCCCTTCTCGGGACCGTACGCCTCTTTGATAGCCTTGGTGTAGGAAGGATACCTCTCTTCCGCACAGCCAAACCATTCAAGCGGCCTTGAATATGACGGTGCAAAGCTTAGCTCAGTATGGCCATTGCCCCAATCTTTTGCTTCAGATTTAAGGCTTTCCTCATCCTGCAGGACTGCTTCGTCATAGTTTGATCGGATAGCTTGCGCGAAGGATGGATGGACAAAGTTCACATGGTAGCCATCCGTGTCATTTTCCGGAAGCATCTTCCAATTGCAATTCAATTGATGGTGGATCCAGCCGCCCGATAGGTTGATCCGGCCGACCGGAGACATCTCGACGGCACGGTCTATCAATTCTGTTGCTCGGCCAAGATGGTCCAGCAACGACGGCACGGCTGGATTAAAGCTCGCAAACACAAATCCTTGATAGCTATCAACCTTTGCGAGGCGCTCCAGACCGTGGCAAGAGAAATCGCCCTTGAATCCAGCGGGATACGGGACATCAACAAGCCCGCCCTTAGTATCATAGGCCCAGCCATGATACTGACAGACAAAAGCCTTGGCGTTCCCGCGATCCTCTTGGCAGATGATATTGCCTCGATGCGCACAACGATTGACGATGACGGAAATCTCACCATCGCGGGCGCGGACAGCGAAAGCCGGGTCACGTCCTACATTACGCCTAACAAAATCGCCCGCCTTGGGAATTTCGGAATCATGACAAATGAAGACCCATCCATTGCGGAAGATTTCGGTCATCTCAGCCTCAAAGACCGCGTCGTCGGTGTAAAGAGATGAATGCACGCGATCGTTAAAGATTAATTCTTCGAAGCGGATTCCTTCGGATGGCTGGGAATCATCTAACACTTTGTATCTCCTGCCCATTATTGCGCGCCT
>DFBR01000139.1:0-1730 GCA_002367375.1 Erythrobacter sp. UBA3075 | reverse complement strand
TCGAGGCTACTTGTAATGAGTAGACGAAATTATCAGACCATGTATTTCGCAACACTACAGTTTCTGTTGCCAGATTTTTTTGGAGTTAGGTTTCATGAAGGGTAGCGAGAGTACTGGCCATATTGGCCAGCAGGCCAATTTTTCACCATTGACGCCCTTGAGTTTGTTGCAACGCACGGCGCAGGTCTACGGCCATCGTGTTGCGGTAATTTTTGAAGAACGTAGCTGGACTTGGGCGCAATTTGCAGACCGCTGCCACAATCTTGCTGCGGCGCTGGCTGGTGCAGGCTTGAAAAAGGGTGAGAAAGTTTCGATTTTGGCGGACAATATTCCCGCTTTGC
Source organism: Erythrobacter sp. UBA3075 (assembly GCA_002367375.1). GTDB lineage: Bacteria > Pseudomonadota > Alphaproteobacteria > Sphingomonadales > Sphingomonadaceae > Alteraurantiacibacter. The sequence goes on along the minus strand of DFBR01000139.1, from coordinate 1,389 downwards.
TCGAGGCTAGTTTCGGGATTCCGGAGGCGGGCGGCGTCATCAACGCCATCAATACGCGACTCGACCCGAATTCAATTGCGTTCATCTTGGACCATGCAGAAACGCGCGTTTTCCTGGTCGACAGGCATTATGCAAAGGTTGCCGGTGAAGCGATTGCCAAATGCGCGCGCAAACTGCTGGTGGTCGACATCGAGGACGCCGCGAGCGGCGGCAAGCCACCCTTTGCGCATTTGACCTACGAAGATTTCCTAAGCGAGGCCGGCACCCACATTCCCCAACCCGATTTGGACGAGCTTGACCCCATCGCACTTAACTACACCTCTGGCACAACAGGTGATCCGAAGGGCGTACTACTACATCATCGGGGGGCATATCTAAACGCAGTGGGCAATTCCCTCGCGTGGGAGATGCCGCGCTTCTGCGTTTACCTCTGGTCGCTTCCTCTGTTTCATTGCAACGGCTGGTGCTTTCCGTGGACAATCGCGTTGCAGGCCGGGGTCAATGTCTGCGTTCGCGGTGTCGATCCGCACGTGCTTCACGATCTGATTGACAGGCACAAGGTAACCCATTTGTGCGGTGCGCCGATCGTCGTCCGAATGCTGGTGGATGCGGCACAAGCGATCACCGCAGACCGGGCGCCGCTTTCGATTATGACGGCAGGTGCTGCACCCCCTTCAACTTTGTTGGCAAAGGCAAGCGCGGCCGGCTTCGATATCACGCATACATACGGGCTGACCGAAGTTTATGGGCCGTGTGCGGTCTGTGCATGGCACCCGGAATGGAACGCTTTATCGGAAGACGATCAGGCCACACTGATGGCGCGACAAGGCGTGGGCTACCCGGTTGTGGAGGAGATAGCCGTGCTGGATCCCGACACAATGGTGCCGGTGCCTCAGGACGGTGAAACAATCGGAGAGGTCATGTTTCGAGGTAATGTGGTAATGACCGGCTATTATAAAAACCAAGAAGCAACAGAAGCTGCGCTCTCTGGCGGTTACTTCCACAGCGGCGATCTGGCCGTCTGGCACCCAGGCGGCTACGTCGAGATCAAAGATCGCTCGAAAGATATAATTATCTCCGGAGGGGAGAATATATCAAGCATCGAGATAGAAGAGGTTCTCTATAAACATCCCGTAGTATCCGCAGCGGCAGTAGTGGCCGCTCCCCATGAAAAATGGGGGGAAACGCCACATGCCTTCATCGAAACTGTGGCAGATAAAAGTGCTGACCCCGACGAAATTATAGCCTTCTGTCGAGAACATCTGACGCATTTCCAATGCCCTACCCGAGTCACTATTCAGGAACTTCCAAAAACCGCTACAGGAAAGATCCAAAAATACGAACTTCGCGAAAAGGCGAAGCTCATATCTTCCTCTTCCTGATACTCCA
>DFBR01000221.1:8617-9175 GCA_002367375.1 Erythrobacter sp. UBA3075 | reverse complement strand
TCAAGTCACCGCCCCGCGCTCAGCATACTCAGCCTTCCGCCACTCCCCACTGTCGAGGATATCGCGCAGCTCGCTCACCAGCCGCGCGCAGTCGGCGTAGCGGACGTAGGCAGGGGCGAAGCCGACCCGCAGCACATCGGGTGCGCGGAAATCTCCGATGACTTTGCGGGCGATCAGGGCCTGGCTCAGTTCGTAGGAATGTTCATGACGGAATGAGAGCTGGCTCCCGCGCTCATCCGGGTCGGCGGGGCTGACGCAGGGCAGTTCGGGGACGTGCTGTGCCATCGCCGCGCGGGTAAATTCGGATAGGGCGCGAGATTTCTCGACCAGCGGCGCCATGCCAATGCTGGCGATCAAATCGACGCCCAGTTCAAGCGCGCTCATCGCGATTATGGAGGGCGTGCTACACAGCAAGCGGTCGACGCCTTTTGCAGGTTGATAATCGTCGACGAAGGCAAAGGGTGCCTTGTGGCCCATCCACCCGCTGAGCGGCTGCGTCAGGCCTGCGTGATGCCTCTCGGCGGCATAGGCGAAGGCGGGCGCGCCGGGGCCGCCGTT
>DFBR01000221.1:4867-8586 GCA_002367375.1 Erythrobacter sp. UBA3075 | reverse complement strand
AAGTCCCACAGCACCAGCGCACCCACATCATGCGCCGCCTTGGTGAGGCGCGCCATGTCGAACATCTCGCCGGTCTTGTAATGCACATGGGTGAGCAGCAGCAGCGCAACGTTTTCGTCCAGCGCCGCCTCTATATCGCCGCGTTCGGCCAGTCGCCGCTCGGCCAGGCCCTGCGATTCCAGTCCTTCGATCATATAGAGGTCGGACGGGAAATTGCCCGGTTCGCTGAGCACCTGCTTGCGGCCCGGACGCATCGCCAGCGCCGCTGAGATCAGTTTGAACAGATTGATCGAGGTGGTGTCAGCCGCGATCACCTCGTGAGCTTGCGCGCCAATCAGCGGAGCGATTTTCGCGCCGACCCTTTGCGGCAAATTGATCCAGCTCGCATCGTTCCAGCTGGAAATCAGGCCCTCGCCCCATTCCTGACGCACCACCTCCTCCACCCGCGCTGGCACCGATTTGGGCAGCGCGCCAAGCGAATTGCCATCAAGATAGGCCACCGCGTCATCGAGCAGGAATTCGCCGCGCCACCTTGCCAGCGGATCGGCGGCGTCCAATTGGGCCGCCTGCTCCAAAAGAGCACTCAAATCTCGGTCCTTACCGCGAGCAATTCGGGGAAGAAGCCCTGTTTCAGAACGCTTTCGAGATAAGGCACACCCGCCGTCCCGCCGGTGCCGCGCTTGAAGCCGATGATCCGCTCCACCGTCTTGAGGTGGCCAAAGCGCCAGCGCTGGAAATGATATTCCAGATCGACCAGTTTTTCCGCCAATTCATACAGATCCCAATGGGTCTTGGGGTCGCGATAAACCTGCGCCCACGCCTCGGTAACTTCGGTGATCGCCTCATGCGGGCCGCCAAATTCAGCCTCCACCATTCCGTCGGGAATGGCGAAACCGCGCCGCCGAAGCAGTCTCAGCACTTCACCATAAAGGCTTGGCCGGGCGAGTTCAGCATGCAATTTCGCCGCCACATCGGGCGTCGCTTCATGCATCGTCACCATATCGGGATTGCGTCCGCCAAGGATGAATTCCATCAGACGATATTGCGCCGACTGAAACCCGCTCGACCCGCCCAGATGCGGACGGATCAGCGAATAATCATGCGGTGTCATCGTAGAGAGCACGTTCCAACTGGCGATCAGCTGCTCTTGCGCCCGGGCCACGCGCGCCAGCATTTTGAACGCCGGATCAAGATCATCCGCAATCACCAGCTCACGCGCGGCTTCCAATTCGTGCAGGCACAGCTTGAGCCACAGCTCGCTCGCCTGATGGACGATGATGAAAAGAAATTCGTCATGCGCATCGGACGTGGTGTGCTGCGCCGAAAGGATGCGGTCGAGATCGAGATAGGATGAATAGGTGACGTCGCTTTGGGCCATAGGCGCAAGCCTTAGGCCAGAGAAGTCACGATTGAAACCGGAAGCGCTCTACTGCTCGATGATCCGGCTTTCCGGGTGATGCTTGTCGAGATGCTTTTTCACGATCCGCAAATTGCGGGTGTTGGACCTGAACAGAAAGTCGAACACATCGCCCACAACCGGCACCGCGCCCACGGCAGTGTCGAAAGCGACATTGCTGGCCATGCGCAGCAATTTCCATTTGGGCAGGTTCAGATTGCGCGCTTCCCACACGATATAGGCACCCATGCCCATGGCGATGATGTCGCCCACAACCGGGACCAAGCCGATGATGGAATCGAGGCCTACGGGCCGGTTGATGCCGGGGATCACGAAACTGCGTTCAAGCACGATTTCCATCGCTTCGATCCGGCGGCGGATCGAATGCACATCATTGCCCAGCGGCAAGTCGATGCCCACCGCTTCGGGACGCATGGGATCAGGCCGAACCGGGTCAGGCTGGATGGGAACAGGCGTGTAAATTTCGGCCATATTGGCAGCTCTCCTCGCCACCTATCTGGGGATTTGGGCCAGCGGCGGCAAGGGATGGAAGGCATATGCGTTGGGTTCAAAGCCATCCACACTGCCGCGCAAGAGCGACCAGCGCAGCGGCGAACCAATTGGAATATAGATATTTTCCAACGTCAACTCAGCCTCCGCCTGTGCCAGTATTGTGGCGCGAGCTGCGGGATCGGATTGCGCCAAGGCTTCGGCCACAAGGGCATCGACCGCTTCGCTGCACAGGCCTCGGCGCAAGGAACAATTGAACTGGTTCAGAAACCAGTGCGATGCGGGAAAGCGGGCCACGCGGTCGATCACAACCAATTCCGCTTCGGCTGGCGTTGCAGCGCGCTCCAACCGAATGTCGATAGCTGCCAATTGGCCAGCAAGGTTTTCCAGCAAGAGGTCCCAGCCCGGCCCCTCATCAAGGAACAGCGACATTGCAACTGGCTGCGTCAAATCATCTTCGTCGAACTGGCGGCGCCATTCGCTGACCCGGGCAGCGGCTTCGGATCGCCGATCCTCCAGCGCCACATCCTCCCAGCGCTCTGCCACCAGCCCCGGATCACCGGGCAAGTCGGGTGCCACCGGGCGCGTGGTGGGCGCCCAGCCGCCAACATTGTAAAGTGACAACAGTTCCGCCCGATCAATCGCCATGGCTATGCCTTCGCGCAAACCCGCATTTCTCAAAATACCGCTATCATCGCGCACTTGCAGGCCGAACAGCCCAATGGCGGAATCGACTCGCAAAGTGCCCGTTGCAAGAGGCCCGGTCTCGACCAGCGGCAAGCTGCCGAGATCGCCGCCCAGCACCAATTCAACTTCGCCCGCATCGAACAGGTTGATCGCATCGGCTGCACTGACCACGTCCAGTTCGATCTGCCGAACATCCTCCTCCCAATCCTCGCGCGCGGGCAATCCGCGTTCAAGCGGCGGCTTGAAATTGAGCCGGATAGGTCCGCCTTGCGCCCCGTCTTCGGCCTGACCGCCTTCGGGAGGTTCGCCCGAAATCAGTACCATCGCCCCCGTGCCGCCGCCTTCCCGGCGCAAGGCCAGTTCGGGCTGGGCGAGCAATTGCAGCAGGTATGGTTCGGGTGTGGCGAGACGTATTTCGATCACCCTTTCGCCCATGGCCCGCACTTCTTCTATGACGGCAAGGTCCTGCGCCAGTGAGGTCCCTTCCAGCCGATCAATCGCATCCACCAGCGCGGCGCGCGCGCTTTCGCCGGTCATGGTGCTACCGTCTGGCCATTCGCCAATGCGCAATCGGAAAATGAAGCTGAGTCCATCATCGGTCGGCAACCACGTCTCTGCCAGCGCGGGGACGACTTCACCCTGCTGGTTGAGCGCGACCAGTCCGGAATCGGTGGCAGCGCGCACATATTGCGCTCCGGTCGACAAGCGCAGGCTGTCCGTAAAGACCGCTTCGGTCGTGCCGATCAGCGCGACATCAAGCGTGCCATCATTACCACTGTCGCATCCGCCGAGAAGCGAGGCGCCCAGTGCGAGCGCCAGGAAGCGAAATCTCAAGATGCAAGTGACGCCTGTCATCATGCAGCGATAGGCCGAGCCGCAGCAGGCTTCAACTGCCAGTAATTGTCAGCGGGTGCGGCGGAAATTGGCGTGCAGTATATTCGCGCAGTTTTATAGCTTGCGCAGAGAGCGATCTTTCGCGCGACGGTTGAGGCGCGGGCCGCGCTTTTCGAAATCTCCGACCAGATGATCGACCTTGCTGTCGATCGGTGCGCGCGCGATTTTGGGGTCGATTTCCTCGGCGAAGGCAATGCCAAAACGGTTGCCCTGCTTCCAGGCCACGCTGCCA
>DFBR01000221.1:330-4764 GCA_002367375.1 Erythrobacter sp. UBA3075 | reverse complement strand
CTGTCACGGCCGACCTGGCGGGTATCGACGTTGCTCATCGTGCTCAACTCTGTCCTCACTGCTTGCCTCGCCGCACCATGTAGCAAAGAGGTGTCTCTGGCCACTGGTCCGCGCGTTTGTGAGGCTTGGCAATGCGTGGTCACAGGCTAACCATGAGTTAACTCCGGCCAAGCCGTGTAAAACTGTCCCAATCCGGGTCAGTCGTCGCGCGAAATCTTCTCGCGCCGTTCATGCGCCGCCTGCGCCTCCACGGTCATCGTTGCAATTGGACGGGCAATCAGGCGATTAATGCCAATGGGATCGCCGATCTTTTCGCACCAGCCATAGTCACCTTCATCAATCCGGCGCAGGGCTGAATCGATCTTGGCAATCAGTTTGCGCTGGCGGTCGCGGGTGCGCAGTTCAATGCCCCAGTCGGTTTCGCTCGACGCGCGATCATTGAGGTCCGGCTCGCGGATTGGGCCCTTCTGCAGATTCTGCAAGGTGCCTTCGGAAGCCTCGACTACCGATTTCTTCCACTCCAACAACAGCACGCGGAAATAGTTGAGCTGCTTGGCTGACATATATTCTTCGTCATCTGTCGGGGCGTAATCTCGCGGCAGGGCCCGCTTCGCCTTCGTCAGTATGTCGATATCGTCAAATGTGGCAGTGGCCATCAGGTACTCCGGTATCCCTTCCAGTCGGCCTTTCCTGCTGCTGCTGCGCCCGCCCGGTTTTTCGGGTCTGTAAATGCGCGCAGCAAAGGCCGCGTGGTTTCGCGGGCCTATAAGGGTCGGGCCGTATGCACACAAGCGGCAATCTGGGAGAAGTCCGAAGCCGGTGCGCAATCCATGGTTTCGCCGGGTTTGAGGGGGGCTTCGGCAGGCAAAGATAAACAAATCGCGCGCCGCGTTAACCAATTCTTGACCACGTTAGTCAAAACAATGGTTCTCACAAGGCCGGGCTATTGATGACCGGGCCAAAAACAGGGGACACACGATCATGGAACTCGCCAAGATCGAAACATTTGCCAAAGTTGAAGCTGCCGATACGAGCGGGGACGACATGCTGGTGGCACGCTGCCTTGCTGCAGCTGCCGAGGGGGACATCAACGCCTATTATGATCTCGGCGTGGCCTTCTCCACCGGAAGCCACGGGGTCAATTGTGATCTGATAGAAGCGCACAAATGGTTCAACCTCGCTGCCTCCAAGGGCCATGAAGCTGCCAGCTGGTGCCGCGCCGACATTTCTGATGAAATGACCGCCCGCGACATTTGCGAAGCCCAGCGCCGCGCCCGCGAATGGCTGCGTGAAGGCATGGCCCGCGCGGCCTGAACGGCTGCTAGATCAGTTTTGGCGAAACGGCATACGCCGCGCCAGATGCTGACGATCCATCGCGACACCGCGCCGCTCAGCTTCAAGGAAATCTGACACGGCCGAGCGGAAGCCGGGGTCGAGAATATAGTGCATTGATGTGGTCGCCACAGGTTCATATCCGCGCGCCATCTTGTGGCCGCCCTGCGCGCCCGCCTCAACCCGCTTCAGGCCCCGCTCTAGCGCCGCATCGATGGCGCGGTAATAGCATAGCTCAAAATGCAGGAAGGGCTTGTCCGCCAGGCAGCCCCAATAGCGCCCGTAGAGCGCATCTTCGCCGATGAAATTGAGCGCGCCTGCTATCGGCAAATCATTGTCATAGGCCAGCAACAGCAAGATGCTGTCACCCATCCGCTCACCAAACATATCAAAGGCTTCGCGCGTCAGATAAGGCGTGCCCCATTTGCGCGCACCGGTATCCTGATAGAACAGCCAGAAGGCATCCCAATGCTCAGGCCGGACATCAACGCCGCCCAGCACTTTGATCGAAACCCCGTCATTCGCCGCGCGTCGCTCCTTGCGCAAATCCTTGCGCTTGCGCGAGGTGAGCGTGGCGAGGAAATCCTCAAAACTGGCGTAACCGCGATTGCTCCAATGGAACTGAATGTCCTCGCGCCTCAGCCATCCAGCCGCCTCAAACAAGGAAATCTGCTCTGGCTCCACGAAGGTTGCATGAGCGCTCGACCAGCCATTGGTGGCGATGAGCTGCTCAGCCGCGCGCAGCAGTGGCTGTGCATGTGCCGGGTCTTCCAGCAACAGGCGTGGGCCGGTAGCGGGCGTGAAAGGCGCGCTGATTTGCAGCTTGGGATAATAGGCTCCGCCAGCCTGATGGTAGGCATCAGCCCAAGCATGATCGAAGACATATTCGCCTTGGCTATGCTGCTTGAGATAGCTCGGCATCGCGCCAAGCAGGTGACCCGCGCCGTCTTCCAGAATCAATGGTGCGCTTCGCCACCCCGTGCCCGGCCCGACACTGCCTGATTCTTCCAGAATTGTTAGAAAATCATGTGAGATAAAGGGGTTAGCGCCGCCCGCCAGCCGATCCCAATCCGCCTTTGGGATGTCGCCTACAGACGGATAGATGCGTGCAGTCAGCTCGGCTTCGGCCATCAGGTCAATCTAGGAAGCTTGCTCCCACGCCGCCACCCCCGCGCCTTCAAGAATCGGCACCGCGCCGCATTCCATCGCCGTATCAAAAAGTGCAGCGCTGCGAACTGTCCATGTTAAAAGCGGCAATCCCGCGCGCGCCTGGCGTGAGGCAAAGCGACTGGGCAAATCGCGAATATCATAGGCGAGAAAGTCCGGTCGAGCGTGCCACAGTGATAGCCACCGCTTGGCTGCCCCCGATAGGGTGCGCGCATCTTCTTCGGTGATCACCAGCCCGCGCGGCAAGCTCGGCATACGCCTGCGAAACCAATCGCCAATACGCGGATCAAAGCTCATCACGGCAACTTCGCCGGTATAGCCTTCGACATCGCGGCGCACCGCGCGGCACAGTTTGTGGACGCTCTCGCGCCGATCGGTCTTGAGTTCAAGCAACAGCGGCACGCGGCCCGCCACCAACTCCAGCATGTCGCGCAACGTAGGAATGTGCTCGCCGCTCTGACCAAGCGTAAATCCGGTCAGCTCGCCGACTGTCAGACCAGATACCACTCCCGCGCGCCCGGTCAGACGGTCCAGCTCGGCATCGTGGAACACCATGGCGCGCCCCTCCGCGCTAACCCGTAGGTCGCATTCAATGCCCAGCCCCAGATCAATCGCGGCAGCAAATGCGGCAAGCGAATTTTCCGGAATATCGCCATCATGCAGGCCGCGATGGGCATAGGCCTGCCGGGTCAGCCAAGCGGGCGCATTAGCCATCGGCCAGCGCGATCACCGCATCAACCTCCACCGCTGCGCCCAGCGGCAATGCTGGCACGCCTACAGCGGCGCGGGCATGACGTCCGGCCTCGCCAAACACGTCAAACATCAGGTCGGACGCGCCATTGGCGACCTTGGGTTGGTCGGTGTAATCGCTCGTCGAATTGACGAAGGCGCCCAGCTTCACAACCCGCTCCACCCGGTCGAGCGAAATCCCGGCTTTCTTCAACTGCGCAAGGATCATGAGGCCGCAAGCGCGCGCGGCGGCCTGGCCATCTGCCAGCGAGACATCGTCACCCAGCCGCCCTGTCACCAGATTGCCATCCACAAACGGAAGCTGGCCCGAAACATGGGCAATATTTCCCGTCACAACGACCGGCACATAGGAGGCAACCGGGGCGGCGGCCTCTGGCAGGGAAATCCCGAGTTCTGCCAGTCTCGCGTCAATACTCATCTTAGTCTCCCGAATGCAGTGCGTCGCGCACCCATGGCAGAGCCATGTCCCAACTGTCTATCCGCGCATCGGCATCGCCAGCATTGTGCGCGCATGGGACATGCGGAGCAATCGCCGGTTCACCGCACAGATGCAGCCGCCGGACATGCGGAATCTCGGCCTTGGCAGAGGCGTGGTGCTGGGCGATATCGTCGATAAAGACGACGCGGCTTGCACCGTGATCCTCAACAATCCGCTTCAGCGCGCCGCCTTTCGGCCCCTGATTGGTGAAGACCGGCACCTCCATGCCCAGCTTGCGCAATTGCAACGTGCGCGCTTCTTTGCGCTCGTCAGACAAATTGGTGAGCACGACGACATCTGCATCCTGCTGCAAATCGGCGATAGCTTCCAGCGCACCTGTGATGGGCTGCTGACTGTCCATCTGCGTATCGAAAAAGCCGCCGAGCAATTGCCACACTTCGCGCTCGTCAATCGGCGCGTCATGGCCCCGCCGGGTCATCGCCTGCAGGAAGGGATTGCGCTCCAGCGAGAATGCGATGTCATGTTCGGTATCGAGCCAGTCGCGGAAATGGCGCACCATATGGATCAGCACCTCGTCGCAATCAGTGACCAGCAGCGGGCGGCTCATCGTGACAACTCCTGTTGCGCGGCGATCAGAACTTCGGGCTCCACTTCAAGCGCTTCTGCTGCGCCCACAAGATCCGGTTCATGCGCGGCGAGGAAATCGAAGATCGCCCGGTGGGTGGACACATCACCAAGAGCAGCGC
>DFBR01000221.1:0-186 GCA_002367375.1 Erythrobacter sp. UBA3075 | reverse complement strand
GGGCGCAATGACGAAGAGAATCCTTGTTGTCGAGGACAACGATCTGAACCGAAAACTTTTCTGCGATGTATTGCAGGCAGGTGGCTTTTCGGTGGAGCCAGTGGCCGATGGCAAGCTTGCTATCGAACGCGCCCGGGTATTTTCGCCAAACCTTGTGGTGATGGATATCCAATTGCAGGATATTTC
>DFBR01000176.1 GCA_002367375.1 Erythrobacter sp. UBA3075 | reverse complement strand
TTGAACCTGACCGAAATCGCGCAGGTGCTCGAAGTGAGCGTCCCGCGTGTTCATCAGCTCAAATCCGAAGCGCTCGTGAAATTGCGCGATTTGATGGCGCGCGATGCTGCCTAGTAACCGCGGTCGATGTAAAAGATGATCCGCTGCAAGTGGTATCCTGTCGTGGGGTCGCCATTGTTATCGAGGGCGGGCTCAAATTCGCCATATTCGCGCATGGTTTCGCAAGCTGCTTCGCGCAGTACGCGCGCGGTGAGATAGCTTGCGATGTGGCAATGCGTCACCGTTCCATCTGGCCCCACAATTGCGCGGACAAGGACTGGCCCCTGGCGCCCATCGCGGACCGCTCCGCCCGGATAAGCCACTCTGAGACGGGCGTGAAATTCATCATTATTCATCAGTCTTGGGCTTTGAGCGGGTGCATTTGGCCCCCGCATATCGACACCCAAATTGATAAGGCCTTCGATTGCGCATTCTGCCAGCATATTCAGTACATTGCCCATTGGTCCGGTTCGCAAAACGATAGGATCGCTTTCTTCACCCTGAATCACATAAAACTGCGCCTCTGGAGTAAGCGAGCTTTCGTTTGCGCGGCTTTCACCTTGCGGCACCGGAAACGGCAGGCCCGCATAGACAAAGCCGTCCCGGCCCCCGATCGAGGCCTCCGCGAGACGCGTGTAACGGGCAATTCCGCTGCCGGGGATAAAGCCTGCCTCAACTGGCTCATCGACCGAGAATTCGGTTCCGAATAGGGCATATTGTACAGGGAGACCCGGCTGCAACCGCCGCATGATGAAGGTGATTCTCTCATCACCCAGCGCAAAGTCACGCCGCACGGAGCAGCCAGCATCTGAACGCCTCAGCCGCCAATCTGATTGTGGCAGATAAAAGGCTTCGTCTGCGATCAGCGCACCCGCTTCGGGTGAAAGCTCAACAATGTCAGGATAGGTTTGTGCAGCGGCGGGCGCGGATGATGCCAGCGCCACAACCCATGTGGCGGCCACAGCAAGCAAGAAACGAAAATTCACAAGACAACTCCCCTGCCGCGCAACCTAACGCAGGCTGCGCGGCAGGCAAGTGTTTATGCAATCACAGTTTTTCGGTCAGTTCCGGCACTGCGTTGAACAGGTCTGCGACCAGCCCGATATCGGCGACCTGGAAGATCGGCGCGTCGGGATCCTTGTTGATCGCAACGATCGTCTTGGAATCCTTCATGCCTGCCAGATGCTGAATCGCACCGGAAATACCGATTGCGATGTAGAGGTCTGGCGCGACGATCTTGCCGGTCTGGCCGACTTGGTAATCGTTGGGCACATAACCCGCATCCACCGCAGCGCGCGAAGCGCCGATGGCAGCGCCGAGCTTATCAGCGAGCGGAGTAATGTATTGTTCAAACGTCGGACCGTCCTTCAGCGCGCGGCCACCTGAAACGATGATCCCGGCGCTGGTGAGTTCGGGCCGGTCGCTTTCTACGGCATCAAGCTTCACGAAGCTGGAAAGCCCCGCATCGCCCGCGCCGCTTGCGGCCTCAACACTGGCGCTGCCGCCGGTGGCTTCGGCCTTGTCGAAGGCGGTGGTCCGTACAGTGATGACCAGTTTGGGATCGCTACTTTCGACCGTTGCGATGGCGTTGCCGGCATAGATCGGGCGGGTGAAGGTCTTGGGCCCTTCCACGCTGATGATGTCGGAAATTTGCATCACGTCGAGCAGCGCAGCAGCACGCGGCAGCACGTTCTTGCCGGTGGTGGTGGATGGCGCGAGCACCGCGTCATAATTCTCGGCAAGGCCAGCAATCAGCGGTGCGACATTCTCTGCCAGCTGGTGGGCATAGGCATCGTCGCCAGCGTGGAGCACCTTTTCCACTCCCGCGACCTGCGCCGTAGCATCTGCAGCAGCCTGCGAACCCATGACCAATACATGGACGGGCCCGCCGAGCTTCGCGGCAGCAGTGATAGTAGCAAGCGTGGCATCGGCGACGATGTCACCATGCGGTTCGGCAATAACAAGAGCAGTCATCAGGCGACTCCCATGGCTTTGAGCTTGGCGACCAGCGCGTCGACATCCTCGACGATTTCACCCGCCTGGCGCACCGGCGGTTCGCTGACATTGGTGATGGTGATGCGCGGCGTGACATCGACACCGTAATCGCCAGGCGATTTCACATCGAGCGGCTTCTTCTTCGCCTTCATGATATTGGGCAGCGAAGCATAGCGCGGTTCATTCAAGCGCAGGTCGGTGGTGACAATAGCGGGGAGCGAGAGCTTGACCGTTTCAAGACCGCCATCGACTTCGCGCGTGACGCTGAGATGATCGCCGTCGATATCCACTTCGTTGGCGAAAGTGCCTTGCGGGCGGCCCATCAGCGCGGCGAGCATCTGTCCGGTCTGGTTGGAATCATCGTCAATCGCCTGCTTGCCCAGCATCACGATGCCAGCGCCTTCTTCCTCGGCGATGGCCTTGAGGATTTTGGCGACGGCGAGCGGTTCGGTCTTCGAAGCAACCCCTTCATCGGCTTCGACCAGAATGGCGCGGTCTGCACCCATGGCGAGAGCGGTACGCA
>DFBR01000140.1:8538-10834 GCA_002367375.1 Erythrobacter sp. UBA3075 | reverse complement strand
CTGCAGGCCGTTGGACGACAGGCTGCTGCCGCTGTTGCAGAAAATGGCTTCCAGTCATCACTATCGCTTTGCGATAGATCTGCCGAGCGGCGTCGATAGCGACAATGGCGTGATGTTGAATGAAGGTCTGCCGCAATACGATCTCACGATCTCGCTGGGCGCATGGAAATTCGCCCACTGGCTGATGCCATCGATGGAACACATGGGCGAAAAACGCCTTGTCGACATTGGCATTCAACCAGATCGGAGCGCGGCGCGCCTCTCTGTCCCACCGGCATTTTCTGCTCCCGAACGCTCGGCACACAAATACACGCGCGGGTTGCTGGTCATTATCGCTGGCGAAATGCCGGGCGCGGCGATTCTCGCAGCTCAGGCCGCGCAGCATGGCGGAGCAGGGTATGTGAAGATATTTGCAGGCGAGGGCGATGATCGCCTCAGTGGTCCTCCCGATCTGGTGGTCGATCATGGATCGCTGTTCGAACTGGTGCGCGATCACCGGATTGATGCTTTCCTCGTCGGTCCGGGACTTGGCCGCAGTGCCGAGGCAAGGGCGCGGCTCGATTGGGTGCTGGCTTGCGACTTGCCGACGGTATGTGATGCCGATGCGCTCGCCCTGCTGGAGCCGACCATGCTCGAGGGCCGTGAATGGCCGATCATCGCCACTCCGCACGCCGGAGAGCTTGAAGCTATGGCGAACACATTCGGGGCGGTCGGGCTTGACCGTCAGGAGCAGGCTAACGAATTGGCCGAGGGGATCGAAGGCGTTCTGGTTGCCAAGGGACCTGACACACTAATCGCTGCGGCAGGAACTCCGCTCACGATCATGCCACCTGCGACAAGCTGGCTCAGCACGGCGGGAACTGGTGACATACTCGCCGGATTGATCGCCAGTAGGTTGGCGACCGGCGTTGGTGCACGTAAGGCAGCAGAGCAAGGGTGCTGGCTTCACGCAGAAGCTGCGTGCCGTGCCGGACCCGTGTTCTCGGCATCAGACCTAATCACAAATATTCCTGAGGCTTACAGCCAATTCCTATGAGTGACATTGAAGAGATCATCCGCGTCGCTGCAAAGGGCGATGGTATCACGCAGAGCGGTCGGCACCTGGCCTTCGCCGCGCCCGGAGACCGCGTGCTGGCCGACAATTCGCTGGAGCACGGCCCTCACCATGCAGAGCCGCCATGTCGCCACTTTGGAACTTGCGGCGGCTGCCAATTGCAGCATTGCGATGAGGAGTCGCTCGCCGGATTCGTCAGCAACCGTGTTACCCATGCGGCTGAGGGTCAGGGACTGGAGCCGCGTCTGGTCACGCCACCAGCGATGTCTCCGCCGCACTCCCGCCGCCGTGCCAGCCTTCGTGCGATAAATGGCGGGGGTCGGCCGCTGATCGGCTTCAACGCGGCAGGATCGCACAAGGTCGTCGATCTGGCCGAATGCCATATTCTCGCGCCGGAACTCTTTGCCCTGCTCGCACCGCTGCGCCGCTACTTCGCATCGCTCAAGGGCAAATATTCCATCGATATTGAGCTGACCAGAGTCGATCAGGGCGTGGATTGCGCCTTGAAAGGCTTCATGCCCGATGGGCTCGACCAGACCGAGGATTTGCTCGATTTCTGCCGCGAAAATGGCCTCGCACGCCTGACGCTTGACGACGGCTACGGGGCGGAGGGCTTTTGGGAGCCGGAACCTGTCACGGTAACGCTCGGGGGAATCCCCGTTGCTTATCCTGCTGGAGCTTTCCTGCAGGCGACCGACCACGGCGAAACCGCTCTGGTGGGTGCGGCGCTGGAATGGCTTGGCGAATGCGGGCAAGTGGCGGACCTTTTCGCAGGGCTGGGTACTTTTGCGATTCCTCTGGCCAAGGGCCGCAAGCTGGTGGCTGCGGAGGCGGATCGCGCTGCAATGCTTGCCTTGCGCACGGCCGCCAATTCCGCGCGTCTTCCGCTGGAGGTCATGCACCGCGACCTGTTCCGCAACCCTCTGCGCGCTGAAGAATTAGCAAGCTTCGATGGTGTGCTACTTGATCCACCGAGAGCGGGTGCGCGCACACAAATCGAGCAGATTGCGACAAGCAACGTCGAGCGCGTCGTTTATGTCAGCTGCAACCCGTCAAGCTGGTCTCGTGATAGCAAGCTGCTGACAGAAGCCGGGTATGAATTGGTGGAATTGCGCCCCGTGGGTCAATTCCGTTGGTCAACTCATGTCGAGCTTGCGAGCCTGTTCCTCAAGCGCTGAGAGTAATTGCCCGGCCAGCCATTCGCGATCTTCTGGCGCGGAAAAAGCGTGATCTGCGCCATCC
>DFBR01000140.1:6404-8523 GCA_002367375.1 Erythrobacter sp. UBA3075 | reverse complement strand
CCAGCGATCAGGAAACGGACATCGCCGTGAAACGCCTCGATGCCTTGGCGTAATTCTTGCGTTAAAGACGATGGCTTCAAAGATGGTCTTAGCGCACTTCCCAAGCCGCTGATGATTTTGCTCAGTGAAATCTCACCGCGCACAAGCCTGCGCCATTCGCGGGGACTGGAGAGCTTTCCGGCATAGCGTTCGCGGATCGCTTCCGGGGGCAAATCCTGCGCGTTTTCTTCATCGAAAGTCCACGGATTGGCCAAGGCCAGAGCATCGCACTGCGCGGCACTCTGGAACATCAGGGCCGAAGCCGCGTCACAATTGCCAAAGCCGACAATTGCCTCAAGCGATGGGCACTGGAGCCGGAATTCGCCAATGGCGGCAGTGATGTCCGCCTCCTCACCCCGGAAGCCACAATTTGTTCCGCTGCTATCACCCACGCCGCGGCGGTCAAAACGGAAGACCGGGAAACCCGCCGCCGCGATTTCCGCCGCCAGTGTAGCTTGTCCTGAAAAGGCCCCGCTGCGCACTTCATTTCCGCCGCTGAGCATGAGCAGACCGACCGATCCATCATTGCCTTCGAGGGTCCCAACGAGAGTCTCGCTGTCGCATTTAAAGGTGAAGTGACGGCGCTTCATGCAAGCCGCTCCGCGACAATGCGCGCCAAGGCAACTGTCTGTGCGGCGTCGTGGTCAGGCTCAGCGCGTAGCCACAGGCCCGGCCCGCCAAGCTCGCTCTGGGCGATATCGGGTAGGTCCTGCGCGGCAAGTTCTGCATCTTCCAGTTGCCGCACCATCTCGGGCGAAAGGGAGTAGCCAGCGAGCGCCAACCCATCCTCCCTTCCGTTTTCGAGCAATTGTTCGCGCGAAGTATCCCTCCCGGCCTCCCGGTCGGACACGACTTGCGCGCGCAGCAAGGTGCGCAGCAGCTTTACGCCGCTCACGGGCGCATAGCGCAGGCATGGCAGGCCAGTCGGCGCGCAAATTGCGCCGCCGCGCATGGTCAGGAGGTGCGTCGCGCGGAAATGCCGAGCAGCCGCTTCCATCGCCGCATGCCAGCTAGGCAGCGATTGTCCGGCAAGTTCTTCACAGCTTTCGTTCGTCCCCGGCAGATCCGGCAGCATCGCATCGATCCCGGCGCGATCGAGCGCGCGCATTACTTCGACCGTGAAATGGCGCAACTTGTTTGCTTCGTCGAACAGCGCTGGCACGATTAACAATCGTACCGCGCGACCGCTGTCAAAGCTGACGGCGTATTCGTCTGCATGAGGAGGGTTGGGCCAGTTGCCCGCCAAAGCGGCCATCGGCATAACGCTTCAGGCGTCCGAACGCTTGTCGGAGAGGAAGGTGATCAGTCCGCCAAAAGTCTCCAGCATCTCGCCATCGACCTCGTCATCCTCGATCAGGATGTCGAGCCGGTCCTCGATCTCGGTAAGCAAGCCAGCCACCGCCATCGAATCCAGTTCCGGCAAATGCCCGAACAAGCCGGATTCGGCGTCCAGTTCCGCCACACGCTCTGATGAAAGGCCAAGAACGTCCTGCAACACTTGCCGCAGCACGAGGTCGATATCGCCGGACTCCGCGACCGGAACAGGGAGGTTGCTCGCCATAGATCGCCAGCCCTAGCCAGCATGATCTCACCTGACAAGTTTACGAAGCGCGGCCTTTCCCAAAGTGGGCCAGTTGCGCGGGCTCCAAGGGCGGAGGCAGGTGAGTTGGAAGCGGGTGCGCACCTCCTCCATCCAGTCTGCTTTGTAAGGGTCGTCTCCGGTGCCGAAATCGATCAATGCGACACCATCTGTGTCGATAACATGCTCGAACAATGCGGCTGTCAGGACTGTACCGGGAGAGAATGGCCGGGAGCTGATACGGTGGGCGAGTTTGTGGATGTAAGCGGTGCCGCCATCAACCGTCCAGAATTGCGCGGCGACTGGCGTGCCATTGTGACGGGCGATGCCGAAGCGGAACCGGCCTGCTGCGCTCTCAGCCTCGGCAAAGCGGCGAAGCAAGGCAGGATCGCCTTCTTCGGGCTTCCAGCTATCGGCGTAGATATCTTCATAGTCCGCCCAGTCTTCTGCGCAAAACAGCGTTGTGAGCGATACCTCCACCTTGCTCGCCTTGCGCTTGAG
>DFBR01000140.1:0-6301 GCA_002367375.1 Erythrobacter sp. UBA3075 | reverse complement strand
ACTTTTGCGAAATCAATTCGCGCAGCGTGACCGGCGAGGTCGCGTGGAAGTTGCTCAAGCATCGCATCGCCGGACATGCCGCTAGTGCGCAGATCGGACCATGTGAAGGCGTACCAATTGGTTAGTGCCTCAAGCCGCGTGCCTCTCCGACATAGGGGCAGGACGACTCCCTCGTCTCCCTCGCGCGCTACGGCGTAAACGGGGGCCGTACCGCTTTGTTCAAGCAGGCGAAACCATTCCAGGCGGGCAAAAGGACCCTCCGCCTGCCAATCCAGGTCTTGCAAGTCCTTAATGGTGTTGTGATAGCTGATGGCTGTCACTTGTTGCATTTCCCCAGAGGCTGAATGTCCACCACGCCCGATCCCGTGCCCCAGCCGCTTGATCACCTCGCACAATGCGGGGCGAATGGCGATCCGGCGCTGGTCCTGCGCGGCGAAACCCTTAGCTGGCAGGACTTAAGAAGCCGTGTCGCGAGAATGGCTGCTTGGCTGGCCGAAAATGTCTCACAAAAGGGGGCGAGGGTGGCGACCTGGGCGGCAAAGGGCGAATTGACCTGCCTGATGCCACTCGCCGCCGCGCGGGCGGGGCTGGTGCATGTGCCGGTCAATCCGCTGCTCAAGCACGCGCAAGTGCGGCATATCCTGCACGATTGCGGAGCCAGTCTGCTTATCGCCAATAGCGCGCGGATTTCCTCGCTAAAGGAGGGCGATCTTCCCGCGACTTGCGCGGTGCGGGAGGAAAAGGCGTTCTACGCTCTGTTGGAGGGCTTTGAGGGCGATCTGGAGCCTTCCTCTGTCAATCCCGATGATCTGGCCGCAATCCTCTACACCAGCGGCTCTACAGGCCGTCCCAAGGGCGTGATGCTGAGCCATGCGAATTTGTGGCTGGGCGCAGTCAGTGTCGCGCATTACCTCGGCATGGCGCGCGACGATGTGACCCTGGCCGTGCTGCCCCTCAGCTTCGATTACGGACAGAACCAACTGCTTTCGACGTGGTATGCTGGCGGCAGTGTTGCTCCGCTCGATTATTTGACGCCGCGCGATGTCATCAAGGCGTGCGTGCGGCACGGCATAACTACGCTTGCTGCTGTCCCCCCGCTGTGGGTGCAGGTGACCGAACAGGAATGGCCGCCCGAAGCGGTCGCGCAAATGCGGCGCATGACCAATAGCGGCGGCGCGCTCACCACAGATCTGGTACGCGATTTGCGGCGCATTTTTCCCGATGCGAGGCTGTTTCCGATGTACGGTCTGACCGAAGCCTTTCGCTCGACCTATCTCGACCCCGCGCTGGTGGATAGCCATCCAACGTCGATGGGCACAGCCATCCCCTTTGCTGAAATTCTTGTGGTGGACGAGAATGGTTCGGTCGCCTCTGAAGGCGAGCTGGTTCACTGCGGGCCGCTGGTTGCGCAAGGATATTGGCAAGACCCGAAGCGGACAGCCGAGCGGTTCAAGCCGGCGCCAGCTGCCTCGACTTATGGCGGTACCGCCGTGTGGTCGGGCGATACGGTCCGGCGTGACAACGATGGCCTGCTCTATTTTGTCGGCCGCGACGATGCGATGATCAAGAGCGCGGGCAACCGAATTAGTCCGCAGGAAATAGAGGATGCTGTGGTCGCCACGGGATTGGCAGAGGAAGCGGTGGCCGTCGGTGTCGCTGACGAGAGGCTTGGTCATGCGATCCACCTCGTGGTGCGGGGCGAGGGCGATGAAGATGGCTTGCGCGCTGCGCTCCGGCGAGAATTGCCCAATTTCATGCAACCTGAGATCATCCACTGGGTCGATGCAATGCCGCTGAACCCGAACGGCAAGATTGACCGTGCAAAGTTGAAACAGGAAGTCGCATGAAACCACTTGGTCCCATCCCGCCCTATTTCGACGAACGCGATGGCGAATTGGCCATCGGCGGGCGCACCGCCAGCGCGCTGGTGACAGAAGCGGGCGATACTCCGCTATTCGTCTATTCGCGCGATGCGATCACTCGGCGCATTGGTGAGCTACGCGCAGCACTGCCTGACCGAATCCGCTTACATTATGCCATGAAGGCAAACCCTTACCCGGAACTTCTCGAATTCATGGCAGACCATGTCGATGGTCTCGACATTGCCTCTGGCGGCGAATTCGAACAGGCGCGAGAGGCGGGCTATTTGCCGCGCGAGATCAGCTTTGCCGGTCCGGGCAAGCGCGAACGCGAAATTTTCGCGGCAGTTCGTGCTGGTGTCACATTGAATCTCGAGTCCGAAGGCGAAGCCGAACGCGCACTTGATGCAGCCAAAACGCTCGGTGTCGCGCCCCGGCTCGCAATCCGGGTAAACCCATCGTTCGAATTACGCGGTTCGGGCATGAAGATGGGCGGCGGTGCCAAGCCGTTTGGAATTGACGAAGAGCGGGTGCCGGAGCTGGCGCGCAAACTTGTCGATGCAGGCGTGAACTGGCGTGGATTCCACATTTACTCTGGCAGTCAAGCGCTTGATGCTGAAGCGATTATTGATTCGCAGGCCAATGTAATAACCCTCGCCGCGAGACTGGGGAAAGAAGCAGGCGTCCCGATCCCGCATCTCAACATGGGCGGCGGCTTTGGCATCCCCTATTTTGAACGCGACAGCGCTCTCGATATTGCCGCGATCGGCGAAGCGCTGGAGCTGCAGTTCGGCAATCTTCCCGAAATCTTGCGCGAGACGGAATTCGCGCTGGAGCTTGGCCGCTATCTTGTGGGCGAGGCGGGGGTCTATCTCACGCGCATTATTGACAGGAAGGTGAGTCACGGCATCACCTATCTCGTCACCGATGGCGGACTGCATCACCAGCTTGCCGCATCGGGAAATTTTGGCACGGTGGTGCGGCGCAACTATCCGGTAGCTATTGCTACGCGTTTTTCCGAGGAGCCTTCGGAAGAAGCCAATATCGTGGGCTGCTTGTGCACGCCGCTGGACCGACTGGCAGACCAGGCGCACCTTCCGCGCGCAGAAATCGGCGATCTGGTCGCAGTATTTTGTGCCGGAGCCTATGGCGCAAGCGCCAGTCCGTCGGCCTTTCTGGGGCAGGGTCCAGCCCGCGAAATGCTGGTCTAACGACGCCGACCGGCGCGCGTCCCGAAACGGGACAGGGTGGCAGAAACTAGCCATTCCTGCCGCTTCGGACAGCAATACTAACGCAATGTTCACCCATTTTCGCGAGAAGCGCTGGTTGAATCCAGAGACGTGAAGCGTGCGCGGCAATTGAGGCCGGGTCAGCCAAGCGTCAGAATACTCGCGAAGGACGCATTCGATGCGCACGACATCACCGTTCAAAACACTGTTCGTTACGACGAGCCTTGGGCTTGCCCTTGCCGGTTGTGCGGGCGGCTCTGCCGGTTCCCAGCTCGAACCCGCTCGCTTTGTCTCCATGCAGGAGGGTCCGGGCGAGGAATATGTAATCGGTCCGCTCGACAAGCTGACGATCCATGTCTGGCGCAATGATGAGCTTGGTGCCGAGGTGCAGGTGCGACCCGACGGCCGGATCACCACGCCGCTGGTGGCCGATATGCCCGCCGTGGGGAAGACGCCAACAATGCTGGCCGAGGATATCCGTCTGCAGCTTTCGCAATATATCGAAGAGCCGCTTGTCACGGTGATCGTCAACGAATTTGCCGGCACTTTCAGCCAGCAGGTTCGGATTGTTGGCGCTACGGCGGAGCCTGCCTCCATTCCCTACCGTGCCAACATGACATTGCTTGATGCGATGATCTCGGTTGGCGGTCTGTCGGAATATGCAGCGGGCAATCGCTCGCGCCTGATCCGCTTTGATCGCGAATCCGGCGAGCAGCGCGAATATGATGTGCGTCTGTCAGACCTGCTGCGCCGCGGTGATAGCGACGCCAATGTCATGCTGATGCCGGGCGATGTGATCATCATCCCCGAAAGCATGTTCTGAAGGGAGCGGGGGCTTGAACCAGCTTCTTGAAGAACTGCGCGCCGGGCTCTGGGCAGTCTGGAACCGCCGCTGGCTGGCGCTGGGCATTGCCTGGGGCGTGTGCCTGCTTGGCTGGCTGGTGGTCGCGCTGATCCCCAACAGTTACGAATCCGAAGCGCGTATCTTTGTGCAGCTGGATGATGTGCTTGCCGAGCAGATCGGCATCGGGGCAAATGCGCGTGAGCGCGACATTGATCGCATTCGCCAAACGCTGGTCAGCTCGGTGAATCTGGAAACCGTGGTCCGATCTACTCGGATCGGTGACACGGTCAGCTCGCCCACCGACATGGAAGCGGCCATAGCCCAGCTCGAGGATGACATTCAGGTCGTCAGCGTAGGCGACAATATCTTCGAGATTTCCGCGACGAGCGGGCGTGGTGACCTTTCCGACGCTGAGAACGCCGAGCTCGCCCAGACCATTGCGCAGCGCATGATCGACATTTTCCGCGAGGAAAACCTTGGTGGTGCGCGCGGTGAAATGTCAGATTCGATAGAATTTCTGAACGAACAACTTGCCAATCGCGAAGCTGAACTTGCGGCGGCAGAAGAACGCCGCTTGGGCTTCGAGGCGCAGCATCCTGACCTTATTGGCGGTGCGCAGACCATCGCGGCGCAGATGAGTGCGACCCGTGCGGAGCTACGCAGCGTGGAATCAGATCTCGCTGCAGCGCAAAGCGCGATGGCCTCAATCGATGGACAGATTGCCAGCACACCGCGCACGATCATAGTTCCGGGCTCTGGTGGACCGCAGGCGACCTTGGCACAGGCTGAGGCAAACCTCGCCGCAATGCGCGCGCGCGGTCTGACCGATGAACATCCCGATGTTGTTGCCGCTCAGCGCACTGTCGCTTCACTGCGTGAACGCGCGGCCGCTTCGGGCGCTTCGGGTGGAGGCGGAATGCCTAACCCGGCCTACACATCACTCCAGTCGATGCGGGTCGAGCGCCAGTCCAACGTCATGTCGCTGCAATCGCGCGCCGCCGCACTGCGCGCTGAAATTGCCTCGATCAACGCGAGTCAGGCGCGTGAGCCGGGCGTTGCTGCCGAAGCCCAGCGTATCAGCCGCGATTATGAAGTGCTGCGCGAGCAGTATGACGAGCTATTGCAGGACCGCGAAGAGCTGCGCCTGCGCGGCCAGCTCGAAGGCGAGCGCAGCGCCGGACAGTTTGAAGTTGTCGATCCGCCGACCACTCCGCGTGTTCCTGCCGCACCCAATCGCCCGCTACTGCTGTTCGGCGTGTTGGTGCTTGGCCTTGGTGCCGGCGTGGGCA
Organism: Erythrobacter sp. UBA3075; assembly: GCA_002367375.1. Taxonomy (GTDB): domain Bacteria; phylum Pseudomonadota; class Alphaproteobacteria; order Sphingomonadales; family Sphingomonadaceae; genus Alteraurantiacibacter. Next base: position 1,080 of record DFBR01000140.1, on the reverse strand, counting down.
CGACCTTTGCGCTGAGCAAGCTTGGCTCGACATTCGCGACCGCAAACCAGTTGGAGCGCACCTTCGGTCTGCCGGTTATCGGAACGATCAGCCACACATTTACCGAGGCGGGGCGTGAATTGCGCCGCCAGCGCCTGAAGTATTTCGCAGCCGGAGCCGGTGGGCTTGGCGTCCTGTTCGTGGTGCTCATGAGCGTTGAATTCGTCCAGCGCAGCACGATGGCTTGAGGGGACAGGACATGACAGAACACAGCAAGATCCAGCCTCCTGAGAAATCGCTTTTCGAGAAGGCGGAAGATGGCTTCAGCCTGGGCGACGCGGCCAAGTCTGCGCCCGTGCCAAAAGACCTGGCGCAGCCGGTCAATCGCCGTATCAAGCGCAGGAAGGCCGCAGTCTCGCTCGATACGCCCGTCGAAATTCCACTTTCCGAAGCTCTGTCACGGCGGATGCCTCCGGCAGCAATTGAAGGCGAAGCGGCAAAGGCTCCCGAGCCTGAGCAAGTCTATGATGATGTGCATTTCTCCGAAGAAATTCACGCGCTCGATCCTGAATGCCTCGCCCGCCACGGGCTGATCCAGCCTGATGGCCCGATCACTGCGCTGCTCGAAGAATTTCGCATCGTTAAGCGGCAAGTGCTCGCTTCGGTGCGCAAGGCGCGTGATGCCGGATCAGGCAAGGTCGCCCAGCGCGTACTCGTGTGCTCACCGCTACCCAGCGAAGGCAAGAGCTATTGCGCGGTCAATCTGGCGCTGGCGATGGCGGCGGAGAAGGACAGCGAAGTGCTGCTCGTTGACGCCGATTTTGCCAAGCCTTCGATCCTTTCAATGCTGGGCCTGCCGCGCGGACCGGGCTTTATGGATGTGCTGGCGCGCGATGATATCAATGTCGAAGACTGCGTCCTCGCCACCGATGTGGCTGGGCTGCATGTCTTACCAGCGGGCAACCACACGACATCCGATAGCGAATATCTGTCCAGTACGCGCACTGCCGAAGTGCTCGACCGACTGACCCGCGCGGCACCCAACCGGATCATCATATTCGACAGCTCGCCAGCGCTTGCCGCCTCGCCTGCTGCCGAACT
>DFBR01000038.1 GCA_002367375.1 Erythrobacter sp. UBA3075 | reverse complement strand
GTGCTCATCCGGGAGTTGCAGCCAGACCCTTGGATGCCCCCCCTCGCCGCCATCACAGGTAACGCGGTAACTGTCCACGATCTTGGTTTCCGGCGCTTCAATGTTCATCGCTTGGCGGTCCTTCTGGCAATTGTCCAAAATGGTCGGATCTCTCGCGTTTATGAGCCATGGCAAAACGGGGGGCAAGAGCCGCAATGAGATCAGATATCCCAGGACTGTGTACTCGACCATCCTGTCTCTCATTGTTTTGCACCTCATGCCCGGGACCAACCCACCGCTCGACCCGTTTTCTGCTGTAGTATTACCTTGTAAAACATAACGATACCTATTGCTCCATAACGGAAGAGGCCCGAAGTCCGGAGGCTATCCCGGATCGCCCGCAAATCTAACGCTTTTCCGGATGGATCATTTCTTATTGCGATGCCACCAGGCGTGGATTGGCGATTTGCTGACGCGGCGTTCTGGCGGGAAGTGCTCGGCAATCTCAGCAGCGATCTGAACGAAGGTCATCCGGTCGATTCGGGCGGTGATGAACGCTTGCAGTTCGGGATCGTTGTCGATCTTTGCCGGTCGGCCTGGGCGATGGTGCCGACGATGGTTCGTTACTGGGAAGGCGTCGGGCTGAAGGCTGTTTAAACCGTTCTTTACCGCCTGTTTAATGGCGCTTTCAAAGGCATCTGAAGCCATCGTGTGGGCATCGATCGCGGAGCGCAGCAAGGCATCCACCTCGGCCAGTTTTAGGGCCACCAGTTCAAGATCGGTTTGGGTTGTCACAACATGTCCCCCGTTGATCCCAGCGTCTCATACCGCTTTAGCCCTTTGACTTCATACTTGCGCACCCATTCGCGCAATGTTGGCTCAGCCAGTTTCGTCGGAACACCCTTGTAGATATGAAGCTGCCCCGCGACCGTGCGGAATGCTTCGGCCCTCTCTGCTGTCCGGGCCTGCGTGGCAAGGATCGGTTCGATAATTCCATACCGGACCGCCTGATCTTCGAACTGTCGCTCCTGATAAGACCCCTTTAACACCTGTTCAACAGGGGCTTCGTCGATCCCTAAATAGGCGTTTAGCTTGGTGCGGATCGCGTCGGGGGCAGCGTCCAGGACCAATCCGTAGACCCGGCCTGATTGCCCGCCCTGTCGGTTCGGAATGTCGACTATCGGGAGGGACTGACCACGCCACGTCTCTTTCTTGAAAGCTTTCTGTGCCGCCCTCTCGCCAATACCGAAGGCTTCAGCAAAATCATGGGCGGTAAGTACCTTCACTTGGGCTGATCCTTCATGCCCAGAGCGACCTGAATCTTGTGTCCGTTGCCGAAGTAGCCTTTGCTCCGACCGGCAAGCACATTCCTGACCGCATCGACGCGGAACCCATTCTCGCGCGCCCAGTATTCAATGGTTATGCCGCGTTGCCGGAAGTCTTGTTTCACCTGCTCTATGGTCTTTGACATGGTTTCCCCTTTATGCGATTGTCACAAAGATCAGTCACAAAACAAACAATTGCAATCTTAATAAACACAGAAAACAAACAATGGCAATACCAGACAAAGAGCCTGCTGCAAATTTGGGTGATCGCTTGCGGTACTTGCGTGGAGAAGAAACCCAAGAAGAGTTTAGCGAGCGGTTGGCTGTTTCACGATCATCGCTAGCCAGTTGGGAAACCGGGCGCACAAAGCCAAGGAAGAAAGTTCTCCGTGAAATTAGCCTTAAACTTGGAGTGTCAGAATCTTTTCTGACCAAGGGAGAGGCAACCGATGCTCGTGATCTTGCGAACGGCTTGAATATTGCGTTGCACGGTCCAACAGACTTTACCGCTGACGAAGCTACTATTGTGAGAATCCTACGATTATGCAGCCCGGAAACCGCTCTTGCAGTGGCTCAGCTTCTGACTGATGAGGTAGAGAGCAATGAGGCCATAAGACAGATGATTGATCCTCGCACGGCGGTTGATGACCTTACGCGGCTATATCGAATCCAGAAGCTTGAAGGGTTTTATGAGCGCGGTGTTACCGAACAGAATCTAGGGCAGTTGATTGAAGAGTTGGCTCGCAGAAATCAGAATAAATGAACGTCGATAGAAAGTTCGCCAATAGTTTCGCCAATATGAACCACACTCAATAAAATCAAGGGGTTATGAGGTTTCCCAATTGGCGAACATATTTGCTCCCGCAAAACCCCACCTTCTCAAACAAAATCAACCGCATACGCGCCAACTGCCCCTTGGCCGGTTATGATGTAAAAGGTATCACCGTTATGGCAGAGATAGTTTCGCGCCACTGCGCAATTGCGCAAAGGACTCGAAAACAGAACAAAAGGTGAATATACTGCCATTCTGCCATGCATGTTGAATTGTCCATCACCTCCAACTTTACCTTCCTCACCGGGGCCTCCCACCCCGGGGAATATATAGAGCGTGCGGCCATGCTGAACCTGTCGGCGATCGCCATTGCGGACGACAATTCCGTAGCCGGAATCGTGCGTGCCCACAGCCATGCCCGCACCATTGCCCGTAAATTGCAAGAGCGGCAGGACTGGGACGCGACCCATTCAGCCATTGGTCCAGCGCACCCCCATCATCCCCCCACATCCCTGTCTCTGGGCTCGAGTCCGCGGCTGATTCCAGCGGCACGGCTGGTCTTTACAGATGCCCCGCCAATTACCGCCATACCGCAAAATCGCGCCGGCTGGGGCAATCTGTGCCGCATCCTATCGGCTGGGCGACTCAGGGCCGAAAAAGGCCAATGCGACCTGCAATTGTCCGACCTGCTGGACAAAGCGGACGGGTTGCATCTGCTGCTCTGGCCGCAAGCAGACGGGTGCAGATGCGGCGCGGGAGGATGGAAGCCTGTCGCGAAACGGTTGACGCGCCGCTTTGGCCAAAGGATGCATCTGCTGCTAACCCCGCTTTATGATGGGCGCGACCGGGCCCGCTTTGACAGGCTGGACATTGAAGCGGCAGGCTTGGGCATTCCCACGCTGGCCAGTGCTGCGCCACATATGCACCACGGAAACCGCCGCAAGCTGGCCGATGTGCTTTGTGCCATCCGCCTGCACCGCAAGGTGGACGATCTGGGCCGCGAAGCACTGGCCAATGGCGAAGCGCGCCTGCGTAACGAGGCCGAAATGCGCCGCCTGTTCGCCGGGCATGAAGGGGCGGTGGACCGCGCCCATGCGCTCGGCCAGAAACTGACATTTTCGCTCGACCAGCTGCGCTATGAATACCCCAGCGAGGCGGCTAAAAAGGAAACGCCTCCCCAGCGGCTAAAGCGGCTGGCCCTTGAAGGGCTGGATTGGCGCTATCCGGCGGGCGCGCCAGAGCGGGTGCACAAGATGCTGGCCCACGAACTGGCACTGATCGGAAAACTGAAATACGAGCCCTATTTCCTGACTGTCCGCGACATTGTCGCCTTCGCCCGTTCGCGCGATATCCTGTGCCAGGGACGTGGAAGCGCGGCCAATTCGGTGGTCTGTTACTGCCTCGGCGTGACCAGCGTCAGTCCCGAAATCGGCACCATGGTGTTTGAACGCTTTGTCAGCGAGGCGCGCGACGAACCGCCCGACATCGACGTGGATTTCGAACATGAACGGCGCGAAGAGGTGATCCAGCACATATATGAACGCTATGGCCGCCACCGCGCCGGCCTGTGTGCCACCGTGGTGCATTATCGCGGCAAACGGGCGATCCGCGAGGTGGGCCGCGCCATGGGCCTGACCGAGGATACCATCAGCGCCCTGTCCTCACAGCTTTGGGGTTTCTTCAGCTCGCGCGGGCTTGAGGCTCGGCGCATGGCCGAGATCGGCCTTGATCCAGACGACCGGCGGCTCAAACAAACAATGGAGCTGGTATATGAGATCGTCGGCTTTCCCCGCCATCTGTCGCAACACGTGGGCGGCTTCATCATCACCGACGGGCGGCTTGACGAGCTTGTACCGATCGAAAACGCCACCATGGAGGACCGCACGGTCATCTGCTGGGACAAGGACGATATCGACACGCTTGGCATCCTCAAGGTCGATGTCTTAAGCCTTGGCATGCTGACCTGCATCCGCAAGGCGTTCGATCTGATCGCACAGCATCACCAGACCAGCCACACATTGGCCACCCTGCCGCCCGAAGACCCGGCAGTCTATGACATGCTGTGCCGCGCCGACAGCATCGGCGTGTTTCAGGTCGAAAGCCGCGCCCAGATGAATTTCCTGCCGCGCATG
>DFBR01000046.1:266-2678 GCA_002367375.1 Erythrobacter sp. UBA3075 | reverse complement strand
CCCTGAGTTTGGGCCTTGGCCTTGTGATGGCCGCCCCGATTGCTGCCCCTGCAATGGCGCAGGAAACCGAAGGCTACCGCCTCCCCCCGGCAGATGTGGCTGATATCGTCACCCGCGCGCCCTCGCCTGCCGTCTCGGTCTCTCCCGACGGTGACACGCTGCTGCTGCTGGAGCGTGAGAGCCTGCCACCCGTTGCCGATCTGGCGCGGCCAATGGAGAAGCTGGCGGGCCTGCGACTCGATGCCTCTATTAACGACCGCTATGGCACCCGCGCCTTTGTCGGCATGAGCCTGCGCGATGTTTCTGGCGTGAATGAGCGGATCGTTGCCCTCCCCGACAATGCCGATATTTCCGACACCAGCTGGTCGCCCGATGGCCGCTATGTCGCGTTCACCAATACCTATGCAGATGGCATGGCGTTGATGGTGCTCGATACCGAAAGCGGCATCGCGAGCATGGTGCTTGAAAGCGGCATCAATCCGATTTTCCAGAACCCGCGCTGGTTGCCCGATGGCCGCCTTCTCGCGCTCGTAACTCCCGACGCGCGCGGACCAATGCCGCAGCGTTCGCTGACACCGGCTGGCCCCGCCATTCAGGATGCATCGGGCGGTGAAGAAGCGCAAACGCGCACCTATCAGGATATGCTGCAGGACCCGCATGACGAGGCGATGTTTGCCTGGCTCGGAACCAGCCAGCCCGTGGCCTTTTCGCTTGATAGTGGCGAACACGAAGTGCTGGGAGAGCCGCGCCTCTACACCTACGCCGCCGCCTCTCCCAACGGCGAATACATGTTGATGGAATGGCTGGAGCAGCCTTTCAGCTATGAAGTGCCTTATTCGCGGTTCCCACTAACATCCGTGGTAACGGACGCTTCAGGCAATCCGATCACAACAATCGCCCAGCAGCCGCTGGCCGATAATCTCCCCGTGCAAGGCGTGATCACAGGCCGCCGCCGTATCATCTGGCACCCGACCGAGCCTGCTTTGCTGCTCTGGGCCGAAGCGCAGGATGGCGGCGATCCGCGTGTCGAAACCGATGTGCGCGATGCCATGTTTGGCCTTGCCGCGCCGTTTGATGGCGAACCGATGGAAATCGCCCGCTTTGAAGATCGATTCTCTGGCTTTGTCGGGATCGAGAACAGCGACGATGTGATCGCCTATGATTACGATCGCGACACCCGCGAAATCCGCCTGTCGCATGTGGATGTGACCGGGGATAATGCACCGCGCGTCCTCAACATCCGCAATGCCGCCGATGCCTATGCCGATCCCGGCTCGCCTGTGCGGGTCTTTACCGACGCTGGCTTCTCGGTCGCCCGCAATGATGATGGCGTGCTGCTCTTGAACGGCAGCGGAGCAACGCCCGATGGCCTGCGCCCATTCCTGCGCCGTTTCGATCTCGCCACACTGGAAACCGAAGAACTTTGGCGCAATTCCGGCGAAAATCTGGAAAGCGTGGTCGATGTGCTGGACGACAGCGGCAGCAGTTTCATCACCTATTACCAGAGCCCCACCGATCCGGGGAATTTCCGCCTGCACGCGGGCGAACAGGTCACCGCGCTGACCGACTTCCCCGATCCGCACCCTGAACTGACCGGCATCAGCCGTGAACTGGTGACCTACACCCGCGCGGACGGCACGGAGCTGACCGCGACGCTCTATCTGCCGCCCGACTATGTCGAAGGCACGCAATTGCCGCTTGTCGTGTGGGCCTATCCGCGTGAATTCACCAATGCGTCCACGGCTTCGCAAAACCGCGATTCTCCGTACCGTTTCACCCGCATCGGTAGCTATTCACACCGCTTTTTCCTGACGCAGGGCTATGCCGTGCTCGACAATGCCTCGATGCCGGTGATCGGCGAGGATCCGGAGACGGTGAACGACACTTTCATCGAGCAGATCGTCTCCAGCGCGCAGGCAGCGGTTGATTTCGCGGTCGAGCGAGGAGTCAGCGATGGCTACCGTGTGGGCGTGGGCGGGCACAGCTACGGCGCCTTCATGACCGCACATTTGCTGGCACAGAGCGATATTTTCCGCGCCGGGATTGCGCGTTCGGGCGCGTACAACCGCACGCTCACCCCGTTCGGCTTTCAGGCAGAGCGGCGCATCTTCTGGGACGCGCCCGAAACTTATTACGAGCTTTCACCCTTCATGGCCGCCGACCAGATCAACGAGCCAATGCTGCTGATCCACGGCGACAATGACAACAATTCGGGCACCTTCCCACAGCAGTCCGAACGCATGTTCGCCGCCATTCGCGGCACCGGCGGCACCGCGCGGCTGGTGATGTTACCACACGAAAGCCACGGCTATCGCGGGCGCGAAAGCGTGCTGCACACGCTGGCGGAAATGATCGACTGGTTCGATGAGCATGTGAAGAATGCGCCTCCGCCCACAGAGGGGGATTAGGGGC
>DFBR01000046.1:0-218 GCA_002367375.1 Erythrobacter sp. UBA3075 | reverse complement strand
GAACATCTGTGCGAATTGCTCAGCTGTCATTGGTCTAGCGCCAAGATAGCCCTGCCACGCATGGCACCCTTCGCGCATAGCAACATCGCGCTGCTCTTCATTCTCAATACCTTCAGCAATGACGCGAAGATTGAGAGCATTGGCCATCGCGACAATCCCGCGCAGGACCGCAAGATCGCGCTCATCGGTGGCAACGCCCTCGATCATCGCGCGGTCCA
>DFBR01000205.1 GCA_002367375.1 Erythrobacter sp. UBA3075 | reverse complement strand
CCAGGCGCGCCACCAAGATCTTACATTCCTTCGACAGCCTTGCTGACAAGGATGTTGACCGAAACGCGGCGGTTCTGCGCGCGGCCTGCGGCGGTTTCGTTATCCGCCATTGGATCGCTTTCTGCCATGCCGGTGGGGCTAAGCATGCGCCAGGGCTGCCAACCACATTCCTGCTGGAGGAAATTGACGACGCGGCCTGCACGGCGCTCGCTCAATACCTGATTGTAATCCTGATCGCCTACCGAGTCGGTGTATCCGACGACCAACAGCAGGGAATTGTCCATCGCTTCGGCCTCTGCCGCAGTCTGACAGAGTTCACCTTCAGACATGGGCGAAAGGTTCCAGCGACCGGTGTCGAAATAGACATTGGCTGTGCCCATCACATTGTACTGGTCGATATTGGCAACACGGCCACGCAGCGCCTCTGCCGCAGCGGCGTTTTCTTCGATCAGGGCCTCATTCTCGGCAAACCGCTGTCCGGTGCCGGCGCGGATCATGGTCGCCGTTTCGAGATCTTCGTTGGAGAAGCGGATCTGGCTCGCCACAAGGCCATTGTTCCATTGGACAGTCTCGACGCTCACGGGAAGGCCATTAATCAGCGCATCGGCGCTAAGCTGCGTGCGACCAAGGCCAAGCAGGCCACCACGGCCCCTAATATCGGTAGCAGGAGAGATGGCGATCACGGTGTTCGTGCCGTTTTCTGTTGTGACCTGGATTTCATTGCCCCGGCGTGCCGAGATGAAACCGTTTACGTCCGGCCCTTGGGCCATGCCGGTCAGGTCGGACGGAATCGACCCAACGACGTTGATATCCTCACTGTTCTGGACGACCGCGCCCAGCTCCTGCGCGAACGCAGTGCCTGCCATCGAAGCTGTTGCCGGCACTGCCAGTGCGGCGACCAAGGAGAGGGTCTTCGCCCTCTTGGAAATGTTACTCATTCTTGTACTCCTCTAATCTAACACAGCCGGCTGTGCGTATTCGCAACCCGTTACCTGACCGCCCCTGTNNCATCCTTTCTGCCAGATGAACGCTTTTGGCAACAGCCGTGATTGTGCGGGCAATTGGAGTGCGGCTTGCGGTGAACCGTTGCCAAGCACGCAATGCGGTTTGCACCTTCAGTCCTTCTTCAATTCCGATAACGCCGCTGCCAATGCTCCCTTGGGACCCTGATCGGTCAGTCCGTGCCGCTCGCGCACAGCCTCGGCGTTGGGGCCGGTGGCGAAGGGATCGATGGCGAGGGCGAGGCTCTGTGCAACCGCCTCGCCTAAGTCGAAGCTGGTGCCGGTGTAGGGGGAGTCGTCGAGATCATCGGCGTCAAGTTCGATTTCCTCGTCCTCTTCGCCTGCTTCCAGCGATTCTGCGGGAACGAAGCGCATGGTGATGTCTTCGTGGACCTCGGCGCGAATATCCTCGCCCGAAACAGCACAGCTTTGCACGATGGCAGCGTCCAAAGTGCCGTTCGCGCTCACGATAGCGCCATCGGCCTCCACGCAGAGTTCAGCGCGAAGCCAGTCGATGGAAACAATGCCAAAACGCTTGGCCAGAGCAACGCGCTCTGTTTCGTTCGCGGTGAGCTGCACCGGCTGGGCGGTGATGCCGCGAATATCGAACGGACGGGAAAATTCGGGCGTATCGCTCATGGTCGCAGGTCCCCGGCGAGCAAGGCATCATCCGGCATTGCGGCCAGATGACCGTGCAGTTCACGCGTGCGCACGGCGAGAGCGAGGGGCGCATCGTCGGTTGTCAGGCGCATATTGCGCACCAGCACTGCGGCAAGCGCTCCATCGTCGCTGTCGACCAATGCAGAGCGCAATGCGCCAAGCCTGCCGCCCAGTGCCTCCATGATTTTACCCATATTCTTGCCCACCGCCAGATCGCCGACGCCCGAATCGCGCAATTGGCGGTCCATATCGGCGACGAACAATTCGGTCAGCAGGCCGGTCTTGGGGGCGAGCGTCTCGCTATCCTCCATCCTGAGCAGCACCAAAGACAGCACCAGCGCGATCATGTCGAAACGCCCGTCCACGCTGTCTTCGGCATGGCAATCAGCATACCATTCGGGCTCGCGGCTGGTGGCAACGGTGGCGTGCCACAGCGGGCGCAGCGCCTCGCGCTCTGATTTGCCGAAAATTCGTCGGAGAAAAGACATCGCGCGTGCTCTCGTTAAGGACAAGTTCAATGGATCACCCACAGCAGTGCGTTGCACCAGCGCGCAGGGTCCCCTAAGGCTTGCCGCTGATATAGGATGGCCCGGCGCAACAGCAATCCGCAAGAGCAATTGCGCGCCGGTCACCTGACAGGAATTTTGCTAGGATGAGACATATGGGTTCGATCGTGCGGATGGCAGTATTGGCAGGGCCAGTTACGCTTTTGGGGGTTGCCGTTGCAGGGTGCTCCTCGATCACCAACCATCGCGGTTACATCACCGATGAAACGCTGATCCAGTCGGTGCAGCCGGGGCTGGACAACCAGCGCTCGGTGCGCGGCACGCTGGGCCAGCCGACCATGGTCAGCAAGTTCGGCGATCCGGTCTGGTACTACATTTCCAGTCGCACTGAGCAGGCGCCGTTTCGCCAGCCGCGGATCAATTCGCACAGCGTGCTCGCGGTGCATTTCGATGCGGCTGGTAATGTCGTCTCAACCGATCGCAGCGGGATCGACCAAGTCGCGCGGATCAGCCCGGAAAGCGA
>DFBR01000007.1:1442-5004 GCA_002367375.1 Erythrobacter sp. UBA3075 | reverse complement strand
GCCAGCGCCGCATCCTCGATCCGCAGCACGATTTCGAGATTGAGGTAGAGGCTGCGCATGTCGAAATTGGCGCTGCCCATATAGACCGCATCGTCCAGCACCAGCAGCTTGGTGTGCAGCTTGCACGGCTGAAATTCGTACACTTTCGCCCCGTCCTTCAGCAGCTTCTTATAGAGCGCGCGGCTGGCACCGATGGTGGCATCATTGTCGCTTTTGCCCGCCATCACGAGGTTGGCCTGCCCCTTGCGCGCGATCTGGCGGATCGCCTGGCGCAGTTTCGGATTGGGCGAGAAATAGGCCATCATCATGTCGAGCCGCTCACCCTGCTCCAGATCATTACTGATACACCGTGCCCAGCTTGACGGACCCTTGGTCGGACCACCGATAAGCAGCTGCACCGGACCCGCACCCGCATCCCATTCGCGCACGCGGCGGCGAATATCGCGGAATTGCGCATTCTCATCCTCAGTCCATTCGCGCAATTCCGCAAACCAGCGCGCAACCTGGGCCACCACATCGCCTTCAAGCCGGAAGCCCAGATCGTTCCAGCCATTGTCCTGCGGCGGGGCGAAATAATCATCCTCGACATTGAACCCGCCCATCATCGCCACTGTGTCATCCGCGATGACGATTTTCTGGTGGTTGCGGATAAGCGCCCGGCGCGACCACCTGGCGAGGAAGAGGTGGAACGTGCCGCCCGCCGCGCTCAAATCGGCGAAGAACTCCTCATCCACGCTTGCGCCAAAGCCATCGACGATCAGCGTGACCTTCACCCCGCGCCGCGCTGCCGCGACCAGCGCATCGCGCACCGCCGTGCCCACCCCATCGGGGGCGAAGATATAGAAGGCGATTTTCAGGCTTTCCTGCGCACCTGCAATGATATCAAGCAGCGCCGCTCGTCGGTCTTTCCCGGCCGGATAGAAGGTGAAGGACAGGCCCTGCGCCTGCGCGCTGAACGGTTCGGGATCATTGTAGGTGATCAACGCGGCAGCATCGCGGGCGGATCGGGTCATGTCCATAGACCGCCTGTTAGCACGCTTCGCGCGGCGGAAAACCTTGACGGGCGCGCCAGTGTCGCTTAATTGAGCCTCTTTCCGAAAACACCAGCTAAATCGGAGTGCCCATGGCGCGCGTTACCGTCGAAGATTGCGTCGACAAAATTCCTAACCGTTTCGATCTCGTCCTGCTTGCCGCACAGCGTGCGCGGGAAATTTCCGGCGGTGCCGAGATGACCGTCGACAAGGACCGGGATAAGAACCCGGTTGTTGCTCTGCGTGAAATCGCCGAACAGACGGTCAAGCCCAAGCATTTGCAGGAATCGCTCATCCAGTCGCTGCAGACCATCCTGCCCGATGAAGAAGATGAAGCCGATGATATCGGTTCGCTGAGCCAGTCGGCAGAGGCCATGCGCCTGTCCGCCGCCGCGCCGACGCGCTCGACGTCGATCGGAGCCGACTACGAAGGATAAGGCTTCGCGCCTTTCCAATAAGCTAGAGGGCCGCGCCGAAAGGTTGCGGCCCTTTGCTTTTGCCGTTTCCGATTCGTGCGGCTAGTCCCGCCCAAACGGCTGCATCAGCGCAAAACCAAGCCGCGCGGGCCGCTCATCCTGCCATTCTTCAAGACCAATGGTCATCTGATCCTGCGGGTCATGCGCGCGCGCGCGATAGGTGCCAAACAGCCTGTCCCATAGCGTGAGCGCCGTGCCGTAATTGCTGTTCGTCTCCTCGACCCGCGCCGAGTGATGAATGCGGTGCATGTCGGGCGTGACCATTACCGTCCGCAGCGCATGGTCCAGCTTTGGCGGAAGCGTGAAATTGGCGTGCGTGAACAGGGTGGCGACAGCGAACCCGACTTCAAACACGAATACCGCAAGGGCCGGTGCGCCCAGCGCGATCACCACAGCGCATTTATACGCCATCGATGCGAGTATCTCGATCGGGTGAAACCGCGCGGCGGTGGTTACATCGAAATCGCGGTCGCTGTGATGGACCCGGTGCAGGCGCCAGAGCAGCGGGATGCGGTGGGTGGCCCAGTGCTGCACGTAAAGCGCAAGATCGAGCGCGAGCAGCGTCACCGCGAAAGCCAGCCACACGGGCGCTTCGATTGAATGGAACAGTCCCCAGCCCCGCTCTGCCGCCAATACCGCTGCACCGACCATTGCCAGCGGAATAATCAGCCGCACAGCAGCCGTATCGATGAAGAACAGCGACACATTGGTCAGCCTGCGGCGTGCAGGTGGCAAGATCTTGCCGCGAACAGGCACGGCAAGCTCTACCGCCAGCACCAACAGGAACGCGGTCCCGATGATGCAGAGCGCGAAAAGCGGCATAGTGCTGGTGGTGAATTCCATGTCGTACATGTGGCTGCTGACAGGTGGCGGCACAAGTGGACCAATCGCCGTGATTGCCACCAGTTCTCGCCAGCCTATAGTGCTTGTACTTGAGACGGGGGCATGCATGAGCGATCTGCTGGATGGACTGGGCACGGCGACGGAAGGCGGGCTGTTCGCGCGCGCGCTTGAACCAGAGTCGGGGGCAAGGAAACCACATCCGGACCAGCCGGAAAAATGCCTCAACTGCGGGACTGAATTGACCGGCGCTTATTGCCAAGCCTGTGGCCAGAAGGGGCATTTGCACCGCACGATCGGCGCGTTCATGCACGATCTGCTGCATGGCGCGCTGCATTTCGAAGGCAAGCTGTGGCGCACCTTGCCGATGCTGATTTTCAGGCCGGGCAAGCTCACCCGCCGTTATATCGACGGGGAGCGCGCGCGGTTCGTGTCACCGATGGCGCTGTTCCTGTTCGGCGTGTTCCTGATGTTCGCCGTGTTCCAATTGGTGGGCCTGACCGCGCCGACAGACCTTACGGCACCTGAAATTACTCCGCAGAGCGTGACCGAGACGCGTGAACGGCTCGAGCAAGAGCGGGAAACGGCACTGGCTGAGCTTACGGCTTTGCCAGCGGACTCGAGCGAACGCACTGAGCTTGAGGCACAAATCGCTACGGCGGATGACAGTTTGGAGGCGCTCGATACGATTTCGGGATTGAACCCGGACGGCTTCATGCAGGATGGCGAATGGAATATCACCGGCGTCAGTGCGATCGATGATGGATTGATAGCGAAATGGCGCGAAAATCCCGGGCTGATGCTTTATAAATTACAGACCAATGGCTACAAATTCAGCTGGATGCTGATCCCTATCTCCATCCCTTTTGTGTGGCTGCTGTTCGCTTGGAAACGGCGTTTCAAAGCATACGATCACGCCATTTTCGTGACCTATTCGCTCAGCTTCATGACGCTGTTATTTGTTACAATGTCGCTGCTGTCAGTTGCAGGCCTGCGCTTAATTGTCATCGTAATGACACTGATGCTGATCCCGCCGATCCACCTCTACAAGCAACTACGCCACGCTTATGAATTAAAGCGGCTGAGCGCCTTCTGGCGGCTGATGGTGCTCAGCGGATTTATCTGGATCGTAGCAATCCTGTTTGTGCAATTGCTGATCGTCTTGGGCGCGTTCTAGCCGCCTTGATCCTCATGCCACCAGATCCACCAGCGCAT
>DFBR01000007.1:0-1367 GCA_002367375.1 Erythrobacter sp. UBA3075 | reverse complement strand
GCGCAATGGACGCGGCGGGGGTTCGTGCTTCACGCGCCCTGCGGCGCTTCACCTTCGCCGCCGAAGCGCTTGCCGGCCTTGGGAATGGAAGATCCATGCGTCGGGACGACCGGGATCGGACCGCTCGGCGCATCAGGACGGTCGATCTTGCCGTCCTCGATCAAGGCCTTGATCTCGTCACCCGTCAGCGTTTCGTATTCGAGCATCGCCTGCGCCAGGAGATGCAGCTGATCCTCATGCTTGGTCAGCAGATCCGTCGCACGCTTGTGAGCGCCTTCGACAAGATCCTTGATCTCCTGATCAATCAGCTTGTTCGTCTCCGCGCCAGCCATGGTGCGCGTAGTCTGCCCCATGCCGAGATAGCCTTCCTGGCTCTGCTCATACATCAGCGGACCAAGCTTGTCGGACATGCCCCATTTGGTGACCATATTCTTGGCCAGATCGGTGGCGTACTGGATATCGGAGGATGCCCCGCTCGACACTTTGTCGTGACCGAAGATGATTTCTTCTGCCACGCGTCCACCCATGCTGACCGAGAGGTTCGCATGCATTTTGTCGCGGTGGTACGAATAATTGTCGCGTTCGGGCAGGCGCATCACCATGCCCAGCGCACGGCCGCGCGGAATGATAGTGGCCTTGTGGATCGGGTCCGATGCCTCTTCATGCACCGCGACGATGGCGTGACCTGCCTCATGATAGGCGGTCATCTTCTTCTCGTCCTCGGTCATAACCATGGACTTGCGCTCGGTGCCCATCATCACCTTGTCTTTGGCGTCCTCAAACTCCTGCATCGCCACCAGCCGCTTGTTGCGCCGCGCGGCCAGCAAGGCAGCTTCGTTGACGAGGTTGGCAAGGTCTGCACCGGAGAAGCCGGGCGTGCCGCGCGCAATGGTGCGCGGGTTCACGTCAGGTGCCAGCGGCACCTTCTTCATGTGGACGGCTAGAATCTTCTCGCGGCCATCGATGTCGGGGATCGGCACCACAACCTGACGGTCAAACCGGCCCGGGCGCAGCAGCGCGGGGTCGAGAACGTCGGGACGGTTGGTGGCGGCGATGATGATGATGCCTTCATTGGCCTCAAAACCATCCATTTCGACCAGCAGCTGGTTCAGCGTCTGCTCGCGCTCATCGTTGGAATTGCCGATGCCATTGCCGCGATGGCGGCCCACGGCGTCAATTTCGTCAATGAAGACGATGCACGGCGCGTTCTTCTTGGCCTGTTCGAACATATCGCGCACACGGCTGGCACCCACGCCGACGAACATCTCGACAAAGTCGGAGCCGGAAATGGTGAAGAACGGCACGCGCGCTTCGCCAGCAATAGCGCGGGCGAGCAGCGTCTTACCCGTACCGGGAGAGCCGACCAG
>DFBR01000108.1:22525-23422 GCA_002367375.1 Erythrobacter sp. UBA3075 | reverse complement strand
ATTTATCCTGCGTTCGTGGAGCCTAGTGAAAATGGGCACCACGGCGGCACAGAAGAAGCTGTTCTTCAACTTGCGCCGCATGAAAAAGCAGCTCGAAGCTTACGAAGATTCGGACCTGCATCCTGACGACGTGACCAAGATCGCTACCGATCTCGGTGTGCCGGAGCAGGAAGTCATCAACATGAACCGCCGGATGATGATGGGCGGCGATGGCTCGCTCAACGTGCCGATGCGCAATGGTGAAGATGGCTCGGGCGAATGGATGGACTGGCTGACGGATGATCGTCCGTTGCAGGACGAAACCGTCGCCGATGCCGAGGAAGCCGATGTTCGCCGGGAAATGCTGGTCGAAGCGATGGATTCATTGAACGACCGCGAAAAGCACATCCTGACCGAACGCCGCCTGACCGAAAGCCCGCAAACGCTGGAAGAGCTGTCACAGGTTTACGAAGTCAGCCGCGAACGCATCCGCCAGATTGAAGTGCGCGCGTTTGAAAAGCTGCAAAAAGCGATGCAGCGGATCGCTGGCGACAGGTTGATGCCTGCTGCTGCGTAAACGTTAGCTCGGTAGCCCTATCAAAAGGGCGTCGAAAATTCGAACATCGAAGCGCCGGGGAGAGATCTCCGGCGCTTTTTATATAAGCTGCGTCAATTGTTCCCCGGTGTAGAAAAGCCAAGCAGCAAAGGTAATTCCGCCTGCCCATGCGACAACAATCGTCGCCTTTGCGTTATCAGCCAACTCGCCCCTTCGTCCCGGAATTTTGGGTCACCCTGCATTTCCATGGCTTTGACGACGATATTCAGGCAAAGCAGCCAACCAATAATCTGAAGCAATCTTCCCTCCTTTGAGTGCTGTATGATTGGTCTGTGTTAGCAGTTACTGGAAGCCCATGATCC
>DFBR01000108.1:12980-22447 GCA_002367375.1 Erythrobacter sp. UBA3075 | reverse complement strand
CGCGATTGGGAGCCGCTCAGCCGGATCGACCGCAATATGGTGAGCGCGGTAATTGCGGCGGAGGACAGCAAGTTCTGCGAGCATGACGGGTTCGATGTCGAGGCCATTGAAGATGCGCTGGAGGAGCGCGCGCGGGGTGAACGCCAACGCGGTGCCTCCACCATCAGCCAGCAGACTGCGAAGAACGTGTTCCTGTGGCAAGGCGGCGGCTGGGTCCGAAAAGGATTTGAGGCGTACTTCACGTTCCTGATCGAGAATTTGTGGACCAAGCGCCGCATTATGGAGGTTTACCTCAATGTCGCTGAAACGGGGCAGGGCACCTATGGCGTGGCGGCCGGGTCGGAGCGTTATTTCGGTCATTCCGCCGCGCGGCTTTCTGCTGATGAAGCGAGCCGCATCGCCGCCGTGCTGCCCAGCCCGAAGACGCGCGAGGCGGTAAATCCGTCAGGCTTTACCGCACGTTATGGCAACACGATTGAAGCGCGTATTGGCGTTGTTCGCCGCGATGCGCTGGATGCCTGCGTCTACGACTGAGCTGGAGCGGGGCGCTTTGCACATGTGGAAGCAGCCTCTTGCGCTGGCCGAAGAGTGTTATACTATAACATCCATGATATTTTATAACACATTGATGAAAAAGCATTTTTCTTGCGCCGGCGTCATGCGCTGCTAGATCAAGACCATCAGGTCGGGATAACAGGGGTAGGTTTGGGACAAGCGCACTCGCACGATGACGGGCACTCTCACGGTCATGGCCATTGCCATGCACCTGCTGATTTCGGGCGCGCTTTTGCCATCGGCGTCATCCTCAACACCGCCTTTGTCATTGTCGAGGCGACTTACGGTTTCCTCTCTGGATCGATGGCGCTGGTCGCTGATGCGGGGCACAATCTTTCGGACGTTCTCGGCCTGCTGATTGCCTGGGGCGCGAGTATTGCAGCCAAGAAGCCGCCAAGCGCGCGCTTCACCTATGGTCTGAAAAGCTCCACCATTCTTGCGGCGTTTGCCAATGCGATGCTGCTGCTGATCGCCATCGGCGCCATTCTATACGAGACGCTTCACCGCTTCGTGGACCCGGTTGAACCAGCGGGCTGGACGATGATCTGGGTCGCCGGGATCGGCATTGTCATCAACACCGTCACCGCGCTGATGTTCATGCGCGGACGCGAGCACGACCTCAATATTCGCGGCGCATTCCTGCACATGGCTGCCGATGCGCTGGTGAGCGTGGGCGTGGTGATTGCGGGCGCGGCGATCCTGTTTACCGGCTTCATCCTGATCGACCCCATCGTCAGCCTCATCATCGTTGCCGTTGTCGCTTGGAGCACATGGGGTCTGCTGCGTGACAGCGTGAAAATGGGCCTGCTCGGTGTCCCCGATGGCGTCGATGAAGGCCAAGTGAGCGACTATCTCGCCGGTCTTCCCGGGGTCGAAACAGTGTACGATCTGCACATCTGGCCGATGAGCACGACCGAAACTGCGCTCACCGCCCATCTGGTAATGCCTGCCGGCCATCCGGGCGATGAATTCCTGCGCAATGCAGCGTTCGAGCTTGAGCAAGGATTTCACATCCACCATTCAACGCTGCAACTGGAGCAGCAACGCAATGGGAGTGGCTGCTGAGTGGTACAAGAGATGGAAGCACTATGACACAAGATACAATCCGCGAAGGCGGCTGCGGCTGCGGCCATGTCCGATACCGGATGCAGGGCGAACCGATCATGGTTCATAACTGCCATTGCAAATTGTGCCAGCAGCAGACCGGGTCTACCAGCGTCGTGAATGTCTTCATCGAGAGCGATAATGTCGATCTCTTGTCAGGCGAATTGACGGTTCACGAATTGGGAACCGGCAGCGGACAGCGGCACACAATTCATCGCTGTAAGCAATGCGGCGCGGCCGTGTGGAGTCATTATCCGCGTTTTGCAGAATTGATGACGGGCCTTCGCGCGGGAACGCTGGACGATCCGGGCAGCGTCACGCCAGACGTCGTCATTTTTACCGACTTCAAGATGCCGTGGGTCACTCTGCCGGAAGGTATCCCGGCATTTGGCGAGTATTACGACCCGCGCACCACTTTGCCAGGGCAGAGCGTGGATCGCATGCGAGCATTGGCGGCTCGAGGCAGGGCTGCTGAGGGTTAGCGGGCCTGCGCACCAATTGGTCAAACTACCATTCAACTTCAGAATGTTAGCAGGAATGCAAAGGGGCCTGTTCATGAATTCTGTGTCGGTTGTTGCGGTTGTCGCTGCCTCTCTTGCGCTTGGTGCATGCGCGTCGACCGATCACCGGGTCGACCATGATGACAATCTACTGGAAGCACCGGGTCAGAACGAATCTCTTGGCGAGCAATTGCAGCGCGCACAGCAGGATGGATGCCTGGCTGGTGGCAATGCATTGCGTTTGGGGTGCGAGGATGAGCGCGAGGCGTGGGCCGATTTGTTGAGCCCGCCAGAGTTGCCCGAAGGCGTGGATATCACGCCCCTTCCATCACCGCCCGAACAGCCCGACTAAGATTTCCCCCTTGCGCTGCCGAATGGGAGACGATTGACGCGCGGTGAAATTGGGCAGACATTCCCGCGCAAAGAACAGATTCGCGGTCGCAGAAAACGGGCTCAAACAGTCTCATTGGGGAACTGCGACATGGCGACCTTTGCGTATCAATCTTTTGAATCATCCTCCAGCAAGACGCATGATGCGCGCGCGATCTTCCAGCGCATGTTCACACAAAAGGCCAATAAGCTTGCCACTGACGAGAGCGTTGAGGCGCTGATCGCACCGGTCAATCCAGCGATGCCTTCGGAAATTTATGAAGGCCCTGCGAAGAAGGCCAAGGTCGAACCGCTGGATCAGGGCATTACGCCGACAATCGCATTTCTGCAGGCTCATATCGGGCAGATGTTTCGCAACGGATATTCCAATCTCGGGGTTGGTCTCAGCGCCTTTGTGTGCGGCGAACTTGACGTGCAGGGTACCGATTTCGATCCGATGCGCGCCTTCCCGAACCTCGATGCGCACAGCTCGGCAGCTGACAAGAATTGCCAGTGCTTTACCGCTTTCGTGCGCAAGGAACAGGCTGGCACGACCAAACCGCTTGTCAGCGGGCCGAGCTATTATGTTCTGGAAATTTCGGGAATGACGGTGGCGTTCGTGCATGTGCCGAATGCCATCTGTAAAAGCAGCGAAGACGCTTCGACCTTCTATTCGGGCATCCATGCCGCAGTGACGCAGCACAAGGCTTCGGGCATCGACATTGTGATAGGCGACACCAACCAGCAGCAATCGGACTTTACCCGCAATTGCCTCAATGGCTTGAAGAACGGCACTTTTGCAAACGCCATGAGCGGTTCCAGCGTTTCTCCAGTCGACAATCATGCCTACACTGCGAAAGGCACCAATAGCGGCGGTGACAAGATGTATGATGTGTGCGTCTACAACACTGAGCGCGTGGCGCTCGATCAGATCGCCTACCTGTCGCAAAGCGCAACAGGCAACACGGTGACAGACCACATGGGGATGATGGTGAAAGCCCATGCGCTTTAGTGTCACGGCGGTGACAAGCGCATGTATTTATGTCACTTTATCAGTTGCGTAACAGGTGGCGGAGAATGTGGATGCGGCGAATTCCTGCGGTCGCAGGTGCGGTGGCGATGCTGGGTGCATGCAGTGCGCCGACGCATTATTTCGGTATAGATCTGACGCAGCCGGTTCCGCCGCGGCCTTCGACGCTGGAGCGCCTGCAAGATCCCGAGATCACCGCAATCCTCGATGCCTCCGTGCGCAAGGATTGCGGTGGAGAATCCGAAGCCAACACGGCGAGCTGCGAAGCGTTGCGAACGGCCTTTGTCGATCGAATAGCGGAGCCTGCCAGCCAGAGTTTTGGCGACCTGTCGCACATGCCTCTCGTAACACTCGCCCGGCGGGCGCAGTTGGGCGACAAGCAGGCGCAGCTGGAACTGGGCTTGCGGTTTGAAGAGGGGCGCGGGGTTGCACGCAACCTCGACAATGCGCGCGCTCTTTACAGCCGTGCAGCCACAACCACCGGCGGTGATATCGCCGTATATGTGCCCGGTGTCGGCGACAGTCCCGGCAGAGTCACGTGGGTAAATACCGGTCCGGTCATGCCCGGACTGTCTGCCGCGCGCGAACGCTTGAACGCGCTGAGAGCACGCATGACTGAATAGGTAGCTTACTCCTGCGGAGCGCCGCCCGCTTCGTCCGCTTCACCCGTTCCGGGAGGCTGCATCGGGACTTCACCAGTCGGATCGGCTTCAACCATCTGCGCGACCTGATCATAGACCTGCGCGTTCTGGTTCATCTGGTCGGCAACCGGCGGATTCTGCTCGCCGACCTGGCGGAAAAACAGGCTGGCATCGCGCAACATTTTGGCAGCGAGCTGGGCATTGGTGGGCATGGGCATCTCCTAAGAATTGAAGAGAGTGAAGCGAAACGCCGCGCGCTGGAAGTTCAGCACCCGGCGTCAGTGGCCCTGCTGGGCCTGATTGAATTTCCGACAAATATGGGCCGATTGGCAGGCGAGGTCTGGCGCGATTACGCCGCCTCTTCCTTCTGCTTGCCCTTCTTGCCGTCCATTACGCGGATTGGTTCCTTCCGGCCATCGACTACATCGCCATCCACAACCACTTCGGACACGCCTTCCATGCTGGGAAGGTCGAACATGGTATCGAGCAGGATCGCTTCCACGATTGAGCGCAGGCCACGTGCGCCGGTCTTGCGGGCGATGGCCCGCTTGGCGATGGCTTTGAGCGCATCCTCGGTGAAGGTCAGCTCGACCTCTTCCAGCTCGAACAGCTTGGCATATTGCTTGACCAGCGCGTTCTTCGGTTCCTTCAGGATCGTCACCAGCGCATCCTCATCGAGGTCGTGCAGCGTGGCGATGACGGGAAGACGGCCGACAAATTCAGGGATCAGCCCGAATTTGAGCAGATCTTCCGGCTCACACTTCTCCAGCATTTCGCCGATCTTGGCCTTGCTCGGTTCTGCCACATTGGCACCGAAACCGATCGAACGCTTTTGCAGGCGATCACCGATGATCTTGTCGAGACCGGCAAACGCACCGCCGACCACAAACAGGATGTTGGTGGTGTCAACCTGCAGGAATTCCTGCTGCGGATGCTTGCGACCGCCCTGCGGCGGGACAGAGGCTGTGGTGCCTTCCATCAGCTTGAGCAGCGCCTGCTGCACGCCTTCGCCCGAAACATCGCGCGTGATCGAGGGATTTTCGGCCTTGCGGGTAATCTTGTCGATTTCGTCGATATAGACGATACCGTGCTGCGCTTTTTCGACATTGTAGTCGGAAGACTGGAGCAGCTTGAGAATGATGTTTTCAACGTCTTCACCCACGTAACCGGCTTCGGTTAGCGTGGTGGCGTCGGCCATGGTGAAAGGCACATCGAAAGTGCGCGCCAGCGACTGGGCGAGCAAGGTCTTGCCCGAACCGGTCGGCCCGACGAGCAGGATGTTGGACTTGGCCAGTTCAACTTCATTGTTGCCCTTGCCGCTGTGCTGCAGGCGTTTGTAGTGGTTGTGCACCGCGACCGAGAGCACCCGTTTGGCGCGGTCCTGACCGATGACGTAATCGTTCAGCGTATCGCAGATATCCTGCGGCGTCGGGACGCCGCCGTCCTTGCGCCCGCCAGGGCCGCTCTTGGCCTCTTCGCGGATAATGTCGTTGCACAGCTCCACGCATTCATCGCAGATGAACACGGTGGGGCCGGCAATCAGCTTGCGCACTTCGTGCTGCGACTTCCCGCAGAAGCTGCAGTACAGGGTGCTTTTGCTATCGGATCCGCTCAACTTCGTCATAATCCTTAAATCCAATGCGACTTGGTGCCGCGATGCGCAAGGCGCGAGAATCGGCCACCCATCCTAGGGCAGCGCGACACAATTTCAATCGTGTCCGTACCTAGCATACCTGCCTTGCTCTATACTGAAGGGGCAGGGTTGCCAAAATACTACAATTTCGAATTCGACCCCGAAAAAGGGATTATTCGGAATCCTTCGTCGGAGCGCCGCCGCTTCCGGTCGGTTCCTTGCCTTCTTCGCCCTTCGGACGGTGCGCAAAGACCGCATCGACGAGGCCGAATTTCTTCGCTTCGTCAGCTTCGAGGAAGGTGTCGCGGTCCATCGCCTTCTCGATATCCTCAAGGCTCTGACCAGTATATTCGACGTAAAGATCGTTCATCCGCGCCTTGATGCGCAGGATTTCCTTCGCCTGGATTTCGATATCGGATGCCATGCCGCGTGCGCCGCCGCTGGGCTGGTGGATCATGATCCGGGCATTGGGAAGCGCGACGCGCATCCCCGGTTCACCCGCCGCCAGCAGGAAGCTGCCCATGCTTGCCGCTTGCCCGATGCATACGGTGCGCACCTTGGGCTTGATATATTGCATGGTGTCATGGATCGCCATGCCAGCCGTCACCACACCGCCCGGCGAATTGATATAAATGCTGATATCATTGCTGTTTTCGCTTTCAAGAAACAGCAGCTGAGCGACGATCAGGCTGGCCATATTGTCTTCCACCTGGCCGGTGATGAAGACGATGCGTTCACGCAGCAGGCGGCTGAAAATATCGAAGCTGCGTTCACCGCGGCTGGTCGATTCGACAACGACGGGCACAAGCGCGCCGGTTACGGGGTCGGTAGTGAACTGGTCTCTGGTGTCGCCGAACAGGTCGAACATGCGGGGAATTCCTCTCGTGTCGCTCATGAAACGCCTATGTCGCCTCGCCTGCCATTAAGTTCAAGAGGGAGGTTAATTCCACCTACCAGAATCCCGCATGTTATTCAGAATGCGGTTCGTCAGCACCTGTCAGCCGTTCGTCCCCTGATCGGCGGCAATTCACCGTCCGTCGAACATTGCGAGCCTTTGCAGGAAGTTTCCTGTGAGACAATCTCGATTACAGATGTAATTTCAGGGATGGGATAAGACTTGCAGAATTTACTGACCACGGCCGCCGCCGCCGCGCTGATCGCCAGCATGTCCGCGCAAGCACATGCGCAGGAAGATTTCGATCCAGAGGTTGAGCTTCCCGATCCGGCTGACACACTCGCTTCGACAACCGCCGATGCACCGCAAACCGAAGGCGGGGGACGTGTCTTCACGCCCGCCGATTTCACCCGTTTCGCCCCGCGCAATGCGCTCGACATGATCAGTGAAATTCCCGGCTTCACCCTGCGCGGGGAGGACGGGCAGCGCGGGCTTGGTCAAGCCAGCGCCAATGTGCTGATCGATGGTGAGCGCATCACCAACAAGTCCGATGGCGTGTTCACGCAGCTTCAGCGGATCGCCACCGACCGTGTGGCACGGATCGAGATTGTCGAGGGCGCGACGCTGGGGATCGCCGGACTGTCTGGCCAGGTTGCCAATGTTATCACCTTGCCAAGCGATCTGAGCGGACGGTTCAACTATCGCGCCAGCTTCCGCCCCAAATATGCAGAGCCCAGCTTTATCGGCGGTGAGGTCTCGCTCAGCGGATCGGGCGAAACGCTCGATTGGACCGTTGCCCTGTCCAACGGCGTTGGTCGCGGCGCGGCTGGCGGGGGCGAGGCGTTCATCTTCGATCCGCAGGGCAATATCGTGGAAACGCGCGATATACGGATGCAATTCGTCGGCGATACTCCGCGCGTTTCGGGCAGCGTGCAGTGGACCAGTCCGGGCGGTACCGTGGTCAATGCCAACGCCAATTATCGCCGGGTTTACGACACTTTCCGTGACAACCAGCAGCGCGATCTAACCAATGGCGTTGATCGCTTTCGCATGTTCGAAAACCGCACGCGCGGTTGGGCTTATGAATTTGGCGGCGATGTCGAATTCGGTCTGGGGCCGGGACGGCTCAAGCTGATCGGGCTGGAGCGGTATGACCGTAGCCGTGGACGGGCGGATTCGATCACTTCGTTCGAAGATAACAGTCCGGATGAGGGCAATCGCTTCGCTTCTCTCACCGAGACCGGAGAACGGATTGGGCGCGGCGAATATAGCTGGGCGATGCTGGGCGGAGACTGGCAATTGGACGCCGAAGCCGCGTTCAACCGGCTCGACCGCAGCGCGCAATTGTTCGAACTGGATAACAGCGGCGATTTCGCCGAGATCGCCTTTCCCAATGGCACAGGCGGTGTCACCGAAGATCGCTATGAGACAATTCTGACGCACAGCCGCTCGCTCGCCAGCAATCTCTCGCTGCAAGTGGGCGCAGGCGGCGAATACTCAACCATCTCGCAAACCGGAGCGACTGGCCTGACACGCAGCTTCTGGCGGCCCAAGGGCTCGATCAATCTGGCTTGGCAGGTGGAAGACGGGCTGGACGTATCCTTTGAACTCGCGCGCCGCGTGGGTCAGCTCAGCTTTGGCGATTTCCTGCGCAGTGTCTCGCTCAACCAGAACCAGCAGAACGCGGGCAATGTCGAATTGGTGCCGCCGCAAAGCTGGGAAGTTGAGCTGGAAGCGACCAAGGATCTGGGCCGCTGGGGCAGTACCGAATTGCGGCTGTTTGCCAACCGGATCGACGACTACATCGAATTTGTCCCCGTAGCCGGCGGGCTGGAAACGCGCGGCAATATCGAAACCGCCAGCATTTATGGCCTGCGCTGGAATTCGACCTTCCAGCTTGAGACAGTTGGCTTCAACGGCGCGCAGCTGGAAGTGACCGTGCAACTGGAAGAAACCGAGCTGGAGGACCCGCTGACCGGCGAGATGCGCAGCTTTGGCGGACATCAGGACCGCGAGCTCGATGTCGAGCTGCGTCACGACATTCCCGGCTCAAATTGGGCATGGGGTGCGGGGCTGGAATACAACCACACGCTGCCCTATTTCCGGCTGGGCGAAACCGGCTTCAACTATGAAGGGCCGACCTACACTTACGCCTTTGTCGAGCATAAGGACGTGTTCGGGATGACTGCCAATCTGACCGTGTTCAACCTGACTGATGGCCGCGCGGTGCAGGACCGTTTTGTCTATGAAGGCTACCGTGACCGCACGCCGCTATTGTTCCGCGAGACGCAGGACTTGTCAGTGCAGCCGATCTTCAGCTTCCGTCTGAGCGGAGACTTTTAGGGGGATTGTCAGTAACCAGTGTTGAGGCCAGAACGGTGGGCATGAAACAATCCCCTCTCTGCTCCATCGTCTCCGTTGCCGCTCTATTCGCATGGTCCCCGGCATCCGCGCAGGATGATTTCGATCCCGGCGAAGGCTCGACAGTTTACGCGCCCTTACAGACAGATGACATCACCCAAGATGATCCTGCATTTTCTGCTGGCGCCTATTACGGCCGAATCCTTGCTATCGATCACGTTCTGAATGCAGTGATTGCTGAGAACGCGGAGGCACCAGAATTGGTTGCCGAAGCAGGAGATAGCGATACGATCCTCCAAGGCCGCACCGTGCTCGTCAAAGACAACATCGAAACGCGCGAATTCCCGACCACCGCAGGCAGCCTCGCTCTGGTCGACAA
>DFBR01000108.1:0-12873 GCA_002367375.1 Erythrobacter sp. UBA3075 | reverse complement strand
GATCGCAATTCTTGCGGATCGTCCTCCGGCAGCGGCGCGGCAGTTGCGGCGGGGCTATCTTGGGCGGCGATTGGCACCGAAACCGACGGTTCGATCACTTGCCCTGCCAGCCTCAACGGCGTCGTTGGCTTCAAGCCCACCGTGGGCCTCGTAAGCCAGACGCATATCATCCCAATCAGCGCCAGTCAGGACACGGCCGGGCCGATGGCGCGCAATGTGCCGGATGCAGCTCTGCTACTCAGCGCCATTGCTGGCCCTGATTACGGCGAGCTGGGCGATGGCGACATTGCCTATGACTTCACCCAGGGGCTTGTCACGAGCTCGCTTGATGGGGTGCGCATCGGCGTGTTGCGTGACCGTTTCGGCGGTTACGCTCCGCTGGGCGAAGTCTATGAAGCCGCACTCAGCGATCTGCGCGCGGCGGGGGCAGTGCTGGTCGATGTGACCTATGAAGGCGATCCGAGCATGGGCCGCGATGAATATACCGTGCTGCTGTATGAATTCCGCGAAGGCATCGACGCTTATCTGCAAGGTTCACCCGCTGATATTCCGGTGCGCTCGCTCGAAGATTTGATCGCATTCAACATCACCAATGCCGACACCGAAATGCGCTGGTTCGGTCAGGACATTTTTGAACTCGCGCTGCAAACGACCGATCGCGAAACCTATGAGGCGGCGCGCGCCAACAGCTTCAATCTCGCTGGCCCCGAAGGTATTGATGCAATGCTGGCGCTGCATGATGTCGATGTGCTGATCGCGCCGACGCGCGGCCCCGCATGGACGACCGATCTGGTGAACGGTGACAACTTCCGCGGCGGGATCGGTATTGGCTCGCTTGCCGCGATTGCGGGATATCCGCATCTGACTGTGCCGATGGGGCATATCGAAGGGCTGCCTGTAGGTCTGTCTTTCATCGGAGGTGCGTGGGAAGACCACGCCATCCTCCAAGCCGGAGCGGCTTATGAACGGGTGCGCAGCATTGATCTGCCCGAACCGCGCCTCGCGCCTTGGAAACCGTGGGAACCGGCTAGGAGTAATTAACCCACCGCCTTGCGGGATGCCGGGCATTGATCTAGCCGCACGCCGGTAAGCAACCGAACTGGATTTCGCGTGTCTCTACGCCGCTCTCACACGGGATTGCTGGCGCTGGCTGTCGCTTTGGCGAGCCAAGCGGGCATCGCCCATGCGCAGGAGGCTGAAAGCGAGACTGCGTTGCCCGAGGACGCGAGCGTGCAGGATCAGCTGCCTGCTTCGCGCGCGGTAGCCCGTGAAGTCTACACCGTAGAGGATTTCGCCCGCTTTGCCCCGCGCAATGCGCTCGACCTGATTGAGGAAATCCCCGGCTTTGATGTCGATGATGATGACGATGATGGCGGTGGACGCGGATTTGGGCAGGCGTCGGAAAACCTGCTGATCAATGGCGAACGCGTGTCGAGCAAGTCGACCAGCACCGCTGACCTGCTTTCACGTATTCCGGTTGGCAATGTTGTGCGGGTCGAAGTGGTCGATGGCGCGATGCTCGATATCCCCGGCCTGTCTGGCCGTGTCGCCAATATCATCGTGGAGCAGGGCGGCGCTTCGGGCCAGTTTCGCTGGCGACCAGAATGGAACACGCTGAGCGCGCCTGCGCAGTGGTTTGAAGGTGAGATTTCGCTGACGGGCAGCATGGGCGGCGTCGATTACACGCTGGCACTGGAAAACCGCGATTTCGCGCGCGGGGTGATCGGCCCTGCCGTCATCACCGATGGCACTGGCGCGGTCGATGCGCGGATCAATTCCGCATCCCGCCTGTTCAACCGTCCCAATCTGACCGGCTTTTTCGCCTTCGAGATCGCGCCGCAAGTTGCGGTCAATCTCAACCTGACTGGCGGGATTGAGATATTCGACGCTGAGGAAGAGGAGTTTCGTGAAGCGGGCAACCCGCTGCCGCCTCTGGTGGAACGCTTCACCACCGACAGTGATGAATGGTTCTACGAGATCGGCGGCGACATCACCTTCCCGCTCGGCCCCGGCCAGCTGAAGCTGATTGCGCTGGAGAGTTTCGACCACCGCGAACGCATCGCCAAATCTTTCCTCGACACAGATGGACTGCCAACCAGCGGTTCGCAATTCATCCGCGTTGCCGATGAGGGCGAGCGGATCGGGCGCGGCGAATACAGCTGGGGCATGTGGGGCGCGGATTTCCAGATATCTGGCGAAGCGGCGTTCAACCGGCTCGATCAGGTTGGGCGATTGTTCGATTACGATCCGCTGGCGGATGATTTCGTCGAAGTGGCATTCCCCGGCGGTGCGGGCGGCGTGCGCGAGGATCGCTATGAGGCGCTGCTCAGTGTTGGTTTCCCGCTTACCGACAATCTCTCGGTCCAATTGGTCGGCGGCGGCGAGTATGCGCAGATTGCGCAAACCGGCGCAAATGCCCGCTCACGCATGTTTGAGCGCCCCAAGGGTTCGCTCAACGTCGCCTGGACCCCTGTCGAGGGTCTCGACTTCAATCTGGAAATTGCCCGGCGTGTGGGCCAGCTCGATTTCGGCGATTTCCTCGCCAGCGTCGATTTCTCGGACGAGCAGGAAAACGCCGGGAACAGCAATCTCAGGCCGCAGCAGAGCTGGGACTTCCAGCTCGAGATCGCCAAGAATTTCGGCCCGTGGGGTTCGGCCACGCTGACGTTGTTTGATGAGCAGGTTGAAGACCTTGTTCTGATCCTGCCCGTGATTGCCGGAGGTGAGGCGCGCGGCAATATCGAAACCGCGCGGCGCACTGGCATGGAGCTGATCGGCACGCTGCAATTCGCGCCGCTGGGACTGGAAGGCGCGCAGCTGGAAGTGGGGGTCGATTGGGAAACATCCGAATTGATCGATCCGGTGACGCTAACCGAGCGCCGCTTTGATGGCAGGGACCCGTTCGAGATCAATCTCGATTTCCGCCATGATATTCCAAGCACGGACTGGGCCTATGGCTGGTTCTTCAAGGACACCGAACGCGCGCCGCGCTTCCGAGTGGAGCAGGAGGCCCTGGAATTCGGGCCGAGCACGTTTGGCGCATTGTTCATCGAGCACAAAGATGTGCTCGGCGCGACCGCCAATCTGCGGCTGGGCAATATCTTTGATGGCGGCGATACTCTGTTGCGCATGGTCTATGACGGCCCGCGCGACAGCTCTCCAGTCCTGTTCACCGAAGCGCGCCGCCGTGATCGCGGGCAGACCATCACGCTCACCCTGACCGGCAGTTTTTAGCGCGCACAAAAAAGCCCTCCGCGGCTGATGCTGCGGAGGGCCTTTTGTGGCTGACGCGCGGTCAGTCTACTTCTTGGCCGGAGCCTTCTTGGCAGCGGGCTTCTTGGCTGCTGGCTTCTTCGCAGGAGCCTTCTTAGCCGCTGGCTTGGCGGCCGCATCCTTCTTCGGAGCAGCCTTCTTGGCCGGAGCCTTCTTTGCAGCAGGCTTCTTTTCAGCGTCCTTGGCAGCGGCCTTCTTTGCCGGGGTCTTCTTGGCGGCGGTTTTCTTTGCCGGTGCCTTCTTCTTGGCCTGAGCGGGAGCCGCTTCCTCAGCTTCGATCGCGGCTTCCAGTTCCTCACGCGTTACCTCGCGCTCGTTCACTTCGGCCTTGTCGAAGAGGAAATCGACGACCTTGTCTTCATACATCGGAGCACGCAGCTGGGCCTGCGCCATCGGTTCGTTACGGACATATTCCAGGAACCGGTCACGGTCTTCCGGGCGATATTGCTGAGCGGCCTGCTGAATCAGCATCTGCATTTCTTGCTGGCTGATTTCCACGCCATTGGCCTGACCGATTTCGGAAAGCAGCAGGCCAAGGCGCACGCGGCGCTCAGCAATGCGCTTGTAATCGTCCTTCTCGGCTTCGATTTCCTTCATCGCCTTGTCAGGATCGTCTTCCTTGGCGGCTTCCTGCGTCAGCTGGTTCCAGATCTGGTCGAACTCGGCTTCCACCATGGTGGGCGGCACGTCGAAATCATGGTCAGCGGCAAGCGTGTCGAGCAGCTGGCGCTTCATCTGCGTGCGGGTGAGACCGGCGCTTTCCTGCTCGATCTGGCCCTTCACCAGCTCTTTCAACTTATCGAGGCCTTCAAGGCCGAGCTGTTTGGCGAAGTCTTCGTCCACCTTGGTTTCGGCTTCGACTTTCACCTGCTTTACGGTGACGTCAAATTCGGCGTCCTTCGCGGCCAGGTGGTCTGCCTGATAATCGGCGGGGAAGGTAACTTTGATGGTCTTTTCATCGCCGGTCTTCACGCCAACGAGCTGTTCTTCAAAGCCGGGGATGAATTGGCCCGCACCGATCACCAGCGGCGCATCTTCGGCCTTGCCGCCTTCGAATTCGATACCGTCCACGCGGCCAACGAAATCGATGATCAGCTGGTTACCATCGGCAGCCTTCTTGGTCTTGGGAGCGTCCTTGTAGCTCTTCTGACCTTCGGCGATCTTGCCGAGCGCTTCGTCAAGCTGTTCGTCACTGACGGGCACGTTGAGCTTTTCCAGCTTCAGTCCGTCAATCGCAGGCGCTTCGATTTCGGGCAGCACTTCGACTTCGACTGTCAGCTCGGCATCTTTGCCCTGTTCATACCCTTCGGTCATTTCGACCTTGGGCTGGAGTGCCGGGCGCAGCTTCTTGTCCTTGATCAGGCCATCAACCGATTCGCGCAGCGTGTTATTCAACACGTCGGCGTGCAGCGCCTCTCCATGCATCTTGCGCACGAGGTTGGCCGGAACCTTGCCGGGACGGAAGCCGGGCATCCGCACTTGCGGGGCAACCTTCTTTACCTCAGCTTCGATGCGGGCATCGATATCCTTGGCAGGAATGGTGATGGTGTAGGCGCGTTTGAGGCCTTCATTGGTGTTTTCGACGATTTGCATGTGCAGCCTTCTGTATCTCTCTCAATCGGTTCGACAGGGCAGGTAGTTACCAGCAGAACTGGTGCGGGCGAAGGGACTCGAACCCCCACATCTTGCGATACTGGTACCTAAAACCAGCGCGTCTACCAATTCCGCCACGCCCGCAGCCAAGCGAACCCGCAGACAGGGAGCCTGCGAAACGAAGCGCCGCCATTAGAAGGGGCGGGGCAAAAGGGCAAGGCGCTGTGTGGTTTGAAAGGCCATTCTGATTGATTTTTGCGTCCGCATGGGTAGTTGCCATGCCCCATGACTGAACAGAATACTCCTGATACGCCCAAAAATGGCGACACCCCGCCCGATCATCTCGCGATCAACCCGCACAGCAAGCATTTCAATGCCGAGCTGCTGCAACGCGGTGTTGCCATCCGCTTCAAGGGGCGCGAGCGCACCGACATCGAGGAATATTGCATTTCCGAAGGCTGGGTGCGGGTGCAGGCCGGCAAGACAGTCGACCGCAAGGGCCGCCCGCTAACAATCAAGCTGAGCGGTCCGGTCGAAGCCTGGTATGAAGATCTGGGCGAGAATCCGCCGGTGGCGAAAAAAGACTAACGCTGCAACAACCTGCGTCCCGTCGGCCCGATCACACTACCGGGCTTTCGGGATCATCCTTGTATTCGGGATGCGTGCTGGTGAGGCGCAGCACAGTGTAACCCATCACTGCTGAGATCAGCGAGCCGACAAGGACGCCGATCTTGGCTTCGTCGCGCAGGAAGCGTGCCGTTTCATCGCTGCCGGTGAAGGCCAGCTCGCCGATGAACAGGCTCATGGTGAAGCCGATCCCGCACAGGATCGTGACACCCCAGATTTCCGCCCAGGTACATCCGGCTGGCTTGGGCACAATCTTGAGCTTCACGATTGTCCACACGGTGGCGAAAATGCCGACCTGCTTGCCCAGCACAAGGCCTGCCCCGATCGCTAGCGGCAGTGGATCGAGCAGAGCATCCATGCCAAGGCCAGATATGTTGACGCCAGCATTGGCGAACCCGAAAATCGGCACGACGATATAAGCGTTCCACGGCACCAGCGAATGCTCCATGTTTTCGAGCATGCAGCTGTCATTTTTGCCATACATCGGGATCGTCAGTGCAGCGAGCACACCGGCAATCGTGGCGTGAACGCCCGAGTAGAGCACGCAGTACCACAGCACGATGGACAGCAGGACGTAGGGCGCCATCGACATCACGCGCATCTTGTTCATCACGAACATCACGCCCAGCACAACAGCGGACGCGGCGAGGAACATCATCTTGATTTCCTCGGTGTAGAAGACCGCGATAATTGCGACTGCACCGATATCGTCCACGATCGCCACGGTCAGCAGGAACAGCCGCAGCGGTGGGGGAACGCGGGTGCCGAGCAGGCCTACGACGCCCATGGCAAAGGCGATGTCGGTCGCGGCCGGAATGGCCCAGCCTCGCACCAGTTCGGTCTCACCACCGGCGATGAACATATAGACTGCTGCGGGAGCGGCCATGCCCGCAGCCGCCGCCAGAATTGGCAGAGTGCGCGCTTTGGGGTCGGCCAGATTGCCGCGGTAAAGCTCTCGTTTCACTTCCAACCCGACGACGAAGAAGAAGATCACCATCAGCCCGTCATTCACCCACAGGTGAATCGTATTGAGGTAGAACGTGTCCTTCGGCCAGAGATAGCCATTGAACAGCGTGAAATAGGCGTCCGCGACGCCCGAATTGGCCACCACCAGCGCCACGATGGCCACTGCAATCAGCAGCATCCCTTCGAAGGCATCGGCCTTGAACAGCGCGGTGAAATTGCGGACGGCTTTGCGGATAATGCTGGGTTCTGACATGGGTACCGTCCCTTTCCCAATTGGCCATTTATTTCAAGCCTTGTCGCAGCAAAACCGCGATTATGCGACGGAATCACCAACTACGAGTTGCATTAACAAATGTAAAATGTAGTCTTGAGTAGAGATATTTCTCCGATGGTAAGATCGTGCTTGGGGGCAAAGGCATGGGTTTCGCGGCGTGGTCCGCGCTGGAATGGCTGGCGCTGATCGAATATGAATTGCTGCTGTTTGCAGGGGTGTTCTTCCTGCTCGGCGCAATTGACGAACTCGCCATAGACGCAATCTGGCTGTGGCGACGCGCCACCGGCAAGGGTGAAACGCATTGCGTTAGCCGCTCCGATATTGCGCACCGGCGCTTGTTGGGCGCGGTCGCCGTGTTCATTCCTGCATGGCAGGAAGTGAAAGTTATCGGCCAGACACTGAGCCATGCGCGCGATGCGTGGGCGCAGGCGGACGTGATCTTCTACATCGGCTGCTATCGCAACGATCCGGCAAGCCTTCAGGCAGCATTGGAAGGGGCGGGTGGCGATCCGCGTGTCCGGCTGGTGGTGCATGACCGTGACGGCCCTTCGACCAAGGCCGATTGCCTCAATCGCCTCTACCGCGCGATGGAACAGGACGAGCTGCGACGGGGAACCGCCGTTCGGACCGTCTTGCTGCATGATGCCGAGGATATGGTCGATCCTGCCGCGCTTGGACTGATTGACCGGGCCATCGACGATTGCGAATTCGTGCAATTGCCGGTCCTGCCGATCCCGCATCCGCAATCGCCGTGGGTGGGCAGCCACTATTGTGAGGAATTCGCCGAATCACATGGCAAGGCGATGGTTGTGCGCGATGCCCTGGGCGCTGCCATTCCGGCGGCGGGCGTTGGCTGCGCGTTTCGCCGCAGCCTTCTCCACAATATGGCGCGTGATAATTACAGTTCAGATACCGAAGCGGGTCCATTTTCGGGCCTGTCACTCACCGAGGATTACGAACTTGGCCTTGCCATCGGCGCGGCTGGTGGACGCTCGCGATTCCTGCGTGTCCGTGGCGAGGATGGCAGCCTGGTCGCCACCCGGTCCTATTTCCCGGCAACGCTGGCGCAGGCAGTGCGCCAGAAATCACGCTGGGTTCACGGGATTGCCTTCCAGGGCTGGGACCGGCTCGGCTGGAGCGGCACGCTGGTCGACAAATGGATGCGTCTGCGTGATCGCCGGGGACCATTTGCGGCAATTGTGCTGCTGACCGGCTATACGTTGTTCGTACTGGCCCTGCTGCTGACGATGTTGGAGCTGGCGGGATATGACCGGCCGTGGGAGCCGACGCCGCTGCTGCTGACGCTGCTAGCCCTTAACATGGCCGCGTTTGTGTGGCGGGCGGCGATGCGATTCGCCTTCACCGCCCGCGAATATGGCGCGATGGAGGGACTGCGCGCTGTGCTGCGTATTCCGCTGGCGAATATCATCGCGATCATGGCCGGACGGCGCGCCCTGTTCGCTTATGGCCGCACTCTGCGTGGAGGCGATCCGCAATGGGAAAAGACGACGCATGACCATCACCCCGTTCCGATGGCACCGCTCACTCCGGCAGTGGAGCGCGCATCTTGAAGCGGGTCCTGATCCGGCAATCCGGGCAACGTGGTGGAGCCCTTGTGACGCTGGGCGGGATTCTTGTCCTGTGGCTGGCGCTGCGGCTGGCCCTTTGGCAACCACCTTTCCTGCCCGCATCGCATTCGGCGCTGCCATTCGCGGATGCAGCACACGGAGGCGAGATGGCAACAGAGCAGGCCGCCTCCGGACTGCGCGCTACTGCTCCTGCCGAACTTGCTGAACCCCATCCGGAGCCTGCCCTGCCAATGTGGCAGACACAGCCACCGTTGCCTCTTCCTCTACCACCACAAATCGACAAGCCGCTGCCCGCAACGCCCGTTGCTCAGTATGGATTTGGCGCGGGCAGGTCGGCGCTTTCCAGACGAGGTTTTGCCGGGGCGGGCAATCTGGCGGCCCATGCCTATTTGCTCAGCATGGGCTATCGTAACGGGGCGAGCGGCCCGACAATTGCTAGCGCCAGCAACGCTCCCGCGCCGGTCTATGCTCCCCATGCCGCCGAGGCGATGCAGACTGCACAGCTCCCCTCGCGGTGGGCAATGGATGCATGGGCATTGTGGCGGCAGGACACTGACAGTCCGCTGTTGTCGGGCCGCCCAAGCTATGGCCGCAGTCAGGTGGGGGCGGTGATGCGCTATCGCCTTGCTCCATCAAGCGGCCATGCCCCGCAGCTTCACCTGCGCGCCAGTGCTGCGCTGGAAGGGCGACGCGAACGCGAAATTGCGCTGGGCGCATCGGCGCGGCCTGTGCCGGGTATTCCTGTACGGCTCGCGGCAGAAGCGCGGGTGAGTGAAACTGACCGGCGGACCGAACCGCGCGCCGCTGCCTATGCAGTAAGCGAGCTTCCCCCGCTTGACCTGCCCGGCGGGCTGACGGGCGAGGCCTATGTTCAAGGCGGCTATGTCACTGGCGATTTCTCCACGCCTTTCGTGGACGGGCAGGCGCGCATCACGCGCGATCTGGCCGGGACCGAGGACTTCCGTCTGACGGCTGGCGCAGGAGCGTGGGGCGGGGCGCAAGACGATGCGCAGCGGCTGGACATCGGGCCGAGCGCCGGGATCAGTTTCCGCGTCGGTGCGGCGCGTGGGCGGGTGGCTGCCGACTACCGCTTCCGCGTGGCCGGTGATGCCGAGCCTGCGAGTGGCCCGGCGCTCACAGTCTCCGCCGGTTTTTAGGCCACCAGTTTTTCGTCACAAATCGTCATTCGCCTTCAATAGCGCGCCCGCATGGGTTAGGCGCTATTCATGGATGTCTACCTCCCCATTGCCAATTTAGCTGTCGACGGGCTGGTGATCATCCTGCTCGGGCTGGCGACCGGCATATTGTCGGGTGTGTTTGGCGTGGGAGGCGGCTTCCTGACAACGCCGCTGCTGATCTTCTACGGTATCCCGCCAACCGTCGCCGCTGCCTCTGCCGCAACGCAGGTGACGGGCGCCAGCGTGTCGGGGGTCTTCGCACATAGCCGTAACAATGGCGTGGATTACCAGATCGGGCTGGTGATCGTTGCCGGGGGAATGCTGGGCGCGCTGCTGGGTGCAGGCCTGTTCAATGCGCTGGCTGCAATCGGCCAGATCGATACTGTCATCAACATTCTTTATGTTCTGCTGCTCGGCACGATTGGCGGGCTGATGTTGCAGGAGGCTTTACAGACTTTGGGTATCCTGTCGGTGAGCGGTGACAAGGCTCACGCTGCAAAGCGCCGCCACCACCCGTGGATCGCGGCGCTGCCGTATCGCTGGCGCTTCTATCGTTCGGGCCTCTACATCTCTCCCATCGCTCCGTTGATCCTTGGACTGGTGGTGGGCGTGCTGACCATGCTTATGGGCGTGGGCGGCGGGTTCATGATGGTGCCCGCCATGCTGTATATTCTTGGCATGAGCGCGAAAGTCGTCGTCGGGACCAGCCTGTTCAACATATTGTTCATCACCATGCTGGTGACGATGGTTCACGCTTTTACCACCCGCGCTGTCGACATCGTGCTGGCCGGATTGTTGTTGCTGGGATCGGTGACCGGCGCGCAATTCGGTACCAAGATCGCGCAATTCGCCAAGCCGGAACATCTGCGCCTGGCGCTCGGCATGGTCGTGGTCGCAATTGCGCTGCGGATGGTTTACGGGCTGACCGTGACGCCGGACGAGGTATATTCGGTGGTGCCGTTATGATCCGCCATGTTCTCGCACTCTTCAGCATAGTGATGCTTGCCCTTGGCATTACCGCCCCTGCCAGCGCCCAGACGCGCGATCCGATCCTTGTGCCCGATGTATCCGAGCATGACATTGTGCTGCGGCAGGGCTTTACCGGAGCGGACCTGCTTCTGTTCGGCGCGATCCTCGATCCGGCAGGCGGAATTATGGAAAGTGACTACGACGTGGTCGTGGTGTTGAAAGGCCCGACCGAGGAAATTCGTCTGCGTGAAAAAGAGCGGCTGCTCGGGACAATCTGGGTCAATGCCGGCAGCACTGCCTATCGCTCCGTCCCCAGTTTCTATGCCATCGCCAGTTCGCGTCCGATTGCGGACATCGTTGATGAACGCACGGCAGCCATTTTTGAGCTCGGCCTGCCCTATCTTCAGCTCTCGCCGACCGGCTCCATCGATCCCGAGGAGCAAGCGCGGTTCGCTGCGGGGCTGGTCGATTTGCGCCAGCGGCAGGGCCTCTATGCGCAATATGAAAGCGGCGTGTCGGTCAGCGAACGCGTGCTTTACCGTGCGCGGCTGCCGATTCCGTCCAATGTGATCCCCGGTCGTTATGTGGCAGAGACATTTGCCATTGCTGATGGCCGCGTCATCACCTCTGCCACGTCGGACGTCGATGTGCGCAAGGAAGGCTTCGAAGGCGTGGTCGCAGAAGAGGCGCAGGACAATTCCTTCCTTTACGGCCTGTTCGCCGTGGGTCTGTCGGTCTTTATGGGCTGGGCGGCAGGACGCCTTTTCGCACTCGTCTAACGGCAGGGGCCGGAAGGGTCCCGACTGCGACAGGATTGACGCGATCTTAACCTCAACGGCGCTACGAGGAGGGGAACTTTGACAGCCCCGTAACAGCCCTGTGAGCCGTTTATGACCGAGATGCCCGGAAACCAGTTTGCCAATGCCGCCCCGGCGGATCAGTCCGCCGCCCCGACTGCGGAAGAGCGGGAACGCGAACTGCGCGAAGCGCAAAGCGTTGAGTGCGCTCGCCAACCCATCGGTGTTGTTCTGGAAATTGCAGGTTCGGGTTCTGCCATCGCGCTCGATCTGGAACGGCTGAACGAATGCATGGCCGATGTTGATCCCTCGATCGCGCTGGCAGGCCAGGTCGGTTCGCAGATCAAGATCAAGACCAGCGATGGCTGGCTGCTCGCCTCGGTCCGCAACCAGCGACAGGATCGGCGTGCTGAGGGTTCCGTTATCGCCAATATCGACTTTCTTGGTGAAGGTCAGGAAGAAAAGCTGACCGGCAAAATCCACAGCTTCCGCCGCGGTGTAACGCGCTATCCCATTCCTGGCGCGCTGGTCTATCCGGCGACTTCCGAAGACCTCAAGCAGATCTACGCTTCGGACGGACGCAGCGCGATCCAGATCGGCACCGTCTATCCGACCAGCGATATTCGCGCCGGCATGTATATCGATGCCATGCTGGGCAAGCACTTCGCTCTGCTCGGTTCGACCGGTACGGGTAAATCGACCAGCGCCGCGCTCATCCTCCACCGCATCTGTCAGGCCGCGCCGCAAGGCCACATCCTGATGATCGATCCGCACGGCGAATATTCCGCCGCGTTCCGCAACACCGGAGAGATCTTCGACGTCACCAATCTGCAAATGCCATACTGGCTGATGAATTTTGAAGAGCATTGCGAAGTGTTGCTGAAATCGAGCGGGAATGATTTGCAGAACGACCGCGATATTCTCGCCAAATGCCTGCTCGCCGCGCGTTCGAAGAACCGGCTGGCTGAAACGATGGGCAAGATCACTGTCGATTCGCCGATTCCCTATCTGCTGTCCGACCTCACCGGCATGGTGCAGGATGAAATGGGCAAGCTCGACAAGGCGACCAACACGGCGCCTTACATGCGGATCAAGACCAAGATTGACGAGTTGAAGGCCGATCCGCGCTATCAGTTCATGTTCTCCGGCATGTTGGTCGGCGACACTATGGCCGATTTTATCGGCAAGATTTTCCGCATGCCATCCGCCGGCAAACCGATCTCGATCATCGACGTGTCGGGCGTTCCGTCCGACATCACCAGCACCGTGGTCGCGGTGCTCAGCCGCCTCGTTTTCGACTTCGCCATCTGGGGGCGGAATGAGAAGACCAGCCCGATCCTGCTCGTCTGCGAAGAAGCGCACCGCTATGTACCAAACGAGCAAAACTCGGATGGCAACTCGGTCGGCACCATATTGTCGCGCATCGCCAAGGAAGGCCGTAAATACGGGATTTCACTCGGCCTGATTACCCAGCGCCCGTCCGACTTGGCCGAAGGCGTGCTGTCGCAATGCGGTACGATCATTTCGATGCGTCTCAACAACGAACGCGATCAGGCATTCGTGAAAGCCGCCATGCCCGAAGGCGCGCGCGGCTTCCTCGATAGCAT
>DFBR01000219.1 GCA_002367375.1 Erythrobacter sp. UBA3075 | reverse complement strand
GCCGGTTTCAATGTTCCCGTCCTCATCGAAAAACACCAGATAGCCGCCCCAATCGGGATACCAATCATCGATGGTAAGGTTGAGGACATAGGCAATGCGCCAGCCTTCGGCGACATGGCTGTCATTGTGCAGGCCGAGGAAATGCTGCGGCGCGAAGCAGCTGGCATGGGCGTCGGCCTTGATCAGATTATCGATCCCGGTGATATCGCGCATCAGCCCAAGGAAGGGTGCGGCATTGAGGTGTTCAAGCAAGACTTCATGTGGTCCGTCCGGATCCCAGCCGCCCTGCAGCGCCTCCACCAGCGAATAGCGCAGCGCGCGGTAGGCGTAATCACGCCCGGCGGCGGCCTTGTCGGTCGCCTGGCCGATTTCCATCGCTTTTTGCGCCACTTCGCGCTGGCGCAAGTCCCGCGCGCGAAAGCCATGTGCCTCGCCATCCGCGCCTGCCTGTAAGGCCATGCCCCAGTCGGTTCGGGACTGGAGGATCGTGCGCAATTCGCGCGCGGTTTCTTCGGTAAGTACATCGGGTATCTGCAACCGGTTCGCTTGCGCGAACTGCGCCGCCAGAGCTGTCCGGTCGAGATCGGGATTAAGTTCGAAAAGCGCCTTGGGCATGGGTGAGGCTATAGGAAAGCGCGCTGCCTTGCGCCAGCCCTCTACCCAGCCGCTCATCCAAAAAAGAAGGAGCCCGCCGCATCACTCCCGGTGGACGGGAAGCGAGTGCAGCGGGCTCTAGTGAGGTCTCGTTGAGATTTGCCGCACTTACCCTACGGCATCTTGTGCGCGAGACCTTGATCTGGGCGCTAATTCAACCGCCGTACGCCTGCGTTTCGACGATGCTAGCAATGCGGCGGTCGAAGCTCTCGACCTTCTCCGCGTAGCAAAGCTGGGCTTCGCGGCTGGGGAAGCGGGAAGCGGCATCGCGAATGTCCATCCCGCACACGTAACGTGCGGCACGGCGCAGGCGGCGTTCAAGCTGGGTCTGGCCCTCCTCGGTGGCCAGGTCGAGATCGTCATAGGCTACCGCCACAGCGGCAGGCTCGGTCTCGTCAACAGCGAATGCAGGCGCCGCGACAAGGGCACTTGCTGCCAGCGTTGCGGCAAGGCCGCCTTTTAGGAAATTGTTCATCTTGTTCCTCCTCTTGTGCTCCCGGCCTGGTGGGGGGTGGGGGGTGACCGAAAGCGATGAGTGTTTTCTAGGGAATGCATGCATGAAATGATTGCACGTCTCGACCAGCCTATGCGCAACATCGACAAAGCTATGACCGCTCCGACGACCGACATAATCGTCACGACAAGTGTCGATATGATTGCATGAGAGATCATTTCGGCGGATGTGCGGGAAATCGGGATGAAGCGCTCACCTTCACTTGGCGTTCAGCGCGGGCATAGCTATAGGCGAGGAATGAGACTGACCAAAACGCTTCGCGGCACGCTTGCTGCTGCAACCTGCGCCCTTGTTCTAACCGGCTGTGGTGGCGGCAGCGCCAATGAACAGACCGACATCGCCTACGTCGCGCGCGACGTGGAAACGCTGTATAATGCGGCCAAGGAACGGCTTGATCGCGGCGATCTGACGCTTGCAGCGGCGCTGTTTGACGAAGTGGAGCGTCAGCACCCCTATTCGCCATGGGCGCGCCGCGCGCAGTTGATGAGTGCGTTTTCCTACTATGCCGCACGCGAATATAACGGGGCCATCTCTTCCGCAGGGCGCTTTCTGTCGATCCATCCGGGCAACCGTGATGCGCCCTATGCCTATTATCTGATCGCGCTCAGCTATTACGAGCAGATCAGCGATGTCGAACGCGATCAGGCGATCACGCGTCAGGCGCTTGCCGCGCTGAATGAAATTGTGCGCCGCTATCCGCGCAGCCCCTATGCCGCTGATGCACGGCTCAAGATTGATCTCGTCAACGATCACCTTGCAGGCAAGGAAATGGAAATCGGTCGTTTTTACGAGGGCACCGGCCAATGGCTGGCCGCGCAGCTGCGGTTCCAGAATGTGATCGACGATTACCAGACCACCAGCCATGCTCCGGAAGCGTTGTTCCGCCTGGTGGAAGCCAGTCTGGCTATCGGCGTACCCGAAGAAGCGCAGCGCTATGCTGCCGTGCTTGGGGCCAATTATCCGGGCAATGAATGGTATGAACGCGCCTATGATTTGATGCAGGAGCATCAGCCAGCGCGCGTTGGTGGGTAAAATCTCGAACGGCTAGGCCAGATCAGGCGACCGCAAATTCATTGCGGTTGGCATCAATCAATTCGGACAATTCTGGCAAGTGGAGCGATTGGCCCAGTTCAATCCCCGCGCGCCCGTTATGCGCCCAGCGAATTTTGCCATGCAGCTGCCTGCCGCAATCTGTATTGAGCGCGACGCGTTCGCCCACTTCAAATTTACGGCGCCCAAGATTGCTGACGCGCGCACCATGCTGCGACAGTTCGATCAGCAGGCAGGAGGCCGACTTGCGACCTTCGCTCTGCAATTTGGAGGGCATCCGCAGTGCATAGCGCCTGTGTGCCCGGATGGTGAGCACCGACATGGAGGTCATCCTTCTTGTTGTTGCGACCTTATTGCACCACACAGTGGTTAAAAATCCTTCAACCTCCACTGTTTCGCGGTGAGCCATCGTTGCACCGCGACGGGTGGAGACGTATTGCTCGAATCCGCTCTGCCATGCTGACCACTCTTGCCATCCGCAATATCGTGCTGATCGAATCGCTCGACCTGTCCTTCGGGCCGGGCCTTGGCGTGCTGACGGGTGAGACGGGCGCGGGCAAATCGATCCTGCTCGATGCACTGGGGCTGGTGCTGGGCGCACGTGCCGAAACTTCGTTGGTGCGCAGCGGTGAAGAACAGGCGAGCGCCACAGCGACTTTCGAATTTTCTACCTTGCCCGCCGCGATTGTGGAGGCGTTGGACGATGCTGAAGTCGAGATTGAGCCGGGCGAACCGCTCATTATCCGTCGCCGGGTGAAGGCCGATGGCGGATCGAAGGCGTTTGTGAATGACCAAGCTGTGGGCGCGGCGCTGCTGCGGCAATTGGCAGGTGCGCTGGTCGAGTTGCACGGCCAGCACGATGATCGCGGCCTCGTCAATCCGCGTGGTCATCGCCATCTGCTGGACCGTTTCGCCGCCGCCAATACCGCGCGCGTCGCATCGGCATGGACAGGCTGGCACGCAGCGCGGGCGGCTCTGGCAAATGCACGGGCAGGCATCGAACAGGCCAAGGCCGATCAGGATTTGCTGCTGGCGCATCTTGCTGAACTGACTGCCATCGTACCGGAGGAGGGCGAGGAAGAGACGCTCGCCAATTCCCGGTCCGATATGCAGAAAGGCGAGAAATTGCAGGGCGATTTGGAGGAGCTGCGGCTGATGTGGGACGGCAGCGATTCGCCGCTCGCCCGGCTGCGCAGTGCGGCACGGCGGCTCGACCGGATTGCTCCCGAACATGCGCTGCTGACGGAGGCTTTGGCGAGCCTTGATCGCGCGGTGATCGAAGCGGGGGAAGCGGAAGAAAAGCTGGAAGCGGCTGCTATCGCGCTGACGCATGATCCGCTCGAACTCGACCGTATTGAAACGCGCCTGTTCGAACTGCGCGCGCTGGCTCGCAAACATGGCTGCCAGGTCGATGATCTGCCCGCCGTCATGACGTCACTGCGCGGCAAGCTCGATGCGATTGAGCAGGGCGATGCCGATCTGGCAGAACTTGTGCAGGCGGAGCAAGCTGCGGGAGAAGCCTATCGCAAGGCTGCCGAGGCGCTGCACACGGCGCGCGTGAAGGCGGGCGGCAAGCTCGACAAAGCGGTGGCGGGCGAACTGGCTCCGCTGAAACTGGACGCGGCGCGCTTCCAGACCTCGGTGACTGAGCTGCCGCAAGACCGCTGGGGCGCGAGCGGCATGGACGCGGTGGAATTCCTGATCTCCACCAATCCCGGCGCAGATTTCGCGCCGCTCAACAAGATTGCCTCGGGCGGCGAACTCTCCCGTTTTATCCTCGCGCTGAAAGTGGCGCTGGCCGAGCAGGGCGGGGCGGCTACGGTGATCTTCGACGAAATCGACCGAGGCGTGGGCGGCGCGGTCGCCTCTGCCATCGGTGAGCGTTTGGCGCGGTTGGCCGACGGCGGGCAATTGCTCGCTGTCACCCACTCACCCCAAGTCGCTGCGCGTGGCGGCACGCATTACATGATTGCCAAGTCTTCGAAGGGGACGGTGACGAAGACTTCGGTCGCGCGTCTCAATGCGGATGGGCGGCAGGAAGAGATTGCGCGGATGTTGTCGGGCGCGGAAGTGACGCCAGAGGCTAGGGCGCAGGCTGATCGTTTGCTGGAGGGGGTGTGAGTTGAGCCGAAGCACTCACCACCCCCTGACCCCCTCCTTTGAAAAGGAGGGGGAGTTGTGAGCATCTCCGAAGCCGAAGCCGCTAATGAGCTGATGCGCCTCGCGCGGCAGATCGCACGGCACAACAAGCTCTACCATGCGGAGGACTCACCCGAAGTTTCGGATGCCGCATATGATGCGCTGGTTCGCCGCAATGCCGAATTGGAAGAGCAATTTCCGCATCTGGTTCGGGAGGATTCGCCCTCCAAGCAAATCGGTCACGACATCGCCGCATCGCCGCTGGGAAAGGTGACGCATGAAGTGCGAATGCTCAGCCTCGACAATGCGTTTGCTGACGAGGAGGTCGCCGAATTTATCGCGCGGGTGAAGCGGTTCCTGTCGCTGGGTGAGGGTGAGGCGGTTGCCTTCACTGCCGAGGACAAAATTGACGGGCTGTCATGCTCGCTGCGGTACGAGGCCGGAAAGCTGGTGCTCGCCGCGACGCGCGGGGATGGGCAGGTGGGGGAAAACGTCACCCCCAATGTCGCGCATATTGCAGACATACCGCAGCAATTGGTCGGCTCAAACGCACCCGATGTCTTCGAGGTGCGCGGCGAAGTTTATATGGATAAACAGTCGTTTGCTGCACTCAATGCTGCACAGGAAGCAGCGGACGAAAAGCTGTTCGCCAACCCGCGCAATGCTGCCGCCGGATCACTGCGCCAGAAGGATGCGAGCGTTACGGCGAAGCGGCCTCTGCGCTTTCTCGCCCATGGTTGGGGTGCAGCATCGGACGTTCCGGGAGCAACGCAGCATGAGGTGATGCAGGCCATTGCGGATTGGGGGCTGCCAGTAAGTGAACTGTTTATCCGCGTAAGCTCGGTCGAGGACATGC
Source organism: Erythrobacter sp. UBA3075 (assembly GCA_002367375.1). GTDB lineage: Bacteria > Pseudomonadota > Alphaproteobacteria > Sphingomonadales > Sphingomonadaceae > Alteraurantiacibacter. The sequence goes on along the minus strand of DFBR01000219.1, from coordinate 6,846 downwards.
TCGCCCATTACCGCGCTATCGAAAATGCCCGCGCGGACCTTGGTTATGATATTGACGGCGTGGTCTACAAGGTGGACCGGCTCGATTGGCAGAAACGGCTCGGCTTTGTCGCTAAAGCTCCGCGCTGGGCGATGGCGCACAAATTTCCTGCCGAGCAGGCGCAGACGACGCTGGAGGCCATCGACATTCAGATCGGGCGCACGGGCAAGCTGACTCCGGTCGGGCGGCTCACGCCTGTCACAGTCGGCGGCGTCACTGTCACCAATGTCACGCTGCACAATCGCGACGAAATCGCCCGGCTCGGTGTGCGGCCGGGGGACCGGGTCGTGGTGCAGCGCGCGGGCGATGTGATCCCGCAAGTGGTCGAGAATTTGACCATCGATGAGGACCGTCCTGCTTTCGTGTTTCCCGAGCACTGTCCCGAATGCGGCAGCGAGGCTGTGGCGGCAGAAGGCGAAGTTGATGTGCGCTGCACCGGCGGGCTGATCTGCCCTGCGCAGCGCACCGAAAGGCTCAAGCATTTCGTCAGCCGCGGCGCGCTCGATATCGAGGGGCTGGGCGAGAAGACCATCGACCAGTTTTTCGCGCTCGGCTGGCTGGAAAGTCCGGCCGATATTTTCCGACTGAAGGACCGGCGTGACGCGATACTCGCGCTCGAAGGGTGGCAGGATAAGTCTGTGGATAATCTGTTGGCTTCTGTGGAGAACAAGCGCTCTCCCGACGCCGCGCGGCTGCTGTTCGGCCTCGGCATTCGTCACGTCGGCGCGGTGACGGCGCGCGATTTGCTCAAGCATTTTCATGAGCTGCCAGTTGTGCGGGAGGTCGCGGAAAAGGCCCGTGCAGGCGACGAAGTTGCGCTTGCCGAGATCACCGATATCGATGGCATCGGCACCGCCGTGGTCGAGGCGTTGGGCGATTTCTTCCACGAAGAGCACAATGTCGCCGTGTGGGAGGACATCCTCTCCGAAGTCTGTCCGCCGCGTTATGAAGTCGAAAGCGTCGACAGCCCGGTTGCAGGCAAGACTGTCGTGTTCACCGGCAAGCTGGAAACCATGAGCCGCGATGAAGCGAAAGCGCAGGCCGAACGGCTGGGCGCGAAGGCGTCAGGCTCGGTCAGTGCGAAAACGGACCTGCTCGTTGCCGGACCGGGCGCTGGCAGCAAACTTAAGAAGGCGGCGGAGCTGGGCATCGAAGTGATCGATGAAGCGGGCTGGGCGGCGATTGTGGAGGAAGTAGGATGAAGGGTAGGAACCGCGAAACTTCGATCGGTGTCGGCCTTGCCTTGGGCGTCGCCTTCGGTGCGGCTTTCGACAATATTGCCTTGGGCATCGCCCTCGGTGTTGCCTTCGGAGCAGCCTTCAGTGCGACCAACCGCTCGTCTGATGACACTCAGGACGATGACGAGCCTGAGGGCAAATAGGCGGATCAGCTGACGGTGGAGTCGTCCGAAGGTTCGGGGATCCATTTCATCACGCCGCCCGCGAATGGTGTCCACAGCCCCATCGGAATGCCCGCCTCCGCCAATCTCTCTCCGACCCAACTGTTGCAGGTGTTGCCCATCGTATAGTCACCCAGCGCATCGTAATAGGCATCATCGACATAGGTGCCGCGCAATTCCTCGCGGCTTTCGTCCGGTGGAAGATCGGGTACGGCACTCTCGATTGCCTCCACCAGCTGCGCATATTGATCGTGCGTGATGCGCAGCGGTCGGTGATGCTCGCTGGGGGCGGGGCGGACATAGTGGCTCACGCGGAGCAGCGAATCTCCGCCCATGGTCGCAATGCGCAGAGCCGTGCTTACTTCCAGATCGCCCCATGTCGGTACGTCGAGGAAGACCTCGCGCTCGCCATAGCCGATAGAAATATGCGTAGGCATTTCACCCGATGGCACGGCGCGTGCGGCGCTGGGGAAGGTCTCGCGCCAGTCCTTCAGATCGCTTACGATAGGCACGACAATGGAGGTGTGCGTACCATTGGTTTCGACCATGATATCCATGCCCGTATCAGGCCCGGTCCAGTCGCTGTTTTGCGGGATCGTGCTGCCGACCCACGCCGCGACCGGATAGCCGACCACGACCATGGCAAGCATGGCGAGAACGCCAAGAAATCCGCGAATAATCCTGCGCTTCATCCGGTGAATCTATGTCGCAGCCACAGGATTGACCAGTCCCCGGATCTGAGACGGCGGTGGAGGCGGAAGCCCATCCGCAGATAGGCCGCGCGCACGTCTGCTTCCTGCCGGGTCAGCAGGCCGGAAAGCAGAATGCTGCCGCGCGGGGCGACGGCCTCGGCAAAATCCGCCGCCATTTCGATCAATGGCCCGGCGAGAATATTGGCGATGAGCAGGTCGAACGGCGCTGCCGCTTGAAGAAGCGAATTGTGCATTCCATCGGCCACGATCATCGTGACTTCGCTGGGACCAGTGCCGAGGCGCACCTTATTGCGCACCGCGTTCTCGATCACCGCTGGTTCGCAAACCGGGTCGATATCGGATGCGGTCACAACTGAATGCGGCCACAATTCCAACGCGGCAAAGGCGAGCAGGCCGGTGCCTGTGCCAATGTCGGCGACGTGGCGCGGATTGACGCCCTGCGCCCGCATCGCATCCAGCATCACGAGGCAGCCTGCGGTCGTTTCATGATGGCCGGTGCCGAATGCTTGCGCGGCTGGAATGCAGAAGTTGCGCACACCTGCCTCACTGCTCGGTGCATGATCGGGTGTGTGGACATGGAAACGCCCGGCGCGGATTGGTTCGACCCCGCGCTGGCTTTCACTCACCCAATCGGCATCGGGTAGTTGTTCTGCAACAAGGCGCGGCGGCTTGCCCGCAAAAAGCGCGCGCACAGCCTTGTGCTGCGCATCGCTCGGCTTTTCTGGCAGGTAGGCGTCAAGGCACCAGCAATCGGGCTCATCCGGGTCGACTTCATAGCCCGCGAGGACAACGCTTTCGTCCCAACCCATAGAATCATCGCGCTGTGCAAGCGCACTTTCGATGCGGGCCTTGGAGGCGATGGCAGAGAGTTTCCAGCTCATTGAGCAGCCTCCTCGACTTCCAAGGCCATTCGCGTTTCGAGCCGTTGGAGGACGTTTGCAGCATATTCGGCGCAGCCCATGCCCGAGGTGAGATCTTCAGCCAGTAGCTTGTCGCGCATACCGCTCGCAGAGGGATGCGGCGTGAGCAGAATATCGCAATCGAGTGCCGCGAGGCGGGCAATGCCATCGCGGTAGGCTTGCACATATCCGGGATGCTGAGAGAAGCGGTAGGTATCGGCGCTGACGGGCGAGAGGCTGTCAGCATAGACAATGGTCAGACATTCCTCGCCCTCGCAGCTTTCCCATTGCCAGCTTAGCGCGCCGGGCGTGTGACCGGGCGTGGCTATGGGAGTGAAACGCGTGCCTTGCAGAGTGACCGGCTGGCCGGGGCTGACCACTGTGATGAAAGCGCCGTCTACCGCGCGCATCGGCGGGTGGATGCCCGATTGCGGGTCGAGCGGATCGACAGTGCCGCTTTCGATGACGCGTGCCGCCACGGGCGACGTAAGGATGCGCGCACTGCTATTCTGCAAGACCCACCATGCACCGCCAATATGATCGAAATGCTCATGGCTGGTCAGCAGGGATCGGACATTGTCGGGCATCAGGCCAAGCAGGCGGATGTTTTCAAGCACCACGATTGAACCGTTGCGCGTGCCGGTATCAAGCAGGACATGCCCTTCAGGCCCCGCGACCAGCAGCGCCGTGATCCCGCACGTGCCTACGTGATAGGTGGTGCCGTGGACGCGGAAGGGCTCTGCGCGCTTCTCCCACTGGTCCCAATCTTCGCAAGTTTGCGACCATTGACTGGCAGGCGGAGCCAGATCGCGGGCAGCAGCAACTGCCGAGGCCGATGCAGGCGGCGCTGGCGGTTGCGGTGCAACGCAAGCTGACAGAAGCGCCACTGCCATGGCGGAGATTAGCGCGTGCCTAACGTACATAGCTGGCTCCATTTGCATCGATCACCGCTCCGGTCATGCTGGCCGGGGCATCCAGTGCGCAGAATACTGCGATATCGGCAATTTCTTCCGGCTGGGCGACGCGCGCCAGTGGAATGTCGGCAAGCAGGCCTTCGCCGCCACGGCTTTCCAGATAATCGCCTGCCATCGCCGTATCGGTGAAGCCGGGCGTGATCGCGTAGCTGAGGATATTCTCGCTCGCATAGCCGCGCGCGATGGTCTTGTGCATTGCCACCATTCCCCCTTTGGCCGCAGCATAATGCCAATGCGCTGGTGAGTCCCCGCGATACGCCGCCCGGCTGGCGACATGGACAATGCGGCCACCAGTGTCTTCGCCATTCTCGGCGCGTTCCTGCCAGTGGCGCACGGCGAAACGCGATAGCTGCGCGGCGGAAGTCAGATTGATCCGCATCGTGTCTTCCCAGCGATCAAGCCATTCAATGTCGCTGGCACCCAGCGGGCTTTGTTCGAACAGGCCGGCATTGTTCACCAGCACATCGATCTTGCCGTCCAACTGAAAGAGCGCTTCTTGCCACAGCATCTGTGCGGCGGTGGGCTCAGCAAAATCGGCGGCAATCGTACGAGAATCGCGGGCGCGCGTGGCGTGGCCGATCACACTGCAACCGCGTGCTGCCAGCTGATCCGCAATCGCTTTTCCGATGCCCCTGCTGCTGCCTGTGACGAGGATATTGGTCATGCGATGAACTCTTAGCGGGCAGGGCCGGATCGGGGAAGAGTGCGTAATTCCTGGCGAATACAGGTGAAGGTGCGCTTGTCACAGGCGCATCATGCGCTAAGTGGGGCGCATAACTGCTTCCAACGGGACATATCATGGCCAATCGCCCGCTTTCACCGCACCTTTCGATCTGGAAATGGGGACCGCATATGGCGGTATCCATCCTCCACCGCGTTACCGGAGACGGGATGGCCATTGTCGGCCTGTTCGTGCTGCTGTGGTGGCTGGGCGCACTGGCGAGCGGGCCGGACTATTATACCAGCTTCGCTGAATGGATGAGTAGCCCGCTTGGATATGTCATCCTGATCGGCCTGACCTGGGCTTTCTTCAATCATGCCGCATCGGGCATCCGCCATTTCGTGCTGGATACCGGGGCAGGTTATGAACTCGACACCAACCGCAATTGGTCATGGATTTCGATGGTCGGCGCAGTCGCGCTGACCGCCGCCGTCTGGGCCTACATCTTACTGCGTTAGGATTTGATCCATGGGTAACGGAACTTCCATCGGCCGCGTGCGCGGTCTCGGCTCGGCCCACCACGGGCCACATCACTGGCTGGTGCAACGCTTCACCGCCGTCGGCAATCTGGTGACGGTGCTGTTTCTCATCATCTCGCTGGTGATGCTGCCGGATCTGGAGCACGCCACGGTCACCGGCTGGATCGCAGAGCCGATCCCCGCCTTCATGATGGCGCTGCTGGTCATCACCACATTCTGGCACGCGCGGCTTGGTCTGCAAGTGGCGACTGAGGATTATGTGCAAGAAGCGGGCAGCAAATTTGGCGTTCTTCTTATTCTCAATCTTTTGACATTCGCTGGGGCAGGCTTTGGCCTGTTCTGCATTGCCCGCCTTGCCTTTGGCGGAGGAGCTGCCTGATGGCCCGCACGGAAACTTTTGAAATCAACGGTCGCTCTTACCCGATTACAGATCACACTTATGATGTGGTCGTAGTGGGCGCGGGCGGTTCCGGCTTGCGCGCCACGATGGGCGCCGCCGAAGCTGGCTTGAAAACGGCGAATATCTCCAAGGTATTCCCTACACGTAGCCACACTGTTGCAGCACAGGGCGGCATCGCGGCCAGCCTCGGCAACAACACGCCGGATCACTGGTCGTGGCACATGTATGACACTGTGAAAGGTGCCGACTGGCTGGGCGATCAGGACGCGATTGAATATCTCGCGCGCGAAGCTCCGCAGGCTGTGTATGAGCTGGAACACGCTGGCGTGCCGTTTTCGCGCAACGAGGATGGCACGATCTACCAGCGCCCGTTCGGCGGTCACATGCAGAACATGGGCGAGGGGCCGCAGGTTCAGCGCACTTGCGCCGCAGCTGACCGTACGGGCCACGCCATGCTCCACGCGCTTTATCAACAGAGCCTGAAGTATGACGCGGACTTCTTCATCGAATATTTCGCTATCGATCTGATCATGAAGGACACGCCGGACGGAAAGCAATGCGTCGGCGTGATCGCCATGTGCCTCGATGATGGGACTATCCACCGCTTCCGTTCGCACGGAGTGGTGCTGGCGACCGGCGGCTATGGCCGTTGCTACTTCACCGCCACCAGCGCGCATACCTGCACCGGCGATGGCGGCGGCATGGTGCTGCGGGCCGGACTGCCGATGCAGGACATGGAATTCGTGCAATTCCACCCCACCGGCATTTACGGTGCGGGCGTGCTGATTACCGAGGGCGCGCGCGGTGAGGGCGGCTATCTGACCAATTCCGAAGGCGAGCGGTTCATGGAACGCTACGCCCCCTCGGCAAAGGATCTGGCGAGCCGCGATGTCGTGTCACGCTCGATGGCGCTGGAAATGCGTGAAGGACGCGGCGTGGGCGAAAACGGTGACCACATTCACCTGCATCTCGACCATATCGACCCCGCCGTTCTGGCAGAGCGGCTTCCCGGCATCACCGAAAGCGGCAAGATTTTTGCGGGCGTCGACCTGACCCGCCAGCCGCTGCCGGTTACGCCAACGGTGCATTACAATATGGGCGGCATTCCGTGTAACTATCACGGCGAAGTCGTCACCATCGGCCCAGACGGCAATCCCGACCATGTGGTGCCCGGACTGTTCGCCGTCGGCGAAGCAGCCTGTGTTTCCGTGCATGGCGCGAA
>DFBR01000072.1:5339-7463 GCA_002367375.1 Erythrobacter sp. UBA3075 | reverse complement strand
GAGCAATCTCCCGGCCCCTTTTGTATTTGGCCGAATTCAATTCGCGGCCAATTTATCGAATGAAGTAACCGATCACCTCAAGGCCACTATCCCCTTGCATCATGATGACGGTCTCAACGGACTGCGTGTCGCGGTTTTCAAAATTCGTATCGAACGCCAGCACTGTGAAATCGCCGTCCGGCATACCAGGCAGGCTTTCAGCGCGCTGCACTTGCGCGATCTCTCGCGAGATGACCTCGCCGAGAGGTGGGCGAACGGGTTCAATGATTTCAGCCCATTCCTCAACACTCGATTGCGACTGGAAAAACGCGCCAGCATCTTCCCAACTCGCTTCCCAGAGACCTTCATCGACCAGCGCGAGAAAGCGCTCGGCGCGCTGTGCTGCGGCCATTTCTTCGGGACTCGATGGCCCGGACACGGTCACAGTCTCCGCATCCTGAACGTCGGCAGCGCCCGGCATACTATCGCTTGTCGGCTCTGCGGAGGTGTGCACAACCCCCACAACAATTGCGGCCATAATCATAGACATAATCAACATTCCTCCAGCCAACCACAGTGTCCGCGAGGCGGCTGCGTGGCGCGTTTCATTGAGGTCTGCAGGATCACTGCCTGGCTGATTTTCCGCCATCCCGATATCATTGTGCACAAGGTTTTGGGGTGCGCCACCCTCGGCATCACCCAAGATTCTTGCGGCTTCGCGGCTGCTTGACACACCCAATTTGCGGCGGGCATTGCGCAGCCTGTCATTGACCGTGTGAACTGAGAGATCGAGTTCAGCCGCCGATGTCTTGGCATCATGCCCGGAAAGGAGCAGGCGAAGTGCCTCCTTCTCTTTGTCGGTCAGGTCAGCCAAGCCGTCAGCCATCATGCGACAAGCCGCAAATGACCCACGCCCTTGATCGGCGCCAGATCGACATTGGCCAGGCCCGGAATATCTTGCAGACGATCAGCAAGCTCGCTGCCCAGCGCAAAGTCATGGCCCAGCAGAATCTGCGGTTCATGATCTTCGCCAATGCACAATCGCACCAACACTTCGCCATGCCCAGCCCGGCCAATGGTGAGCGCCTCGCGCAGCACCTCCAGCCCGGCGACATCGAGCACGTCGGCCTTAAGCAGCATTCTGGCGGTACTGGTGACATCCGCCAGCGGCCTTGCACCGCGTACCGTTACGCGCGGGGGATCATCGGGATTTGGTGAGTCCAGCTCGACATTCAGCAGCACACATGTCCCGTCCCCCGCCCACTTCTGGAAGCTCTCAACCAGCGATTCCTCGAAACACGCCGCGCTGAACTGGCCTGATTCATCTGAGAAGTCGGCGCGAATAAATTCAGCTCCGCGTTTGGTGCGTCCCTTGTTCACGCTCTCCACCAGCGCCGCCATCACGGCAGGCTGCCGACCGCCACCCACACCGCTTTCCATCAGCGCGGCATAGCTCCGCGCGCCATTGGCAGAGGCGATCATGCGGAATTCCTGCACCGGGTGAGCGGCAAAGTAGAATCCGAAAGTATCGCGTTCGGCCGCCATCTGCTCGGGGCGGGTCCACCCTTGCGCATCCTTGAGTTTGAGCGACGGTTCGGCATGATCTTCCCCGCCAAACAGCGCCGCCTGGCCGCTTGCCTTCTCGCGATTGGCTGCCTCTGCAACCGCCAAAAGCATATCGGCATTGGCCATCACCTTCGCGCGATTGGGCTCAAGACCATCGAAAGCGCCCGCACCAGCGAGACTTTCCAACTGCTTGCGGTTCATCGAACCAGGCGGGCATCGCCGGAAAGCATCCTCCAGCGTCTCGAATGGGCCATGCGCCTGCCGTTCTGCCACGACCTGCTCCATCGCTTTTTCGCCAACGTTGCGGATGCCCGCGAGAGCATAGCGCACCGCCCAGCCCTCATCGGTCTGCTCGACGCTGAATTCGGCATGCGAGGCGTTGATGTCAGGTGGCAGAAGCGCGATCCCGTTGCGCCGTGCATCGTCCACGAAAACCGCCAGCTTTTCCGACTGATGCATGTCGAAACACATGGATGCGGCGTAAAATTCCTCCGGATAATGCGTCTTCAGCCACGCCGTCTGATAGCTGAGCAGTGCGTATGCGGCAGCGTGGGACTTGTTAAAGCCATATCCGGCGAA
>DFBR01000072.1:4279-5239 GCA_002367375.1 Erythrobacter sp. UBA3075 | reverse complement strand
CGAATATCCCGCCAGAATCTGCGCGGCCTGCATCACCTGTTCCTGATAGACGAAAATGCCGTAGGTCTCTTCGAGAATGCCCTCTAACTTAGGATGCGGATATTCGATTGGCGCATCGCCCGATTTGCGCTTTCCGAACAGCGGAATGTTGTCCATCGGGCCGGGACGATAGAGCGAGACAAGCGCGATGATGTCTTCAAACTTGGTCGGCTTTACCGCCGTCAGCGTGCGGCGCATCCCTTCGGATTCGAGCTGGAACACGCCGACCGTGTCACCGCGCTTCATCAGATCATAAACACTGTCGTCGTCCCACGGCAGCGTATCGAGATCGACGGTCACGCCGCGCAGCTCCAGAAGATCGACAGCCTTCCGCAGCACGCTGAGCGTTTTGAGACCGAGGAAGTCGAACTTCACCAGTCCCGAATCCTCGACATGCTTCATGTCGAACTGCGTCACCGGCATGTCTGATCGCGGATCGCGGTAAAGCGGGACAAGCTGGCTGAGCGGCCGGTCGCCGATCACCACACCCGCCGCGTGGGTAGAGGAATTGCGCGGAAAACCCTCCAGCTTCATCGCCAGATCAACAAGGCGCTTCACCTCATTGTCATTGTCATACTCCCGCTTGAAATCGGCGGCACCATTCAGCGTGCGGGGCAAAGTCCACGGGTCAGTCGGATGGTTCGGGATCATCTTCGTGAGGCGATCCACCTGGCCATAAGGCATTTGCAGGATCCGGCCGGTATCACGCAGCACTGCGCGCGCCTTCATCTTGCCGAAGGTGATGATCTGCGCGACCTTGTCATGGCCGTACCGCTCTTGCACGTAACGGATCACTTCGCCGCGCCGCGTTTCGCAGAAGTCGATGTCGAAATCGGGCATGGACACACGTTCGGGGTTCAGGAACCGCTCGAACAGAAGGCCAAGCTGGATCGGGTCGAGATCGGTGATCGTCAGCGCCCA
>DFBR01000072.1:2123-4229 GCA_002367375.1 Erythrobacter sp. UBA3075 | reverse complement strand
TGCGCCTTGGCCCATTTGATAAAGTCAGCAACGATCAGGAAGTAGCCGGGGAACCCCATGTTGCGGATGATGCCGACTTCGTAATCAAGCCGATCAACATAGGTCTTCAGCTCCTCATCCGACAATTCGCCGTACTTTTCGAGCCGCGCAGCGAGACCCTTGCGCGCATCCTCCTCAAGCAATTTCGATTCGCCTTCCAGATCGCCGGCAAGACTGGGCAGGATCGGCTTGCGGCGCGGCGGCGCGAAAGCGCAGCGCTGCGCGATCACGAGCGAGTTGGCGGTCGCTTCGGGCAGATCGGCGAACAACTCCTCCATCATCGCAGCGGTCTTCACGAAGGCCTGCGGATTGGAGGTGGGGCGATCGTCGCTGTCGATTTGTGAGGAATTGGCGATGCACAGCATGGCATCATGCGCGCTGTGCATATGCGGCTCGGCAAAATTGGCCGGATTGGTCGCAACCAGCGGTAGCTCCTGCGCATAGGCAAGGTCGAGCAAGCCTTCCTCTGCCGCTTCCTCAATCGGATGACCGCGCCGCGCCAGTTCGACATAAAGGCGGTCTGGGAACAGCGCGGCGAGGCGCTGCGCCATCTCATGCGCGCGCTTTTCCTTGCCATCGGCCAGCAGCCGCGTGACCGCGCCCTCGCTGGCTCCGGTGAGAGCGATCAGCCCGTCGGTATGGCCTTCAAAATCAGCAAAGGTAACATGCGGTTCCAGCTCCAACGGACGATCGAGATGCGCCCGGCTGACGAGGTGGCACAGATTGTTCCAGCCATCCTCATCCTGCGCATACAGCGGCAGATAGTCGACCGGCTCACTCTCACCGCGCAACACGCCGAGAAGGCATCCGATGATTGGCTGCACCCCTTCACCCAGCGCCGCCCCGGCAAACATGGTGGAGCCGTAGAGACCATTGCGGTCGCACATGGCGATGGCCGGAAATCCGCGTTCCTTGGCGAGTTTTGCGATGGCCTTCGGATCGATAGCGCCTTCGAGCATCGAATAGCTGGACACAACGCGCAAAGGTACGAAGGGAGCATGTGGCATCCACTTAATATGCGCGCGGGACGCGCATCATTGAAGAGGCAATCTCGCGAGTATCCCCTATTCCGGTAAAACCAGTTGCTCCGCCCGCGCAGCGGCGATTTTCTTGCGTGTCTGGCGCACTTGCGAAATAGCCCCGTAGGCGATCAGCGCGGCGAGGAAAATCCACACCCACACCGGAATATTGCGCCCGGCAATGGCGAGATAAATATAGGCGGAGACGAAGAAGAACCCTGCCAGCATCGTCGGTAACACCGTCGATCTCCCCGCTCGCGCATTCTTCACCAACCATCCAATGGACAGGATGAAGAACGGAATTGCGCCCACGTAAATACTGCCGAAAATCCACGGATTGACACCGTAAGTCACGCCCAGTGAGAGAAACCAGTCCGAAAATGCCTGCAACATGCCAATGTCTCCTTTGCTCAAGGTTTCGCGCCGGAGACGCCAGTGGTTACTTAGTTTGGCGCGAATAGATGAAATCGAAGGCATCGCTCCAGCTTGCGCCGTGGTCGGTGCTGACTTCGCCGTGCTGGCGGACAGTGCCATCTTCCCGCGCCGTGTAGGTCATGCGGATAAGCTGCGCGACGCCGTCATTATCGGTCCCCCAATATCCGGTCAGGACCATGTTTCCATCAACCGGGCCGCCTTCGAAGAACACCCGCCCCGGCACGCTTCCGACCCATAGCTGGTGCCACGTCCCACTATCGGGGTCGCGGGTAGAAATGCTCGTCCCGCCGCCGCCTTGCAGCGGCATCCATGTTTCACGGATAGCGCAGCCGTTGGCCAGTTTCTCGATCCGGCTGGTGGCGACCTGTTGGTCCCCGCCGTTCACCGTCACATCCCAATCACCAACCCAGAAATCGAACGCCTGATATTCCTCTGCGGCGCAGGGCGGTGTTGGATTTGTGGCAACCGGAGGAGGAGGAGGCGCTGCGTCCTGCATCAGCAACAGCGCGGCGAGCGAGCTTGCAATCAGCCCCATAATATTCCCCTATTCGATACGTCCCTCGTGCAGGCGTACCACACGGTCCATGCGCGCAGCCAGACGCTCATTATGCGT
>DFBR01000072.1:0-1915 GCA_002367375.1 Erythrobacter sp. UBA3075 | reverse complement strand
TGCGGCCAACGCCAAGCAGAAGCTGCGGCAACACCACGTTTTCGCGCGCCGTGAAGTCAGGCAGCAAATGGTGGAACTGGTAGACGAAGCCAAGGTGATCGCGGCGCAGGGCTGTGCGATCGCCTGAGTCGAGCGCGCTGGCATCCCTGCCCGCTATCTCGATTGTGCCGGAAAAGCCGCCTTCGAGCAGTCCCACAGCCTGCAACATCGTGGACTTGCCCGAACCTGACGGGCCAAGCAGTGCGACAATCTCTCCGGGCGCGATCTCCAGATCGACACCGTTAAGCACATCAATCCGCACGCCGCCCTGTTCAAAACTGCGCGCGAGGTTGGTCAATTTCACCACCGCATCACTCATAGCGCAGCACCTCCACGGGATCAGTATTGGACGCGCGATAGGCTGGGTAGAGCGTGGCGAGGAAGCTGAGGCCGAGGGCCATCCCCGCGATCATCATGACTTCGCCCGGATCCGTTTTGGCCGGAAGCTCTGTCAGGAAGCGCACTGACGGATCCCACAGTTCGATGCCGAACACTTTGCTTAGCCCGGTGACAATTCCGTTGCGGAAGAACAGCACCAGAAAGCCCAAGGCCAGTCCAGCGAGTGTCCCAATCACGCCCACGACCGAGCCCGTGGTCACAAATATCTTCATCAGGCTGCGCCGTGTTGCCCCCATCGTACGGATGATCGCGATATCGCGGGTCTTGGACCGCACCAGCATGACGAGCGAGGACAGAATATTGAACGCAGCGACCAACACGATGATCGACAGGGCAAAGAACATCGCCACCCGTTCGACCTGAAGCGCTTCGAACAGCGAGGAATTCATGGTCTGCCAGTCGGTCACGACAGCGCGGCCCGACAGGTCTTCAGTTACAGACGCGAGGATTTCATTGACGCGGTCCGGGTCCTCGGTCTGCACCTCGATCATGCTGATTGTATCGCCGGTCATCATCAGCGTCTGCGCCACCGGGATCGGCATCACCACGAAGCGTTCGTCGAAGTCGTAAAGGCCCACTTCGAAAACGGCGGTGACCGTATATCCAACCTGCCGGGGTACGGTGCCAAAGGGCGTGGTGCGGCCCTGCGGGTTGATAATCGTGATCGTCTCACCCAGCCTGAGGCCAAGGTTCTGCTGGAGCCGTGAACCGATGGCGACATTCCGTTCGCCCGGAACCAGCGTGTCGAGGCTTCCCGCCAGCACATTTTCCTCAAGCCGCTGGATGTCTTCCGGCGTATTTCCACGGACGAATACGGCCTCTGCCCGGCCATTGAAACTTGCCAATAACGGTTGTTCGATCAGCGGCGATGCGCGGGTGACGCCGGGCGTGTCGCGCACTTCCTCCAGCACCGTTTCCCAATTGTCGAGCCGTCCGCCATAGGCCTGCACCACGGCATGGCCGTTCAGCCCTGTAATCCGGTCGAGCAGCTCAGCGCGAAAGCCGTTCATCACGCTCATCACGATGACCAGCATCGCAACTGACAGCATGACCACGGTAATGGAAATGCCCGCCACCAGCGCAATCACCGCTTCGCTGCGTCCCGGCAGCATATAGCGTTTGGCGATGGACCATTCGAAAGGGGAGAGGATCACGTGGGCTTGGTTCCTGCTTGACTGGCGGATGCTCTAGGGCGGCCAGCCTTTCGCCGCAATGAAGAAGACTGGTGTTTCGACCCCTCTATGCGCTCTGGACGCAAATTAATGTGGAGCACATGGAGCACTGTCCAGGGTGCAAATTCCATCATTGAAAACATTGGGTTTTTACACGAAACGGCCAATGGGGTGATCTTGCTCATGTAGCGGACCATCGCGCTTTGCCCGGCAGTAGGGAATTCTAATCCGCCAACTCGCTCGCGATCCAAGCGTCGACATGCGCTTCGAGCACATCGAGAGGAACAGACCCGTTCTCCAGAACC
>DFBR01000077.1:6188-13003 GCA_002367375.1 Erythrobacter sp. UBA3075 | reverse complement strand
CCCGCGCCTAAACCCGTCCAAGCATCGGGCAGCGTGAAAGTCCTCGCGACACCTGCTGTGCGCAAGCGCGCCAAGGACCTCGGCGTCGATCTCGCGCAAGTGAAGCCGCACGAAGACGGCCGTATCCGCCATGCCGATCTCGATGCGTTTCTGTCGTATTCGAGCGGCTATTCCGGCTCCGCCCCGACGCGCGCGGACGAGCAGATTAAGGTCATCGGCCTGCGCAAACGCATCGCCGAGAACATGGCCGCGGCCAAGCGCAACATCCCGCATTTCACCTATGTTGAAGAGTGCGACGTTACCGAGCTTGAGCGGACCCGCGCACAGCTGAATGCGAACAGGGGCGACAGGCCCAAGCTCACCATGCTGCCGCTGCTGATCGCCGCGATCTGCAAGACGATACCCGATTTCCCGATGATCAATGCCCGCTTCGATGACGAGGCCAAGGTCGTCACCCGTCACGGCAGCGTACATCTGGGCATGGCGACCATGACCGATAACGGGTTGATGGTGCCGGTGATCCGCGATGCGCAGGCGAAGAATATGTGGCAACTCGCCAATGAAATTGGCCGCCTTGCAGAGGCAGCGCGGACTGGTAGCGCCAGGTCGGAAGAACTTTCCGGCTCGACCCTGACGGTGACCTCGCTCGGGCCGCTCGGCGGCGTAGCGACAACGCCGGTCATCAATCGCCCTGAAGTCGCCATCATCGGCCCCAATCGCATTGTCGAACGGCCGATGTTTGTTGCCGGCGCAGATGGCATCGAGCGCGTGGAAAAGCGCAAGCTCATGAACATTTCGATCAGCTGCGATCACCGCGTGGTCGATGGCTATGACGCTGCGGCATTCGTGCAGGAGATCAAGAAGCTGATCGAGGCTCCGGCCACGATTCTGGCTGGTTGATCCGGCCTACGCAAAAACAGTTCAAAAAGCCGCGCGCAGTGTGTTGACAGCCTATCTGCCCTCCACTAGATGCGCTGCTCCCAAGGAGGCGCTAGAGCCGCTTAAATGCGCGGGTGTAGCTCAGTTGGTTAGAGTATCGGCCTGTCACGCCGAGGGTCGCGGGTTCGAGTCCCGTCACTCGCGCCACTTGGGACATTTTTCCTCTTTGCTAATGATGCTGGCTTGCGGAGCGCGCTGCGCTTCGGCACAGCTTGCGGCATGAGCGAGACTTTCAACTTCCATCCCGGCCCGCGCGTCACTTCTGGCATTGGGTCTAGCGGTGAATTGGCGCGCCTGCTGCCTGATGGCCCGGTGCTGTTCGTGACCGATGTCAATTTGCACGCGCTCGGTCTGACCGATGCGGCGCTGGAAGGGCTGGAGGATCGCGAAGTCGCCATCTTCGACAATGTGCGCGAGGACCCGACCGAGGAAAGCGTTCTTGAAGCCATTGCGCTTGGGCGGGAGATCGGCGCGACCAGCGTTATCGGCTTTGGCGGCGGCAGTCCGATGGATGTCGCCAAGGCGGCGGCCTATCTGCTCGGCACCAGCGAGGAGATTGCCGCGATCTACGGTGTCGATGTGGCGCAAGGGGAGGGCCTGCCGCTGGTGCTGGTCCCGACCACCGCCGGAACAGGTTCCGAAGCGACACCGATCAGCATTCTGACTGTGGGAGAGACGAGCAAGAAGGGCATCGTCGCGCCCGCACTTTATGCCGACCATGCCGTGCTCGATGCCAGCCTGACCAGCGGTCTGCCGCGCCATGTCACCGCCGCGACAGGGATCGACGCGATGGTCCATGCGATCGAGGCATTCACCACCAAGCGGCTCAAGAACCCCATATCCGATGTGCTGGCGAAAGAGGCACTGCGCTTGCTTTCTGGCAATCTGCTCACCGCTTGCGATGAGCCGGACAACCTCGCCGCGCGCGATGCCATGCTGCGCGGCTCCTATCTGGCGGGCGTGGCTTTCGCCAATGCCCCATGTGCAGGTGTTCATGCGCTGGCCTATCCGCTGGGGGGGCATTTTCACGTGCCGCACGGCCTCTCCAACGCCCTGATGCTGCCGCATGTTCTCACGCACAACATGCCCGCCGCGCGCGATATGTATGCTGAACTGGCCGTCGAGATTGACCCGTCGTTGGCGGGGCAGGGTTCGCAGGCGCAGGCGCAGGGTTTTGTCGAGGCGCTGCGTGCGATTACCGCGCAAATCGGCCTCAGTCCGCGTCTTGGTGATGTAGGCGTGGGCGCGGACTCGCTCGATCTGCTGGCGGATGAGGCGATGAAGCAGGAACGTCTGCTTATCAACAATCCGCTTCCCATTACCCGCGATGATGCCCGGCGCATGTATGAGGCTGCTCTATGAGAAGCACGCCATGAGCCGTGAAGCACCGCGACCGCGCAGTGCGTACCGCGCCTTTCGCCCCATCCCCACGCGTTGGGCGGACAATGATGTCTACGGCCACGTCAATAATGTCGTCTATTATTCATGGTTCGACACTGCCGTGAACGCCGAACTGATTGAGCGCGGCCTGCTCGATATGGACAATAGCGCGATGATCGGCCTGGTGGTGGAAACATCGTGCCGCTATTTTGCGCCGCTATCCTTTCCCCAGACCGTGGAGGCAGGTGTGCGGGTAGCGAAGCTGGGCACATCTAGCGTGCGGTATGAGGTCGGGATTTTCGCCGAGGGCGCAGAGGAAGCGGCGGCAGAGGGGCATTTTATCCACGTCTATGTCGACCGCGTGACGCGCCGCCCTGTGCCACTACCCGATGATTGGCGAGCAGGACTCGGCGCGCTGGCCTAACCCCATTTCCCCGTCTCCATCCAGATCAGAAAGCGGCGCAGCGGCAGCAGCCAGATCAGGCCGAGGATCAGATATACGATTCCCTGCGCTGCACCATGCCATCCGCCGATCAGTTCCGGTACATAGCGCGCGATGACCAGCGCATAAGCGGTCAGCGCAGCGCACAGGCCAAGGATGCCGAGGGGAATTCGCAAGGTAGGTTCGGTACGCATCAGAAAGGTCCGTAAATCCGGGTTGGAGTGATAATGGCGGCCAGTGGCATATCGTGTTCCTCTATCGGCAATTCATCCACTTCCTGCACATCCCACGCCAGTCCGAGAGCTGTGGCATCGGGATTGGCGGCGAGGTAGCGATCATAATAACCACCGCCTTGGCCAATCCGATGACCGCTTTGCGCAAATCCTACAAGCGGGACGAAAAGCACACCCGGTTCAACTTCCGCCGCATCGGCGGCAGGCTGCATGATGCCATGCGGTCCTTCTTCGAGGTCGCTTTCGTCGAAGGGATCGGTGTGCGTGCGAAATGTCATCATGCGGCTGCCCGGCGCAATCCGGGGCAGAGCGACGCTGTGGCCTGCTTCCAAAAAGAAGCGTGCATATCCTGCCGCGGGGGCCTCTGCTTCGCTCGCACGGTACAGACCGATGATCGCGTCGCCCGGGATCATCTCCATTACGGGGGCGGGCGGTCGGCGGAACAGCAATGCGCTGACGGAACCGGGCAGGCTCGCCACATGTTCGCGCCGTGCTTTAAGCATTTGCTTGCGGAGCGCGGCTTTTTGGTCGGTGATGTCTGTCACGCTGCCCTCTGAAGATGATGATGGAAGTGGCGGGACCACGATGGGTCGTTTTCCATAGAAATCCTCTGACGCGAAAACGTCAGGTGGGCGCCATATGCACCGATCCCACAGCCGAACTGGTAGACCGGGCAGGGACAGCTCCCTTGGATAGCTTATAGCCTCAGGGATATTCGAACAGCTCGTGCCCTGCAGCCCCGCCACGCTCTATTTAGGCGCGAGCGTGGACAGTCTCAAGCAGCATTCTCAAGCTGCGCGGCGATGGCTTCCAAATTGTCGGCCAAATCTTCCAGCACGCGGGCCTGTTCACCGCTCACAGCAGGGGCAGGCGCGGCAGGGCCGTTGCCCTTCGTCTCGTGCAATTCGTCTGCCAGCAACAGCGCGCCATAAAGCAGGACACGTTCGGGCGATTGTCCGTGGAGATTGTCGAGCTGCGTCAGCTTGTCATGGATCGAAGCGCCCAGCATTTCGATATGCGCCTCTTCACCTTCGGCGCAGGCGATAGTGTAGCGGCGGCCAGCGATATCGAGGGTGACGTTACTCATGGCGATCCCAGCGTCCCGATCAATTGGTCGATTTGCTGCAAGACCTCTCCGGCTTCGCGCTGGAGCGCGGCGTAGCGGGCTTCGAGTTCGGGATCATTGCCAGCTGAGGAGGCATTACGAGCGTCTGCGGCGGACGCGATGCGCCCGGCTGCCGCTTCGATCCGGGCGATTGCTTGGGCAACCCGGTCCGCAGTGCGATCACTGTCCATTTGGCAAGGATTAGCCAAGTTTCACGCGGCAGCAAAGCCTTGGCCGCGAAAGCTGTGAATAATCCTCGGCTTTGCGGCCAGCTGTGCGCCGCTTGCGGGGGTGTCTTGCTTGACCTCGCGGTCAGCCACCATCACACAACCCCGAACCGAATCGCCGCCCATGCAGGGCCGCGCATGGAGCATGTAATGAGCGACAAGCAGATCCCTTTCTCCGATATGGCCAATGTCATCCGCGCGCTGTCGATGGATGCGGTGCAGGCGGCCAATTCGGGCCACCCCGGAATGCCGATGGGCATGGCCGATGTGGCAACGGTACTGTGGTCGGACTATCTCAAGTTCGACCCTGCCGCACCCGATTGGGCCGATCGCGACCGCTTCGTGCTGAGCGCGGGTCATGGCTCGATGCTGATCTATTCGCTGCTCTATCTCTCGGGCTATGAGGCGCCCACGCTGGAGGACATCAAAAACTTCCGCCAGATCGGCAGCCCCTGCGCCGGGCACCCGGAGAACTTCCTGCTCGACGGTGTGGAGGCAACAACCGGTCCGCTAGGGCAGGGACTGGCGATGGGTGTCGGCATGGCCATGGCAGAGCGGCACCTCAACGCCGGTTTTGGAGACGAGTTGGTCGATCACCGCACCTGGGTGATCGCAGGCGATGGCTGCCTGATGGAAGGCATCAATCATGAGGCAATCGGCCTTGCCGGGCATCACCAACTGGATCGCCTGATCGTGCTGTGGGACGACAATAACATCACCATTGATGGCGAGGTTGGCCTGTCCTCCTCTGAGGATATTCCCGCGCGCTACGTCGCGACAGGCTGGCACGTGACCAAGTGCGACGGGCATGATCCCGCCGATATCCGCCGCGCAATTGACGAAGCTGTGGCCGAAACTGGCAAGCCTTCGCTGGTCCAGTGCTCCACGGTGATCGGCAAGGGTGCGCCCAATAAGGGCGGCACAAGCGGGATACACGGCGCACCGCTGGGCGAAGACGAGATTGCCGCCGCACGCAAGGAATTGGGCTGGGCGCACGATCCCTTTGTCATTCCGGACGACATTCTGGCGGCATGGCGGGCGACGGGCGAGCGCAGCAAGGAAGCGCATAGCGATTGGGCTAAGCGTCTGGACGCATCACCGGACAAGGCTGAATTTACCCGGCGCATGGTTGGTGAGCTGACCGAGGGTGACAAAGCGGACAAGGCCTTCGCAAAATGGCTGGAAGAGCCGCAGAAGGTCGCCACCCGCAAGGCAAGCGAGATGGCGCTCGACGTGCTGACACCGCTGCTGCCCGAAATGGTTGGCGGTAGCGCCGACCTCACCGGCTCCAACAATACCAAGACCGCCGCGACCGAGCCGATGACCCCGGACAATTACGGCGGGCGCTATGTCTATTACGGCATCCGTGAATTTGGCATGGCGGCCGCCATGAACGGCATGGCGCTGCATGGCGGCATCATCCCCTATGGCGGTACCTTCCTGATATTCACCGATTATGCACGCGGCGCGATCCGCCTCTCGGCGCTGCAACAGTGCCGGGTCATTTACGTGATGACGCATGATTCCATCGGTCTTGGCGAAGATGGCCCGACGCACCAGCCGATCGAGCACCTGCAAAGCCTGCGCGCCATGCCCAATGTTCTGGTTATGCGTCCGGCAGACCGGGTGGAAACGGCGGAGTGCTGGCAGATCGCGCTGGAACAGACCGACCGTCCGAGCGTCATCGCGCTCAGCCGTCAGGGTCTGCCGCAAGTGCGCAATGCTCCCGATGAAGTCGATATGTGCAGCAAGGGCGCTTACCGTCTGAAACGCGCGGGCAACAAGCGCGGCGTGGTGCTGGTGGCAACCGGTTCGGAAGTCTCGCTCGCGCTCGAATGCGCCGAGCAATTGGAGAAAGCTGGCGTCGGCGCCGATGTCGTTTCGATGGTCTGCACCGAGTTGTTTGATGCGCAGGATGACGCATATCGTGCTGAGATTCTTCCCGCAGAAATATGCAAGGTATCCATCGAAGCGGGGACGACCTATGGCTGGGAACGCTATACGGGAACCGATGGCTTGCAATTCGGAATAGACCGCTTTGGCGCTTCGGCTCCGGCGAGCGATTTGTTCGAGAAGTTTGGCCTTACGGCGGACGCTATCGTTCCCAAAATTATCAACCGTATCAACGGATAAGCAGGAGTTTCTCTCATGGCGATTAAGGTTTCGATCAATGGTTTCGGACGCATCGGGCGTCTCGTGGCGCGCGCAATTCTGGAGCGTGACGATCACGATCTGGAACTGGTGGCGATCAACGATCTGGCCGATACCAATGCCAATGCACTGCTGTTCGGTTTCGACAGCACGCATGGCCGCTTCCCCGGCACTGTGGACGTCGATGGCAGTGATCTGGTGGTGAATGGCAAGCGCATTGCCGTGACCAGTGAGCGTGATCCCGGCAATTTGCCGCACGCCGAGATGGGCGTCGACATCGTGCTCGAATGCACCGGCTTCTTCCAGAGCCACTCCGCCGCCAAGCCGCATCTGGATGC
>DFBR01000077.1:0-6128 GCA_002367375.1 Erythrobacter sp. UBA3075 | reverse complement strand
AGCGCGGCTTCATGACCACGATCCACTCCTACACCAATGATCAGCGGATGCTCGACCAGATGCATTCCGACATGCGCCGTGCGCGCGGCGGGGCGCAGAACATGATCCCGACCACGACCGGCGCTGCCCGTGCGGTTGGTCTGGTGCTGCCCGAACTGGCTGGCAAGCTGGACGGCTCCTCCGTTCGTGTGCCCACGCCCAACGTCAGCCTGATCGACCTCGTCTTCACCCCCAAGCGCGACACCAGTGCCGAAGAAATGAACGCCGCGCTCAAGGCTGCCGCTGAAGGCCCGATGAAGGGTGTGCTCGATTTCACTGAAAAGCCGCTCGTCAGCAGCGACTTCAACCACCACCCGGCCAGCTCGACCATTGATTCGCTTGAGACAGCGGTGCTCGAAGGCAAGCTGGCGCGCGTAGTCAGCTGGTATGACAATGAATGGGGCTTCTCCAACCGCATGATCGACACTGCGGGCGTGATGGCGAAGTTCTTGTAAGGTTCGGTCCTCCCCGAAACAGGGAGGGGAACCATCCGCAGGATGGTGGAGGGGCACTCACCGCCGTTGGGATATTTGTAAAGTGCCCCTCCACCCCGCTTCGCGCGGTCCCCCTCCCCCGGTTGGGGAGGATAAGGAGTTTCGAATGCCCAATTTCAAAACCCTTGATGATCTGCCGCAGGATCTGTCTGGCCAGCGTGCGTTGGTGCGGGTTGATCTCAACCTGCCAATGAAGGACGGGCGGGCGAGCGATTTGACGCGGGTCAATGTCGTTGCTCCGACCATCCTCGAGCTGGCGAATCGTGGTGCGAAGGTCCTGCTGCTGGCGCATTACGGACGGCCCAAGGGTGATCGGCATTCGACGATGAGCCTGTCCATGGTGCAGGGCGATCTCGAACGCGTGCTGGACCGTGAGATCATGTTTATACCCGAAGTTGCAGGGCCAGTGGTAACCCAGTCGGTCGATATTCTCGGCAATGGCGATATCGGTCTGCTCGAAAACACCCGTTTCTGGCCGGGCGAAGAAGCCAATGATGCAGATTTTGCCAAGAGCATTGCCGCGCATGGCGATATTTATGTGAATGACGCCTTCTCCGCCGCGCACCGCGCCCATGCGACAACGGAAGGTCTGGCCAAGCTGCTGCCGGCCTATGCGGGTCGGGCAATGGAAGCCGAACTCAAGGCTCTCGATGCTGCACTCGGCACGCCCAAGCCTCCGGTCGCTGCCGTGGTTGGCGGGGCCAAGGTTTCGACCAAGCTCGCTGTGCTCGAAAATCTCAGCCGCAAGGTGCAGCATCTCGTGATCGGTGGCGGCATGGCCAACACTTTCCTCGCAGCCAACGGCGTTAATGTCGGCAAGAGCTTGTGCGAGCATGATTTGACCGACACCGCGCGCACTATCATGGACGCGGCTGACGAAGCGGGCTGCACGATCCATCTGCCGTATGACGTGGTTGTGGCGACAGAATTCGCTCCCAACCCGCCATCAGTGCGCACCTGCAATGTGCATGAAGTGGCTGCGGACGAGATGATCCTCGACATCGGCCCGCAAGCAACCGAGGCGCTGGGTGATGTGCTGAAGACCTGCGCCACGCTGGTGTGGAACGGTCCGCTCGGCGCGTTTGAAACGCCGCCCTTCGATGAAGCGACCGTAGCGCTCGCACGGACCGCTGCGGCGCTGACGCAGGATGGCTCACTCATTTCGGTCGCTGGCGGAGGGGATACTGTCGCTGCGCTTACCCATGCCGGGGTCGCCGATGATCTGACCTATATATCCACTGCGGGCGGGGCATTTCTCGAATGGATGGAAGGCAAGGAGCTTCCGGGCGTCGCGGCACTGAGCGCTTAAGTTTGGCAAACCAGCGCGATCTTTTCCCGACGCCATTTGTCATCGATAACCTGCAAAGCGATGCGGGCCTCGCCATGCTCCGCGAAGCCATTGAAGCGGAACGGACGCGCGACTCAAAAGGCCTTTCGATCAGCAATTTCGGTGGCTGGCATTCCAACACGCAAATGCTTGAATGGGGCGGAGAAGCGGCGAAGGCGTTAATCCACAAGGCCATGACCATGGCGGATGAGGCCTGCGTCGATATCAAAAGCCCTGATGCAAATCGTTTTGGCTGGGTCCCGCAAATGTGGGCAAATGTCAGTGACAAGGGCGATGCCAACCAATATCATACCCATCCGGGCAGTTTCTGGTCAGCGGTGGCCTATGTCGATGATGGGTATGAGAGGGACACTGATCCAGGACTGGGCGGAGAATTGCAATTGCTCGATCCGCGTATGCCGATGGTTCGTATGGCTGCGCCCGATCTCCACCTGAAGGATGCTGCGGGCCGACCGGTCCCCAGCGAAATTTCGATCCGCCCGCAGACTGGCAAGATCGTGATGTTCCCCAGCTGGCTCCAACATGCGGTACGGCCTTTCCATGGCGAGGGCACCCGCATTTCAATTGCAATCAATCTGACGGCGGCGTTGAAGAGGTCGCGCTAAATAGTTCTAAGATAGTCTTATAGTTCTGCGAACCGGGGCATCCCGACTGTATGCGTCTGGCCCTCTCATTGCGAACACTCCCGCCTGCGATGTCGCTGCGGACAAGAATGCTCCGCAAGTGACGGCTCCATGAGGCGAATATCGAGCGGTGGGTGTTGTGCCGGTTGCACTCGCGCGGCGCGGGGCATAGGACGCATCGCCAGACACGCAATTCGAATTGGGAGCGCCTGATGAATACCGCCGAGATGACTATCAAGATCGCCAATGGAAAAGGCTTTATCGCCGCGCTGGACCAGTCGGGCGGATCGACCCCCAAGGCGCTGCGCGGATACGGCGTTTCGGACGATGAGTGGAACGGTGAAGACGAGATGTTCGCCAAGATCCACGAAATGCGCAGCCGCGTGATCACCGCGCCCAGCTTTGCGAGCGGCAAGATCATCGGTGCCATCCTGTTTGAAAAGACCATGGACGGCGAAGTCGATGGCAAGCCCACTCCCGATGCGTTGAAAGAACGCGGCGTGGTGCCTTTCATCAAGGTCGATCAGGGCCTGATGGATGAGGCGGACGGCGTGCAGCTGATGAAGCCGCTCGATAAGCTGCCTGCACTGATGGAAAAGTCGGTTGAGAAGGGCATGTTCGGCACCAAGATGCGCTCGGTCATCAAGTCGGCCAATGCCAAGGGTATCGCCGATATTGTCGCGCAGCAGTTCGAAGTCGGCAATCAGATCATCGACGCGCGGCTGATGCCCATGCTGGAACCGGAGTATGACATTACCGCCGGTGACCGGGCCGAAGGCGAAGAAATCCTCAAGACCGAAATCCTGAAACATCTTGATGAGCTGCCCGGTGATCGGCAGGTCATGCTCAAATTGTCCATTCCGGTGAAGCCCAATCTTTACAAGGAATTGATCGACCATTCCAAAGTTCTACGCGTGGTGGCACTCTCGGGCGGTTACTCGACCGAAGAAGCCTGCGAAAAGCTCGCTCAGAACGACGGCATGATCGCCAGCTTCAGCCGTGGTTTGCTACAGGATTTGCGGGCTGATCAGAGCGACAACGAATTCGATGCCGCGCTGGGCAAGGCGATCGACTCGATCTGCACCGCTTCGGTCGGCTGATTGCGCGCCATGGGCGACTGCCAGCTCTACCTGATTTCACCGCTCGAGGTTGGCGGCGATTTCCCGGACCGACTCGACCGTGCGCTGGCGGCGAGTGAGGGGCTGGCGACCGCGTTCCAGTTCCGTGTGAAGGATGTCGACCAGCACGAAGCCGCGCGTCTTGCTGCGCCATTGCAGGAAATATGCGCTGCGCGGGATGTGGCTTTCATCGTCAATGATTCGGTCCCACTGGCAAAGCGCCTGAAGGCTGATGGCGTGCATTTGGGGCAGGGCGATGGCGATGTGCGCGAGGCCCGCGAAGAATTGGGCCGTGATGTGCAGATTGGCGTCACCTGCCATGCCAGCCGCCATCTTGCGATGGAAGCGGGCGATGCAGGGACGGACTACGTCGCTTTCGGAGCGTTCTTCCCGAGCGAAACCAAGCTGAGCGACCACCAGCCCGACTTGGAATTGCTGGAGTGGTGGAGCGGATTGTTCGAAATCCCCTGCGTCGCCATCGGCGGCATCACGCCTGCCAATTGCCCTCCGCTGGTGAAGGCGGGAGCCGATTTCCTCGCGGTGAGCCACGCTGTGTGGGGCGGGGATGAAGTTGCTGCCGTCAAGGCGTTTGCCGAGGCGATGGCTTGAAAATTGCCCGCGCGATAGTTCCGGCCCTCATCGGTTGGATCGGCGCGATTTCCTACTGGATTGGGGTTGGTCCGGAAGAGCTGCCAGATGCCAGCGCTGATGTCGCCATTGTGCTCGGTGCTGCTGTAGATGGCGATGTGCCGTCCCCGGTCTTCCGCGAACGCATTGCCCACGCGATCAATCTGCACGGCGAAGGGCGCGTCTCAAACTTGCTATTCACCGGCGGGCAGGCCGAGGGTGATGAATTGGCGGAAAGCGAAGCAGCCCGCGAGATGGCTCTGGCCGAAGGTGTGCCTTCCGATGCCATCCTGATCGAAACCGGATCCACCACAACCCTGCACAATCTGGCCGAAGCGCAGTTGCTGATGCGCGATGCGGGGTTGGACAGCGCGATTATCGTGTCTGATCCGCTGCATATGCGCCGCGCGATGGAAATGGCCGATGCCCTTGGCCTGGAAGCGCAGCCGAGCGCGACGCCGTCCACACGCTACCGAACATTCAATACGCAAGCGCCATTCCTGCTGCGCGAGGTCTATTTCATGCACCATTACTGGCTGTTCGGAGAATGATCCTCGTCGCGGAATTGGGAAGAAATTGCGCGATTTTCTGACCAATTCCTGTCGCAAAGTGTTATCTGACGGCAATGGCATCAGCACTCGCAGAAAAATTTCAGGTCGCAGCGATCACCGCCACGCTTGTTTCAGCGGGATGGATCGTCGCGGGAGCGGTCTATCTCGACCGAGAGGAAGGCGCGCAGATCGCCAGCGAATTGGAGGAGCAGCAGCCTGCAGATCCTCCCGCCGCAGATGGGACTGCCGCCACCGAGAATTCAACGACTGAAGAGCCCTCTGCGGACCTCGCGCAGGCATCGACACCTCCTGAAGACGAGGCGGCCACGCTGATGATCCCGGTGCTGGGTGTCAGCGCGAGCGATCTGCGTGATACGTTTTCCGATGAGCGCGGCGGCGGCACCCAATTGCACGAGGCGCTGGATATTTCGGCGGATCGGGGCACAACCGTGCGAGCAGCTGCGCCGGGCACTATCGAACGCATTTTCCGATCCGATGTCGGTGGGAACACCATTTACGTCCGTTCTGTCGATGCGGAGACGATCTTTTACTACGCCCATCTTGCTGATTATGCCGAAGGGCTGAACGAAGGCCAGCAGGTGCGGCGCGGGCAGAGGCTCGGCACGGTCGGGACTAGCGGTCAGGCCGATCCATCATCCCCGCATTTGCATTTTGAAGTGATGCGCACCACTCCGGGCGCTGAGTGGTGGGAGCCAGCAACTTCGGTCAATCCCTACCCATTGCTGGTGCGCGCGGGGCAGTAATAAGCGGCGTTGGTCAGCTACCCTGACGAATGCAGCGCAGGCGGCTTGGCTCGCCATTTTCAATCTTGCGCAGGAAACCTCGGCTTTCGATCGCATAGCTGTCACCATTGCGCGGGCCGCTGGTCATGGTGAGCCTGTTACCACGGCGCAGATAAGTCCCGTCACCCTGCGGCGAGGAATAGCGTGAGGCGCTGTCAATCGTGAAGCTTTCGTCGGGCTGCGCAATTCCCGCTGCGCCCCCCGCATCGCCGGGAAGCTCACAGACATAATTCCCGCGTTCGATGGTGCCGATCTGTTGCGCAGCAGCCGAATAGGACGGTGCAGCGACAGCGGCGAGAACGATTGCGACAACGAGCTTTTTCATGGGCTAGGGCTTAGCATGTCTCGCTTACGTGTCCATGAACGCAGCGGCAGTCATTGCCATGCGCTTGTATGATGCGCCTTAGAGAGCTAGGGCGCACCGCAATCTCAAGATTTACAGCAAACGAGCAGCCCCATGAAAATTAGCGGCGTGGACATTCGTCCCGGCAACATCCTTGAATATGAAGGCGGCATCTGGAAAGT
>DFBR01000160.1:15294-25251 GCA_002367375.1 Erythrobacter sp. UBA3075 | reverse complement strand
ACGAGCGAGACCGGCGTTACCGTAGCGCTCGTGACGGGCTGCGGATTGGATAGTGTCGGGCTTGCCTGAGGCTTGGCAGACTTAGGCTCCGGTTCGCCGTCGGCAGCGTTACCGGTGTTTCCAGTGGCCGAAGTCGGGTCGATGCGAACTGGCGGTTTAGCCTCTTTCGCCGCGTCGGCTTTCTGAGGTGGATCTGATGCCGGAGCTTCATCGCCCAGCTTGCTCGCAATGCTGAGCAATACTCTGGTCGGCGGCGTGGGTGTTGTTGGCAACGAGTGAGGTTCCCGGGCCTGCATTGGCGCAACCGTCTGTGCGGTGACTTGCAGGCGCAGAGGTTCCGCAGGCACGTTCCTCTCCTCAGGCGCACGTGCGCCCTCTGGCTTGACAGGCACATTGTTGGGATCGCGTGGCTTGTCCGTCTCTCTAGCGATGACCTCGCCCGAGTGAGTTAGCTTCACGGTGACTGCCTGCTCGGCGTCTGTCACTACAGGGGCGGCAGGAGGCAATTGCAGTTCCGGCAAGATCTTGCCGCTCATGTCCGGCAGCATTTTGCCGTCTGCCGTCTCTGGGAGCGATGGTAAGGCGATGGCCGCTTCCGGATCACTTGCTTCGGGATCGAGAGAAATTGGCGCGGCCATAGGACCTGCCTCGCTCTCCGGATCGGCGGAAAGCCCTGCGAGCATCCCGGCAAACGCTGCAATTGCGTCGCTTTCGGCTGAAGCTTCGATGCCGTGCAGCACCGGCCCCTGCAGTCCGGTCGCGCTGGTTTCTCCGGAAAGGCCCAAGGCAATTGTCAGATTCACGCGCATATCCTCTCAAGCCAGAATGGCTGTGATCAGCCTTTCAATTTCCGTGCCAGAATGGGATTAGGGCCAGACAGATGTGTGGCATCGCGCTTATCGACTTCGGCCTGTGCGGAGCGCTTTTCCGCCTTCAGTTTCTCTCCGGTGCGTTCGTGACGGCGCTCGGCCTGCCGCAATTCGCGGACCGCCTCTTCGCTCGCTTCCTCGGCGCGCAGCCGCTCGCCCTCGGTTTCGGATTGAATGCGTGCAAGGCCGTGGACGAAGCCGAGCAATCGGGTCAGATCTTCGCCGCTCCGCGCATCCGACCGCGCGCCATAGGCAGAGGCGATCGAACCGCTGCGCTCGCCCAGTGCCTGCAATTGACCATGAGTGTGCTGCGCTTCTGCGACACGCATAGCGGCGCGGCGCTGTTCGCTTTCATGCAGCCGCGTCAGCCGGGTGAGCCGGTCAATTCTGCGGCGCGGCGTCTGCATCGTCCACCACATTAGCGAGGCTCACCGCGCTCTCGGCTAGTGACATTGTGTCCTGTGAATCTTGCGCCAGAAATGCTTCGATCCGCGGATGCAGCGCCATGGCCCGGTCGAGCAGCGGGTCTGCGCCCGCGCGGTAGGCTCCCATCATCAGGAAATCGCGATTGGCATCATGCGCCGCGATCATCGCGCGCACATCGCGAGCCACAGCCCGGTGCTTTGGCGCGGCGACCGCATCCATCACGCGGCTAAGCGATGCTGGCACATCAATGGCCGGATAGCGGCCCCGCTGGGCAATCTCGCGCGACAGCACAATATGTCCGTCAAGAATGGCGCGCGATGTATCGACCACCGGATCTGTCTGGTCATCACCATCGGCAAGGACCGAATAGATGCCGGTGATTGATCCGCCGCTGGCGGCGGAATTGCCTGCCCGCTCAATCAGCTTGGTGATGGCGGCAAGTGCGCTGGGCGGATAGCCGCGCGCCGCGCCCGGTTCACCCAGCGAAAGGGCAATCTCGCGCGCGGCATGGGCCACGCGGGTCAGGCTGTCGAGCACCAGCAAGACGCGCTTGCCCCGGCTGCGGAAGTGCTCCGCCAGTGCGCAGGCGAATTGGGCACCGCGCAGGCGCAGATTGGCGGCGTGATCGGCCGGAACTGCGACAATCGCAGTGCGGCTGCGGCGTGCGGGATCGGCCATGTGTCGTGAGACGAAATCGGAAACCTCACGGCCCCGCTCTCCGATCAGCGCAGCAATGGTGATATCGGCGTCGCTGCCTTTCAGGATCATGTCGAGCAGCATGGATTTGCCGACGCCTGACCCCGCGATCACACCAACACGTTGTCCGCGACCCAGTGTCATCAGCCCGTTGATTGATCGCACACCGCAATCGAACGGTTGGGTGACAGAAGCCCGCTCGAGCGCGCTCTCGCGCTGGCCGCCAAGCGGCCATGGCGTGTTACCGATAATGGGATTGCCGCCATCAATCGGGTGGCCGGTGCCATCCACTGCACGGCCCAGGAAATCATCGCCCACCATGACTTGCCCCGGATGCCCTTCTGCCCGCACCAGCGTGCCGGGTTGTAGACGAACAGTGTCGCCGAGCAGCATCATCAAGCTACGCCCGCCACGAAAGCCGACGACTTCGGCGGCAGGTGCAGGCGCATCGCCCAAGCCATATGCACGGCACAGTGTCCCGATGGGGGCATTGAGCCCGCTAACCTCGATCATTGCGGAATCGCAGCTGACAATGCGGCCCATGCGAACAGGACCGAACGCGGGTGTTGCGCGGCGCATGTCACCAAGCTTGTGTTCAAGCAGGTCTAGCATTGTCCGAGGCATTTCAGGCCGAGTGCTTCGCGCAGTGCGCCGCGCCATTCCTCCGGTCCATCGCGCACTGCGCCTTCGGGCATGTCGAACACCACGGTTCCGCGTTCCAGGGCCAGATCGGGGATCAGATGCCAAGTGGCTGCGAATTGCGGATCGAGCAGCGCGATATCATCGGGGTGGAGTCGCAGGCTGGCATCGATAATGCCTTCGCCTACGGCGCCTGCTGCCGCGATGCAGCGCGCCTGCAGGGCTTCTTGATCAATCGCCAGCGGTGCGAGCGTCGCTTCACACAGAGCAGCCACGGTTTCGGACAGACGAGCGGAAAGGTGCTCTTCCAATTCGGTGTCCAGACGCGCTAGCGCCAACCCCAGCTTGTCGCGCGCAGTGTCCAGTTTCGCCAAATCGGCCATTGCAGCTTCGCGCCCGGCGCGCTCGCCTTCGTCATAGGCGGCCTGTTCGGCTGTGGGCGCCCCGCTTGACACAGGTTGCGGCGCAGAACTCGACAGATAGGGATGGGCTGAAAACCCTCGCGCCTGCCCGATGGCGGCTAGCCAGCCCGGCAGATTGCCTTCTCGCGTTGGAACCCCGCTGCCCGCAAAAAGCGGCTCAAACGAATTCGCCATCATCATTCCCCAGACTGATTTCACCGGCATCGGCAAGCTCGCGTGCCTTGGCGACTATGGTCTTCTGCGCGGCCTTCACATCTTCCATCTTGATCCGACCGCGCAATTCAATCTCGTCCTTCACGCCATCGGCGGCGCGGCTCGACATCGAAGCGAAGAAGGGTTCGCGCCCGGCCTCGTCCAGACCTTTCAGCGCATCGACCAGCACTTCGCTTTCGATGTCGCGCAGCAGGCGGCCCATCGCCATCGGCTCCAGATCGAACAGCATTTCGAAGGTGAACAGCTCGGCTTCGATGGCGCGGGCGAGATCGGCGTCGCGCTGTGTGATGGCGGGCATCACGGCCTTGCCGACATGGCCTTCCGACAAGTTTATCAGCTCTGCCGCCTCTGGCGCGCCGCCCAATTCGAGCGGCGCAGTACCGAAGCTGTCGGCAATGCGCGCGCTCAGCATTTCGTCGAGCATGGCCATGGCCTGTGCGGATACTGTGCGCATCCGGGCGATGCGTTCAATCACATCAGTTTGCCGATCTTCAGGCAGGAGCGTCAGCAATTGCGCCGCAGGCTCTGCCTCCAGCAAAAGCAGCAGCACCGCGATGGCTTGGGGATGTTCGCCTTCCAGCAGGCGCAGCAGGACCGGCGGTGCCAGCCAGCGTGCCATTTCCAGAGAGCGAGACTGCGCTTCGGGGGCGATCTTCTGCATGATCGATTGTGCTTTGACATCGCCCAGCGCGCTGTTCATGCGCCGGCGAAGCTGCTGCGCGCGATCGTGCGAGCCGAGCGTCTCGCTCTGCGCATTGCGAACAAAGCCTTCGATGGCGCTGGCAATGCCGTGTGGACCAACATCGCCCAGCGCGAGCATCTTTTCGCCGAGGCGCTGCAGCTCATCGGGATCGAGTTGGGCCAGCAATTGCGCCGCGCTATCATCATCCATCAGCATGAGGATAATGGCGGCACGGTCGGCTTCGCTGATCGGGGCGGCGTTTTCCATCACTGCTACCCGCGTGCGGGCTCTGCCAGCATCCGCCGCAATGCAGCTGCGGCGCGGTCAGGCTGTTCGCTCGCGAGGCGGCGCGCCAGATCGACCTGCTCGCGCAATTCGTCAGAAGGCAGGCTGGCTTGCTCAGCGGTATTTCTTGGAGAAGGCAAGGTGGCCGCCGCACCATCAGCTGCGCCCTCAATCGTTTCCGCTTCATCCTGCTCTGCTGCAGGCTGCGGGCGCAGCGCGCGCATGATTGGGCGAATGACGAAGACCAAGCCCAATAGCGCCACGATAAGCCCGACGCCGTAGCGCAGGGCGAGGCTGAACCAGCCCGTCTCATAAAACGGCGTTTCGACCACTTCGACCGGCTCAAACGCACCAGCAATGACAGTGACCTGATCGCCGCGTTGCGCATCGGCGCCCACTGCCGCGCTGACCAATTCCTGCACCTGTTCAGCAGTGGCGGGAGCAATCGCTTCCAGTGCTGCGGAGCTGAGTGCCACGGCGACCGAGATACGCCGCACCCCGCCCGGGCGTGTGCTGGTGACAGCCACTTCGCGGCCCACTTCATACATGCGGTCAGAGCTGCGCTGGCCATTGGCGGGCGCCGTAGCAGTGGCAGCGGGATCGGCTTCGCCTTCGGGCGGGCCTTCCTCCAGTTCAGCGGGCGGCGGCGGAGTATTGGCGAGAACCCCCGGCACGCCGCCTGCCAATGCTTCGCCACCTTGTGAGGACGTGCTTTCGCTGATGCGGCGGACGGTGCCTTCGTTTTCGTAACTCTCGCGCGCCTGCGTCACCTCGCTCATGTCGAGATCGACCTGCACTTCGCTGGAGAAATTGCCTTCGCCAAGCATGGGGGTGAGCAATTGTGCGATTTGCAGCCGCAGCTTGTCTTCAAACTCGCGCTGCAATTCGAACGCGCCTGCCTGCGCATTTCCGGTATCGGACAGCAGGCGGCCTTGTTGATCGACAACGCGCACCGCATCGGGTGAAAGTCCGGGCACCGATCCGGCGACCAGATTGACGATGGCTTGTGTCTGGTCAGGTGTGAGTGAGCGCCCGCGCGCCAGCCGCAGCATGACAGAGGCGCTGGGCGGCGCATTGTCGCGGACAAACACCGATCGTTCAGGCGAGGCGAGGTGGACTCGCACCGATTCCACGCCGTTGATCTCTGCGATTGTACGC
This sequence comes from Erythrobacter sp. UBA3075, assembly GCA_002367375.1. Lineage (GTDB taxonomy): Bacteria > Pseudomonadota > Alphaproteobacteria > Sphingomonadales > Sphingomonadaceae > Alteraurantiacibacter. Next base: position 19,861 of record DFBR01000160.1, on the reverse strand, counting down.
ATCAATTCGCGCTCACGCACATTGCGCAAGCGCTCACCTTCCAGTGTTCGGCTGGAACCGAGCGGGATGGAATCGAGCAGTTCAATCGTGTTGTCCGGACTGGCAATCGCGCCGTCCGAGGCGACCAGCATACGGGCGCGGTAGAGATCATCTTCTGCGACACTGAGCGCGCCGGTGGACGGGTTGATGTCATAGGAAATACCGCCCGCTTCCAGCGTGGAGACAACTCCAGCGCGTTCAGCATCGGACAGGCTGGAATAGAGCATCCGGTCGGGTCCGTTTGCCAGCGCAAGATAGGCTGCGCCCACTGCGGCCATCGCACCAAGTCCGGCAATTGCCGGAAGGACGCGGCGAATGGCGGGCTGTGCCAGCAGGCCGGACAATTTGCCGCCCATGTCAGACATGGCGCCACCTTGCGGAATGCCTGTGAGCGCAGCGGCGGGCGCGGGAAGATCAGCCTCGGCCATCTATCACACTCCCATCCGCATGATTTCCTGATAGGCCGTCAGCAGCTTGTTGCGCACTTGCAGGGTTGCTTCGAATGCGACGCTCGATTCCTGCCGTGCCAGCATGACCTGCGCGATATCGGTGACCTCGCCGCGCTCGTAGGCGCTGGTCATGTCGGACGAGCGCGCCTGTGCCGCGCTGACCTGATCGATGGTCGAGCGCAGTGTATCGGCAAAGCCGCCGCCCGCTGGCGTAGTGGGAGCAGTTTCCTGTGGGCCGGGTTGATTGCCGACCGGCGATGTGCCTGCCTCGCTCAGGCCTTGCAGGGCATCGGACTGGTCGAGGATCTGACGGCGCAGTGCCATCACTTCCTGCAAACCGCCTCCGGCAGCGCCCGTGGGATTGATGTTGCTCATCACATGCCTCCGGCCGCCATCAGGCCTGCTTCACGCATGCTGGCGAGGCGGTAACGCAAGGTGCGTTCCGAGATCCCGAGCGCACGGGCAGTGGCCTGCCGGTTGCCCTGATTGTCATCCAAGGTGTCGAGTATCGCCTGCGCTTCGGATTTCCGGACGATGGCAGACAGTTTGTCACCCGCCTTGCGTGATTGTGCGGCCTGGGCGATGTTGCCTGAGGTCGCCGCCGGTTCGACTGGACGCGCGGTCTGGTCGAAGACGATGGCCTGCGGGTCGATCACCGCCGCGCCGTCTGCCAGCAGCAGTGCTCGGCGAATTACATTTTCCAACTCGCGCACATTGCCCGGCCATGGATGGCCTTCCAGCTTGGCCAGCGCTTCCTCGGACAGCCACGCGATGTTCTCGGGATCGGGCGCATGGCGCAGCAGCATGGTGTAGGCCAGCGGAGCGATATCATTGCGCCGTTCGCACAAGGCGCTCAGGGCGAGCGGAAAGACGTTGAGCCGGAAAAACAGGTCTTCACGAAAGCGGCCTGCGGCGATCTCGCCCGCCAGATCGCGATTGGTGCAGGCAATGATGCGCACATCAACAGGCACGGGCTGGGTTGCGCCAAGTGGCACGACTTCGCCTTCCTGAAGGGCGCGCAGCAGCTTGGCTTGCAGGCCGAGCGGCATCTCGCCCAGCTCGTCGAGCAGCAAGGTACCGTTATTGGCCGCGCGGAAGAAGCCTTCGCCAGCTTCGCTTGCGCCGGTAAAAGCACCCTTGCGATGACCGAACAGCAGCGCTTCCAGCATCGCTTCGGGCATGGCGGCGCAATTGATAGCGATGAAAGGTCCGCTGGCGCGGTTGCTGGCAGCGTGGATGAATCGGGCGAGCACTTCCTTGCCGGTGCCGGTAGGCCCTTCGATCAGGACCGGAATTTCGCTCTTGCCCACGCGCTCGGCCAGATTGAGCATGGCGATGGTACCCGTATCGGCGGCGACCGGCTGGCCCGGCGTGATTGAGGCAGCAACCAATGCGGCGCGCGCGCTGTCACATTGATCTGCCGGATAGGCGATCCGCACGGTGTTGCCGCCCAGACGCTGAAGTCCGGGCTGCCCCGCCTGTTGCAGATAGACAAGCCGGTCTGCACGCTTGCCCGCACGCCGCTCTAACCCGGCTTCGCACAATTCGATGCGCTCACTTCCGGGCAGTGAATTGATGATCGCAGCAGCGTGTGCGGCCACCCGGCCATGTTTTTTTTGCAGCTCTTGTGTGCTCGAAACGCGTGTCATCGCGGTGCCCTCGTTAACCCTGTGTGAGAGCGGCAATCGGGCCTTAACGGCCAAGGAAGCGAAAACTTAAGCCCCCGGAAAAACACCTATGCCGGATCGCCCGGCAGAGCTGGTGGGCGCCTTAAACTTTTTCGGCAGGGGCCGCTCTTCTGGTTGGCAGCCGCGCTTTTCCAATCCTTCGAGGGAGCGGATCCAGAGCGGCAGCGCAACACGAAGACTTTGAGTTTTGTTCACGAATATCAGGAGATTACCATGGCCGTTATCAATACAAACATCAGCGCCCTTCGCGCTTCGAACGCTTCCTCTATGGCTGACAGCATGATGGGCACCGCAATGGAACGCCTGTCCACCGGCAAACGCATCAATGGTGCGAAGGACGATGCCGCCGGCCTCGCCATCGCCACCACCATGACTGCCGACATCCGCGCGATGAAGCAGGGTTCACGCAACGCCAATGACGGCATCGCTCTGGCCCAGACCGCTGAAGGCGCATTGGATGAAGTGTCCAACATGCTCCAGCGCGTTCGTGAGCTGGCCGTGCAGTCGAAAACGGAAACCTATTCCGATACCGATCGCGGTTACATGGATGCCGAAGTCAACGAACTGCAGGCGCAGGTTGAAGATATTCTTGCCAATACCGAGTTCAACGGCGTCACGCTGTTCAGCACCACGGCAGGCACCGACGTAACGCTCGATATCGCAACCGATGCGACGTCGACCGTCACGCTGACCAGCTCGGCTATCGATGGAACCAATGTCACCGGGGCCGCGCTTGACGTGTCGACCGCAACTCTTGCTGATACGACGATTGGCAATGTCGACAGCGCGCTCGGCGATATCAGCGCCACTCGCGCCACGCTGGGTGCCGGTCAGAACCGTCTGGAATCCGCGATTGCAAACCTGGCGACCAATTCCACCAATCTGTCCGACGCACGTTCGCGGATTGTCGACACCGATTATTCGGCCGAGACGACTGCTCTCGCCAAGGCCCAGATCCTGAGCCAGGCATCGACCGCGATGCTGGCACAGGCCAACCAGAGCCAGCAGAACGTTCTTTCACTGCTGCGGTAATTGGATGAAAAGGTGGGCAGTCCCCACCACCCTCGGAAGGCTCGGAACTTAACGGTTCCGGGCCTTTTGGCGTTTAGGGCAGAGTTGAGTTTAGGGCAGAGTTGAGGGGTCAATATGTGCGCAGGACAGCGAAATTGCTGCGCATTTATGGGCATTGTCTCGACACCCGCGCTTCCTCCCGCCACAAGCTCCCAAACGAAATGTGTGACACAATGAATAGGGCAGATCAGCAAAATTGATTGGAGACAGCACCAGCACGCCGCTCTGGCGCAAAGCTTTCAAGGGACTCGCCGCGCTTGGAATAACCGGTGCGCTGTTCTTCGCCATTGCATTCGGCTTTGATGCCAGCGCGGTGCGCGTATTCCTTGGCCTGACCCCGCCGCTGGATGTGCCATATGTTGGCACCCGGCCTGCCACGGTGGATACGATGCTCGACATGGCCGAGGTTGGCCCGTCCGATCATGTCATCGACCTTGGCACGGGCGATGGGCGCATTCTGCTCAGCGCAGCGCAGGAACGGGGCGCGGGCGGCGTTGGCGTGGATCTCGACCCGGTGCTAATCGATCAAGCTACAGATGCCGCTGCGAGTGCGGGCCTAACAGGCCGCGTGATCTTTCTGGAGCAAGACCTGTTCGACACGCCGCTGCATGAAGCCGATGTCGTGACCATGTTTCTGCTGCCCAGCGTAAACCTGCGGCTGCGGCCGCGCTTGCTGGAGGAGCTTGAGGCGGGCAGCCGCATCGTCAGCAACCGTTTCGACATGGGTGATTGGCGGCCCGACGATGTGCGGCGCGTTGGCGGATATGAGGCGTATTTGTGGATTGTGCCTGCGCAGGTCGCAGGGTCATGGCGGTTGGACGTTGGAGAGAGCTCAATTCCGCTTGAACTCGAACAGAGCTTTCAGGATGTCCAGGGCACAGCCGCGATCAATGGACAGATCCAGTTGTTCACGCCTGTCCTGCGCGGTGATCGCTTGCGCTTCTCCCTCGATCTTCCGGGAGGAGAACAGGTCTTCGACGGGTTGGTTGACGGCGATCAATTTTTCCCGGCTGACGATGCGGAATGGCTGGCGGTGCGCGAATGAGCCGGGTCCGCTAATCCAGTAGCAGGATTGAAATGCGCCTGTTCCGCGGATCGGTAGGATCGTCGCGCACTAACAGCTCGCGGTCGGCAACGCCTTCGATGCGATCGAAGCGGGGTTCTTCTATGCCATTGACGATCATCGCTTGGCGCGTCGCTTCGGCACGGCCTGCTGAGAGCGACCAATTGTTGGCCGCCACGCCCGCGCGCCACGGCAGGGCATCGGTGTGACCGCGAACAATCAGCTGGCGGTTTTCCGGCGCGACCGATTCGGCGATC
>DFBR01000160.1:0-15226 GCA_002367375.1 Erythrobacter sp. UBA3075 | reverse complement strand
AGAACGCGCACCCGGCGGACCAAGCGCTGCAACCCCTCCTGCTCGGCCAGCCGCTCAGCTATGCGCTCCTCGATCGCCTGCCGTCGCCGTTCGGCATCCTCCGCGCCGCCTTCGATCGGGCCACCTTCTGCACCGCGTGGAATGGTGATCGACTGCGTGCCCGTCTGTCCTGCGGCATGGGGATAATTGTCGACATCGGTCAACGACGATCCGCCCAGCATTCCGTCCGAACCGGCGGATTGCTCGCGCATTTTCACGAGCGTGGGTGTGAAGTAATCGGCCAGTCCCCGGCGTTGGTCTTCGGTCGTCGCGCCCAGCAGCCATAGCATCAGGAAGAACGCCATCATCGCGGTCACGAAATCGGCATAGGCGACCTTCCACGCCCCGCCATGATGGCCATCGCCGCCGCTGACGATCACCTTCTTGACGATTATCGGCGCGAGCGGGGAGACAGGTTCGGGTGTGTCCGCATCCATGGGGGCGAGTTGGGTCGCCATGTTATTTGCCCCGCAGCGTATCGAGCAGGTCGGTCAAGGACGGTCGATGGGCAGGCGCGAGGCCCGAGCGTGCGCTCTCCACCACCAGCGGCTGCGGATAGCCATGCAACGAAGCGATCAGCACTTGCTTCACCGAATGCAGGATCTGCGCATCATGCGTGTTGATCTGTTTCAGACGGCCAGCCATCGGGCCGACAAAGCCATAGGCCAGCAGCACGCCGAGAAATGTTCCGACCAATGCCGCGCCGATCATGCCGCCGAGCACCGAAGGCGGCTCGTCAATCGCGCCCATAGTCTTGATGATACCGAGCACGGCGGCAACGATTCCGAGCGCAGGCAAGGCATCGGCCAGCGATTGCAACGCGTGCGCGGGTTCTTCCAGCTCGTGCAACTGACCCTTGATGGCATTGTCCATCACCTCTTCCACCGCATGGGTATCAAGCGAGCCGGAGGAGACTACGATCAGGGTAAGCGTGTCGCAGATGAGGTCGGTCAGCGCCTTGTCCGCCAGCAGCGCGGGATATTCCGCGAAGATCGCGGATTCGGACGGATTGGTCACATGCGCTTCCAATGCGACAGGCCCTTCGGTCTTCATCATGCGCATCAGCTTGCTCGTCAGGGCGATGACGTCGACATGATCCTGATCGGAATATTTCGGCCCCTTGAAGACCTTCTTGAAGCCGCCTGCGAGCAGCTTCAGTTCATGCGTGGAATTGCCGATCACCGTTGCGCCGATGGCAGCGCCGCCAATAATCATCATCTCCAGCGGCAGAGCGGCGAGGATGGAGCCGATTGATCCGCCGGCGAGGATAAACCCCCCGAACACCATGACCAGCAGGATAATGATCCCGATCGCTACAAACATCTGTGGTCCCCATCAATTATGTTCAGGCTCAGATCTGGTTGAACAGACTGAGGTTGGAAAGGCGTGCGAAGCTGGCCTGGCTGGCTTCGAGTACGGTGAGGATTTGCTGCAATTCGGCCACCGCTGAAGCGAAATCGACGCCGCCGGTATCGGCGATCTGGCGCGAGCGGGTGAGCGATTGGTCGATTTGGCGATCCTGCACGATATCGAGCCACGCGATGCGCGACCCGGTAACGGTCTGATTGCGAGTCACATTATCCAAGGCTTCGTCAAAGCCTGCCAGCGCATCGCGCGCTGCCCCGGCGGGGTCTCCGCCAGTGGCGCGCAGCGCAGTGGCAAGCGCGGCTATCTCAGCGAAGACATCGGTCGGCCCGGTGCCGGCATTGTAATCCAGCACTTCGGGTCCGGTCAGCCCGCGGATGATGCTTTGCCCGCCGCCCAGATCGATCGTACCGCTGGAGGAGGTTCCAATATAAGTGATCGCGCCAGTTCCATCGATCTCATAGGCCCGCCCGCTGCCTTCGCCGCCGAGCAGCGCATTACCACCCGAATCCAGGCCATTGGCATTGCTGAGGATGCGCAGGCGCAATTCCTCCAGCTCCGCCGCAATCGCATCGCGCTCGGTCTGGCCGGTGGTGTCGGTGGCAGCATAAAGCGCCAGTTCGCGTGCCCGGATCAGATCGTCGGCGATGGATTCCAGCGCGCTGCTGGTCAGTTGCAAATCCTCGCTCGCCTGCCGCGCATTGCCGGCATCGATCTCGCCGAGCTGTTCCTGCCGCGACAGCATTCGCAAGCGCGAGGCCGCCACCGGATCGTCGGAGGATCGCGAGAGCCGCTCGCCAGTGGCAAGCTGGTTCTGCAATTCTTCCGCTTCGGCGCGCAAAGTGCCGATATGCAGTTGCGAGCGGCCATAGAATGCCTGGGTGGAGTTGGTGATGCTGGTCATCGGCTTATCCCAGCCCCAGAATGGTGTCGAAAATGTCGGAAGCGGCCTGAATCACCCGGCCATTGGCCTGAAACGCCTGCTGGTAACGCAGCAGATTGGTCGCTTCCTGATCGAGGTCCACACCGGTCTCAGCAGTCAGAGCGATCTGCGCGGTATCGGCTATTGTGCGCAGCGCATCACGCGTGACGCTGCGCGCGCCGATGGAACTCGAAAGGCTGAACAACAGTGTGTCCGCTTCGCTCGCGGGACCATTGTTAGACAGCGCATCGCGCAGAGCCTGAAGATTGCCGATATTGCGGCTCCCGGCAGGCTCGCCTGCAGGGGCGGTGGCGATCTGGCCGGTGCTGGTGAGCGACAGCGCAATATCGCGCGCATTTGTGCCGGTGAAGAAAGGTTGGCCAGCACTGCCATCCGCCGCGCTGCCCGAGCTTTGCGCAGTGTTGAGCGTGTCGATCACGCTGCTCGCCAGCACATCAAGTTCACCGCGCAGGCTGGTCAGCGCCTGATTGGCTTGCGACTGGCCGAGCATGCTGCCCGAAGTCAACGCGACTGCCGTGCCATCAAGGCTGAGCGCAAAGCTGCCATCGGGATTGTCCGTCAGCGCCAAAGTCCCGGCCAGCGTCCCGGAAACGAGCGACTGGCCATCCACCTGCACCTGCACACGGCCCAGCGCATCAAAACTCGCATCAACGCCGAGCAGTCCCGATAGGTCGCGCAGCAGCGCGTCGCGCTGGTCATGCAGCACCGCCATCTGACTGCTGCCCGGCTTGCTGCGGGCAATGCCGACATTGGTGCGCGCCAGCTCAGCTGCGAGAAGATTGGCCTGCTCGACCCCGGCACCGGCTTGGAAGCGCATATCGGCTTCGGTCACATCCAGCCCATCGCTGGCGATGCGGAAAGTCTGTGCTAGACGGTCTGCATCTTCCAGTACGGCAGCACGCAAAGCGCCGCCCAGCGGATCGGATGCGAGCCGCGACAAGCTGGCTTCAAGATCGACGATAGCGGGGTAAATGCCTGCCTGCTCCACTGCGCTTTCGGCATTGGTAAGTCCGGCAAGCTCCGCCTCTGCGCGGGCGAGGTCACCCGATGTGCGGCGTGCCTCGTGTTGGAGGAATACCGATGTGGTGCGCAGCACTGCATCGGGCCGCACGCCGGACAGGACGCCGCCCGGTTCGAACCCGATGGAGCCTTTTGACGCGACCTCTTCCAGACTCAGCGTGCGCCGGGCGTAATCGGGGTTGGACGCATTGGCGATGTTCTGCGCGGTCAGTTCCAACGCCGAACGCGCCGCCATGGCGCCGCTTTTGCCGATCTGGATGAGGCTACTGGTCATGGTGATCTATTCCGTGGTTTCCGGCTGGACGAATGCGCTCAATTGCCGTTCGATGGCATCGGCGAGGCCGAACATGCTTTGCGATGAAGCGATGTCAGCGAAATGTTCGTCGCGCATCGCTTCGAATTGCTCGAGACCGGGGCCGCCAAAAAGCTCTTCCCCGCCGAAATCGGCAGAGCGCGCGCTGGCAAGCAATTGGCGCAGGAAGATCGCTTCGAAAGCCTCGGCAGCTTCGCGCAGCTCGCTTTGGCCACCGTCCGGCAGGGCTGGCTGTGTTGTCGCCGATCCGACTTGGATAGGTGGAGCTGAAATGATGGTCACAAGATCACCATTTCGGCCTGCAACGCACCCGCCTGTTTCAAGGCCTCGAGGATCACGACCAGATCAGCCGCGCCCACGCCGAGCATGTTGAGTGCATCGACCACTTCGGACAGGTTCGCCCCGCGCTGTAACATCGCAATGCGGGTTTCCTCCGCCTCGATACCAATGGTGCTCGCCTGCTCCACCGCCGTTACGCCGTCGCTGAACGGGGCAGGCTGGACCACGCGAGGCTGCTCTTCGATCCGCACCACCAATCGGCCATGGCTGACGGCGGCGGGCGAAAGGCGCACGGCAGAATTTATGACCACGGTGCCGGTGCGGCTATTGACGATGACGCGTGCGGGCGTTTCCGCCGGGACCACTTCGATCATTTCGATCTCGGCAATCATCTGCGCACGCACATCGCTGCCAAACGGCATCACGATGGTGAGCGTCACCCCGTCCACCACGCGCGCTGCGCCGGGAAAGCTATGATTGATCGCATCGCGCATTCGCGCCGCTGTCTGGAAATCGGCATTGTGCAAATTGAAGCGCAGTTCCGCTTCGGAATCGAAACCGGTTTCGACTGCGCGCTCCACCGTCGCGCCATCGGCAATGCGCCCCACAGTTGGCACATTGACGGTCAGCTGCGAGCCATCGCGGCCCGAAACGCCAAGGCCACCCACAGCGAGATTGCCCTGCGCCATACCATAGACTTCGCCATCTGCGCCGTAGAGCGGCGACAGCACCAGCGATCCGCCGCGCAAGGATGTCGCGCGGCCAATGGTTGAAACGGTAATGTCGATGGTCTGCCCCGGCTTGGAAAAGGCGGGCAGTTCGGCCGTGATAATCACAGCAGCGGCATTCTTGAGACCGGGCGAAACACCAGGCGGCAAGGTCAGGCCCAGCCTGCCCGATACGCCAAGCATGGCTTCGGTGAGATAGGAGAAATTGTCATCGCCGGTGCCATCAAGGCCTACGACAATGCCATATCCAGTGAGCTGGTTAGGGCGCACGCCTTCAAACGTGCCCAGATCGCGCACGCGCTCTGCATGGGCAGGGGCGGAGATGAAAGTGGCCATTGCCGCGATCAGGAAGAAGATAATACGCATTTGTGTTCTCCTCCTCAAAACGGGCTGATCATGTTGAAGAACCGGCCCAGCCAGCCGGGCCTGCTGGCCTGCTGGATGGCGCCCTGTCCGCCATAGATGATCTGCGCATCGGCGATCCTTGTGGAGACCACGCGGTTGGCGCTGTCGATATCGGCCAGGCGCAGGATGCCGCTGAACTGCACCCATTCATCTCCCTGGCTCAGGCGCATGTGACGCTCTCCTACGACTAGCGCGGTTCGATTGGGCCGGACCTCCGCAATGGTGACTGCGATGGCTCCGTTCAGAGTGCTGCGCTGGCTGGCACTCCCTGTTCCATTGAACGACGATTGCGACGCAGCATTAAGGGCATCGGGGTCGAGGAAGTTGAGCGGACCCGCGCTTGGCGGGGTCAATGCGACCGATCCGTTGCGCCCGGTGTTGGCGCTGGTGTCCTTCGATGTGTCGATGGATTCGACCAGCACCACGGTGACAAGATCGCCCACCCGGCGTGCGCGATTGCCTTCGTGCAGAGCGGCATAGCCATCGGCGGACTGATAGATTGCGCCATTGCGCGGCGCGGCGAGTGGCGGTGGCGGTGGCAGGGCGGCGGTGAAGCCAGCGCGCGGACTGCCGCCTTCCATGCCGCATCCGGCGAGCAGGAGCGCGCAGCCGAGCGCCGCAAAAGTGGTGCGGAGAATGTTCATAATGGTTCTCACAATGTCTGGTTGGCGTTGCGCAGCATTTCGTCGACTGCGCTGATCATCTTGGAATTGATTTCGTAAGCGCGCTGCGCCTCGATCATCTCGACCAGTTCTTCGACGACATTGACGTTGGACGCCTCCAGCATCCCCTGGCGGATTTGCCCGCGCCCATTCTCTCCTGCTGCGCCGACATCGGCGGCGCCACTGGCTGCGGTCTCTTGCAGAAGATTGTCGCCCATTGCCCGCAATCCGGCGGGATTGACGAAGCTGGCGATGGTCACCTGACCCAGTTCGGCAGGTGTTGTATTGCCGGGCACAAGCGCGCTCACTGTGCCATCGGGGCCGATGGAAATGGATTGCGCTCCGGCGGGCACGGTGATGCCCGGTTGCAGGGCAAAGCCTTGCGCGGTCACCAGCTGGCCTTCTGCCGAAAGCGTGAAATTGCCCGCGCGCGTGTAGGCGGTCTGCCCGCCCGGCGTTTCAATCTGGAAGAACCCGTCGCCGTCCAATGCGAGATCGAGCGGGTTGCTGGTCGTCGACAGCGTGCCCTGCGTATCGATCCGCGTGGTGCCTTGCACCGAAACCCCGGTCCCAAGGTTTAATCCGATGGCATAGGCGGTTTCGCCGGTCGAGCGTTGCCCGGCCACGCGCGCATCATCATAGGACAGCGTCTCGAAATCGGCGCGATCGCGCTTGAATCCGGTGGTGCCGATATTGGCAAGATTGTGCGCGATAACGCGCATACGCGTGTCCTGCGCTTCAAGCCCGGTGCGGGCAACTTGCAAGGCGGATGTGGGCATGGCGTGTTCCTTTTATGAATTAGCGGCTCGATCAGCGAAGCGACATCAGGCGACTCGACGCCTGATCGAGCTGTTCGGCGGTGGAGATCATCTTCACCCGGTTTTCGAAAGCGCGCTGGGCCTCGATCATTTCGACCAGTGTTCCGGCGCTATCGACATTGCTCTGTTCCAGCGCGCCGGGGGTAATGCGCGCTTCGATATCAACCGGCAGCACGCCGCCGCCGATCACGCGCAATTGGTTGTCGAGGTCCTTGGCTACCGCGCTTCCGGCAGCACTGGCGAGCTTGATCCGGCCCACTTCCTGCGGCTGAGCATCGGGCGCGGCAGGATCGGCGGCGAAGACGGTGCCATCAGTGCCAAAGGACACGTCCCAGCCTGGCGGCACGGTGATCGGGCCATTCCCGCCCATTACTTGCAGCCCCTCGCCATTCATCAGCATTCCGGCGGGATTGATCGAGAGGTCGCCGCGCCGCGAATAGACTTCCTCGCCAGCGGGATTCTGGAACGCCATCAGCGCCGCGCCGTTCACTGCTATATCGAGCGAGCGCCCGGTATCGACAGTGGTGCCAGGAGACAGATCCGCTCCGCGCACTGCGCCCTGCGCCAAGCCGCGCACATCGAATGTCGCGCCGCGCACATGCATGGGCTGCGTTGCGAAAGTCTCGGCACGAAAGCCGGGCGTGTTGGCATTGGCAAGGTTGCTGGCAATGGCGCGCTGACGCGTCATCGCGGCATCCATGCCAGTAAGGGCAGTGTAGATCATGCGGTCCATGGCTTATCTCCCATTGAGCGAGGTCAGGCGGCGGATTTGGCGGCGGATCAGCTGCGCAAATTGATGATCGTCTGCGAGAATTGCGTCGCGGTATCGATCGCCTTGGCGTTCGCCTGAAAATTGCGCTGCGCAGTGATTAGGCCGACCATTTCCTCAGCCAGATCGACATTGGATTTCTCCAGCGCTCCGGCGAGCAATTGGCCGTTGCGGCCATTGCCGGGCAATTCGTAGCTCGGCGTGCCGGAAAAGCCGGTTGCCTCCCAATTGGTTGAGCCTACGGGTTGCAACCCTGTGGGCGCGACAAATGTGGCAAGCGCCACGCGGCCCACGGTAGTGGTCGTGCCGTCTGAATAGGCCGCCAGAATGTTGCCATTCTTCTCGATCTGGATGCTGGACAAATCCGCGCCCGCACCATTGGTAATGGGTACGACCGCATCCACCGTCGTGCCGGGATTGATCACCGCTCCAGTTGCATCCACGTCGAACATCTGGAGGTTCTTGCTCGAAAAATCGGTCACATTACCGGTTGCATCGACTTGAAAATTGCCATTGCGGGTGAACAGGACCTGCCCGCTTTCGGGATTGCGCATGGCAAAGAAACCATCGCCGTCGATCGCGACATCGAGGCTGCGCCCGGTCTGCTCGATCGCGCCCAGCCCGAAATTCTGACTGATGCCCGCGACTGTGGCGCCAAGCCCTTGCGACAGGCGCGGATTGGCGGCGGAGCCATTGGCCACGATATCGGCAAATTCGACGCTGCTCTTCTTGAAGCCGGTGGTTTCTGCGTTGGCGATATTGTGCGCGATCGTGCTGAGATCGGTCTGCGAGTTCTTCAGGCCGTTGAGCGAGGTGTAGAACGAAGTCATGGCTGTGGTGCTCCCTTAGGTTTCGATATCGGTTGTGGCTGGGGTATTTTGCGCGGCGAGCGCGGCCTTTTGCGCGTCGATCAGCGCATCCAGTTTGCCCGCAATATTGGCGAGCGCTTCATTGGTTTCGGCAGAGCCGGCGAGCGCGGAAAACTGCGCCATCTGCGCCAGCATTTCCTTATTGTCGACCGGCTCGAACGGGTCCTGCTGTTGCAGCTGGGTCATCAGCAGGCGCAGGAAATCACCCTGATCGAGCTCGCTCGCGCTGTTGGCAGCGACGGCTGGCGAAAGGTCGCCGTTGATCGACTGCAAATTGGGGGTGAGCTGGGAAAGAAGGCTATCGGTCATCACTTGCTCCTGATTGTTTCGAGCATCAATTGCTTGGCGGTCTGCATTGCCTCGACGAGGTTCTGATACTGGCGTGCGCTTTCCATGATCTCGACCATCTCCGCGCTTTCATCGACCGCCGCTTCCCACACATCGCCATTGGCATCAGCCAGCGGGTGATCGGGATCGTGACGGCGAATGGCTGCGGTATCGGACTGGCGCACTTCGGACACGCGCACGCTGGAAAGCCCGGTGGCTTGGTCAAGCTGCTGCTCGAACACAGGGCGCAAGGGACGGTAAGCGCCGTCCTCGCTGCTCGCGACTGACCCGGCATTGGCGAGATTGGAAGCGGCAGTGTTCATGCGGATCATCTGCGCGGACATGCCGCGCTGGACGATGCTGAAGAGGCCTGGATTATCGCTCATCTATCTTGCCTTATCGCTGTGCTACTTGAGGACATGGCTATTCCCCCTTCAGCGCGCGGGTAATGGTGTTCACCCGGCCGGTGAGGAATGTGAGCGTGGCTGAATAGGCGACGGCGTTTTCGGCAAAGGCCATCTGCTCGTTCGCCAGCTCCACCGTATTGCCATCGAGTGATGGCATGGTCGGCACGCGGTAACGTGTTGCGCTGGCGATTGCGCCATCGCGCCCGGCACCATTGGTGCGGGCTTCCAGCGCGGCGGAGAAATCAATGTCGCGTGCCTGATATCCCGGCGTTGCGGCATTGGCGATGTTGGATGTGAGCATTCCCATGCGGTGGGAACGCAATTCCAGCGCCGCGCCGTGAATGCCGAACAGTCTCTCGCTCATCATGGCCTCCTGCCTTGGGCGAGACGGGGCGTCCGCTCGCGTGGCAGGGGTTTCGCAAGAGGCGTGCCAATTGCGCATGCTCTCCCGGTGCGCTGAGGCTGAACGGCAAACCTTTGCCGCAATCGGCACAAAATTGCCGCCCTCCTTAATCCGGCCCGCAGACGCGCCGTTCTGCATGGCACACACCAACGCCAAGGATTGAAAGAGGCCCCATGAATTATGCCGCTCTGCTGGACCCTGTCGGGGCGGGGATTGTGCTTGGCGGAACGGCACTGGCCGTGCTGCTGGGCAGCGGGCGGCGCGAATTGCATGCGATGCTGGTTGCCCTCGCCATGCTGGTGCGTCCACGGTTTGATGCCGAAGCGAACCGCGCCGAACTTGCCCGTGATGTCGAAGCGATCCGCCATGATGGACTGCTGCGCGCCCAGCCTTGCCAGACATCGGATGAAGACATTGCCGCCGCAACTGACGCGCTGGTGCATGACCGTTCACCTGGCTCGTTGGTGGCAACACATGAAATCCTGCTTCACAGGCGCATTGCCGCGCGTGAGCGGGGACTGCGACCCTTGCAACTGGCTGCCGAACTCGCGCCGGTTTTTGGCATGGCAGGGACGCTGTTTGCCCTTAGCCAGATGCAGATTGCCGCCGGGGTCGACAGCGCATTGCTGGTCGACATCGGCATGGCCATCCTGACAACGCTTTACGGCCTGCTGCTGGCGCATCTGGTGCTCCACCCGTTGGCGCGTCTGATTGAACGGCGCGGTGCCCGCGAGGATGCTGACCGCCGCGAAGTGATTGACTGGCTGGTCCGTCAGATCGACCCAGAGCGTTCGTCGAATAGCCTTCTGGATCAGCCGCACGACGACAGCTTGGGAGAAGCAGCGTGATCGCCAGCCCTTCCGCTCCGGGACAGGGCTGGCTGGTTCCCTTCGCAGATCTGGCGCTGATCCTGTTCGTGATTACCGCCACCGGCCTCGCCAATGCAGTCAGTAAGCAAGAAATAGAAATGCCAGATGGAGAAGTTCTGGCGCAGGGAATCGGCGAAGGTGTGGCAACATCGGTCTTCATCGATAGCGCCGGAGCCCCGCCACTGCGCGAATGGCTCTTGCGCCACCAGCTCGGCGAAGGCGAGCAGCTTACCTTGCTGTGCCAATATGATGGCGCGACTACGCGCAGGGATGTCGTCGTGCGCTGCGACGCCTTGGCGGAGGAGGCCATCGCGTTAGGCCGACAGCCGCGCCTGATCGTGGAAGAAGCCGCGCAGCAGCAAGTGATCGCCTATTTCGCACATGACCGGGACCCGTTGCTGGCACGCTCCTTGCTAAACTCCCAGCAGATCTAGGGGCACCGCCCCGCGCAATCGGGAGCAAACATCATGTCGCAATTCATTCTCCGTCCCAACGGCCCGTTGTGGCAAACGCTGTTCTGGGCCAGCCTTGGCCCGATCCTCGCAATGTCCCTGTCGATAAGCGCGGCGGCGCAGGATGGCCGCTTTGCGGATCACGGCGCCATCGATGCCGAGCTGGCCGCCTTCACCGGCGCTCCGGTGGGAACGCCGGGCGGTGCGCGGCACCCGGTGGACCGGCGATTGCGGTTGACGGCGTGTCCGCAGCAACTCGATCTGACGTGGCACGGCAGGCGCGCCGACATGATCCGGGTGGAATGCAATGCCGGTTCTTCGTGGCGCATCTTCGTTCCCGTCAACACCGGCGCGGGCAATGCGCGAAGCGGCGTTCCCGAACAGGCCCCGGTTAGCGTGGTGGAGCGCGGGCAAATAATCTCGCTCATCATCGAAGGCCGCGGATTTTCTATCGCGCAGCAGGGCGAAGCGCTGGAAGACGGCGCGATTGGCGCATGGATCCGTATTCGCCCTGAAGGCAATCGCGAAGCATTGCGCGCGCGCATCGTGACGCCGGGACGCGCGGTGATCCCGATCAGCTGAAAATGATCGCAAATTTTTTCTTAAGATCGTGCAGGCGCTGCCGTTCTGCAGTGTGAAGATAACAAGAGGGAGCCGACCATGTCGCCCTATGATGTAACAAGATTGAGCAGCACGAGCGCCGTGCGCAGCGCGACGCAAGACACCGCAAAGCCCAGCGCCCCGGCGCGCGATACCGCAAATTCGGATGTCGCCGACAAGGGTGTGGCAGTGCAGACCGATGCCCGCGTTTCGGCGGGCAGTGTGCCGGTTGATAACCAGCGGGTCACTGAAATCCGCGATGCCTTGCGCGATGGCAGCTATCCCATCGTTCCGGCAGAAATCACCGACGCGATCATCGCCGCGCGGCTCATGCTGAGCACCGGTCAATGAGCGGGCCAATGACGGGCGCAGCAGGCCTTGCGGCCAAGTTGCGGCAAATGCTTGCCGTCCTGGAAGATGAGCGGCAAGCGCTTGCCGGTCTTGATGTCGATGCGCTGGTACTCGCCACCTCGGGCAAGCAGAATTTGTGCGATAGTCTCGAGACGCAGCGCACTGCAGTGGATGCTGAGTGCCGCGGCCTGCTGGAAGCGGCGCGTCATCAGAACGAGGTCAACCGCCGCTTGCGCAATTTGCTTGCTGCCAATGTCGCGGCACGGCTCGATGCTTTGACCCAGTCTCCCGGCCTCTATTCCGGTCCCGCCATGCGGCAGGCCTGATCGCAAGGACGCGTGCCACAATGATCGCATGTGGCACGCTTCTTGCTGAATTTGCTGGCATGTAATGGCAGCAAGGAATCCCGCCGATGAGCGACGGATCGATTACAACGCAACCAGTCGCACCCACCGGTGCAGAGGCGCAAACACGCGCCGCTATCGCCCAAGCAGCGGAGCGGACCGGCGTCGATTTCTCCTATCTGCTGGCGCAGGCACGCATCGAATCCGGGCTCGATCCGATGGCCGAGGCACGCACGTCCAGCGCCAGCGGGTTGTTCCAGTTCATTGACCAGACCTGGCTCGCCACGCTTGATCGACATGGTGACGCGCTGGGCTATGGCGATATGGCCGAGGCTATCGCCATGCGTGGCGGCCGCGCGCAGATTACTGACCCAGCCATGCGCGATGATATTATGGCGCTACGCTTCGATCCCCAGGCATCATCGCTGATGGCTGGGGCGCTGGCGGACGATAATCGTGCGGCGCTCGCGCCGGTGCTGGGCCGCGATCCTGACGCGAGCGAATTGTACATGGCGCATTTCCTTGGTGCGCGAGGGGCGACCCGCTTCCTCGGCACGCTGGCGAGTTCGCCTGACACTGCCGCCGCGTCCGTGCTGCCTGCTGCGGCGCGTGCCAATCAACCGATTTTCTACGAGCGATCCGGCGCGGCGCGCTCTGTGTCCGATGTCATGGCTCTGGTGCGAACACGCGTGGAGCGGGCTATGGAAGCAGGCGCGGGCGGACCCGTCCCGCAATCCGCGCGCCCACCAGCTTCGTTTCCTCCAGCTTCGTCACCGCCGGGGCCCATTCCCGTTTCATCGCCCTATGTGCCGGTAAACGCGCCCGCCGCGAATTGGCAGGTTACGGCTGGGCGACCTTCCATGGCGCAGACACTGCAAAACAGCTTCGCGCTGACCGGAGCTGACATCAGCGCGCCGGGTCATGCGCATGTGCGCAGTGCCTATGCCCGCCTGGAGGCATTCGGACTATGACACGCAAGCTGCCTTTCTCGCCCGCCACGCTGGCTCTGCCCGCCGGGATTCTCGCGCTGATCGCCATGATGGTGCTGCCGATCCCTACCGTGATGCTGGATGCGTTTTTTGTATTCAACATCGCGCTGTCGATTGGTGTGCTGATGGCGGCGCTTAACGCCGCCAAGCCGCTCGACTTCTCTGCCTTTCCCACGATCCTGCTGTTCGCCACCCTGCTGCGCCTCGCGCTCAACGTCGCTTCGACCCGCATCGTGCTGGTCAATGGCCATGAAGGCGGCGCGGCAGCGGGCCAAGTGATCGAAAGTTTCGGCGCGTTTCTGGTGGGCGGCAATTTCGCGGTTGGACTGTTCGTGTTTGTGATCCTGCTGATCATCAACATGGTGGTGATTACCAAGGGCGCGGGCCGCGTGTCCGAAGTCTCCGCGCGCTTCACGCTCGACGCATTGCCGGGCAAGCAGATGGCCATCGATGCTGATATCGCTGCCGGGCTGATGACTGCAGACGAGGCAAAGGCCCGCCGCGCCGAAGTGGCGACCGAAGCCGATTTCTACGGCGCGATGGATGGTGCATCCAAATTCGTCAAAGGCGATGCGATTGCCGCGCTGCTGATCCTCGCGGTCAATGTGATTGCGGGCTTTGCGCTGGGCATGATCACGCATGAACTGTCTGCTGGCGAGGCCGCCGAGGTTTATGTGACGCTGGCCGTGGGCGATGCGCTTGTGGCGCAGGTCCCTGGCCTGCTGCTGTCGATCGCTGCCGCCGCAATTGTGACCCGCGTTAGCGATCAGAGCGACCTTGTCGGCCAAATCGGACGGCAGTTTGGCAAACCTGCCAGCTGGCTGCCCGTGGCGCTGGTGCTGGGAGCAATTGGCCTGATCCCGGCGATGCCGCAAATGGTTTTCCTGCCCGCCGCCGCGCTCGCTTTCTGGCTCTATCGCGCGCTCAAGAAACGGCTTGATCAGGCGGCGAATGCCGTGCCTGAAGCCGAACCGGAAAAGCCCAAGGGCATTGCCATTGGCGATGTTAGCGATCGGACGCTGGTGACGCTGGAGCTGGGCTATGGCCTGGTGCATCTGGTCGAGCAAAGCCGCGGTTCGCCGCTGGTCACGCGCATTACCGGGGTGCGCAAACAATTGAGTGAGACCTTCGGTTTCGTCGTGCCGCAGTTCCGCATTCGCGATTCGCTCGACCTGCCGGCCAATGTCTGGCGGGTGATGCTGGGCGGGGTGGAGCTGTCACGTTTCGAAGCGCAACCGCAATGCCTGCTCGCGATCGATACCGGCGGGCTGGGCAAAGCCCATGGGTTGATAGGCGATGAGACCCGCGACCCCAGCTTCGATTGCCCGGCCTTATGGATTCGCCCGGCGGACCGCGATTCTGCAATTGCCGAGGGTTTCCTTGCAGTCGATGTGCCCACTGTAATCGCCACCCATGTGAACCAATTGCTGGCCACGCGGGCAGACGAGCTGCTTGGCCCGGAAGAGGTGCGCAGCATTCTCGATTCGCTGCGTGAGGACGCGCCGGGCCTCGTGGAAGCGATCCATCCCGAGCCGCTGTCGCTTGCCGCGATTACGCGCCTGCTACGGGCGTTGCTGGCAGACGGAATTTCGCTGGCGCATCCGTTGCCAATCCTCTCCAGCCTCGCGCTGGGACTGCAAAAAACCGCCGAATTCGATGCGCTGGTCGATCATGTGCGCGCCGATCTCGGCGGCTGGATTGTTGGGCAGGTCTGTTCACCGTCAGAAACATTGGGCGTGATGACACTCGATGCCTCGCTCGAAGGCGCAATTCTTGGCGGCATTCGCGATCCGGCAACAGGCCAGCCGGTTATCGAACCTGATTGCGCGCGCATGATTGGCGAAAAGGTCAATGCGCACATCGCCGCTGCGGGCAAGGATCGCGGCCTCGCGCTGATCGTGCAGCCGCCTGCGCGGCGTGCGCTCACGGCTCTTCTGCGTCAGCGCGCGCCGTCATGCCTGGTGCTCTCGATCGCCGAGCTGCCACCGCATCAGCCGGTTGAGATGGTCGGCGTGATCGGTGACGATCAGTCAGCCGCGCCGTCGCCGACAGCCCCTACCGCTGGCCTCACACACAACACACAGGAGATGGCGGCATGAAACACGATCATACCGCATTCGCCGCCTATGGCGCGCAAGACATTGTAGCCGACCGCGTGGACCGTTTCGTGCCGATGGTGCGCAAGGCAGCGTGGCATATTTACGGCACCGGACGCGACGGGCTGGAAGTCGACGATTTGATGCAGGCAGGCTTTATCGCGCTGACCGAATGCGC
>DFBR01000055.1:2749-3143 GCA_002367375.1 Erythrobacter sp. UBA3075 | reverse complement strand
TGATGCCGGTTTTCGACAAGCCGATGATCTATTTTCCGCTCTCCACGCTAATGCTGGCGGGCATTCGCGATATCCTCGTCATCACCACGCCCGAAGATCAGGCGCAGTTCCAGCGCGTGTTGGGCGATGGTTCGGATTTCGGCATTTCGCTCAGCTATGCGGTGCAGCCCAACCCCGAAGGTCTGGCGCAGGCGTTCCACATCGGGGCCGATTTCATTGCCGGTGACCCGAGCGCGCTCGTGCTGGGAGACAATCTGTTTTACGGCCACGGCCTGCCCGAATTGTTGTCCAGCGCCTCGGGGCGAGACGAGGGCGCGAGCGTTTTCGCCTACCGGGTCAACAATCCGCAGGATTACGGCGTTGTGGCCTTTGATGAGAATGGCCAAGCCTCTTC
>DFBR01000055.1:0-2638 GCA_002367375.1 Erythrobacter sp. UBA3075 | reverse complement strand
GCCTGGCTCGATACCGGCACCCATGCCTCATTGCTCGATGCCGCCACCTATGTGCGGATTACTGAGGAGCGGCAGGGCTTGAAGATTTGTTGCCCCGAAGAGATCGCTTGGCGACAAGGTTTCATTGATGATGCCGCGCTCGAAGCGATCGCTGCACCTTTGCGCAAATCGGGTTACGGCGAATATCTGATGGCGCTGCTTGCCGAAGGTGCGCGCTGATGGAAGTGATCACCTGCGACATCGAAGGACCGCTGATTATCGAACCGCAGGTGTTCGGTGATGAGCGCGGGTTCTTCATGGAAAGCTGGAGCGCGGCCAAATTCGCGGCTGCGGGTCTCGATCTGGATTTCGTGCAAGACAATCACTCGCGCTCGCAAAAGGGCGTGCTGCGCGGGATGCATTTTCAGAATCCGGGTCCGCAGGGCAAATTGGTGCGTGTGGTATCGGGCGCCGTATTCGATGTCGCGGTCGACCTGCGACGCAGTTCGCCAAATTTTGGCAAGTGGACAGGCATTGAACTTTCTGCGGAGAACAAGCGCATGTTCTGGGTGCCACAGGGCTTCGCGCATGGCTTCCTCACGCTGGAGGATGACACTGACTTCCTCTACAAATGTGACGCGCCCTATGCTCCCCAACACGAGCATTCGCTGGCGTGGGACGATCCCGAAGTTGGCATCGCATGGCCCGCAGATGGCCTCGAGATTCAACTGTCAGCCAAGGACCGCGAAGGCCAGAGCTTGCGCGACGTACAGGCCTTCGCATGAAAGTTCTGATTACAGGGGCCGCCGGACAATTGGGCCGTGGGCTCATCGACACCGCGCCATCCGGAATGACGATCCGTGCGGTCGACCGGAGCGATTGCGATCTGACCGACACCGATGCAATCACTGCGCTGGTGCGCGATGCCGCGCCCGATCTCATCATCAATGCCGCAGCCTATACCGCCGTCGATCAGGCGGAGAGCGATGAGGAGGAGGCGCGCGCTATCAATGCCGATGCCGTCGCCGCGCTGGTGGCTGCGCATGAAGGCAGACTGGTGCATGTCTCGACCGATTTCGTGTTCGATGGCAGCTCCAGCCGTCCCTACCGCCCAGCTGACATGCGCAATCCGTTGTCCGCCTATGGCCGTACAAAGGCAGCGGGCGAGGATCATCTGCGCGACAGCGACCTGCTGGTGCGGACAGCATGGGTCTATACCGCCGGGGGCGCGAATTTTGTGCGCACCATGCTGCGGCTGATGGCCGAGAAAGACGAGTTGCGCGTGGTGGCCGATCAGATCGGCACGCCGACATGGGCTCCGGGCCTTGCCAAGGTGATCTGGGGGCTGGTTGACGCCGGCGCGCAGGGCACTTTCCACCACAGCGATGCGGGCGTTGCCAGCTGGTATGATTTCGCCGTCGCCATTCAAGAAGAAGCGCGCGCGATGGGACTTCTTGATCGCAGCGTGCCGATCATTCCTATAGCCACCGCAGACTATCCCACGCCAGCCGCACGGCCCGCCTTCTCGCTGCTCGATTGCAGTGCAACGCGCGAGTTGCTCGGCGATGGCTACACCAATTGGCGCACAAACCTTTGGCATATGCTGCGGGCGGAGAAATATCTTGGCTGATCTGCTCATCACCGGCGGCGCGGGTTTTATTGGCGGAAATTTCGTCCATTACTGGGCAGAAAAGCATCCCGATGACGCGCTTATCGTGCTCGATTGCCTGACTTATGCGGGCAATGAATCGACCATCGCGGGCGTCGAACAGGCGGAACTGGTGAAGGGCGATATTCGCAACACCGATCTGGTCGAAAATCTGCTGCGCGAGCGCAATATCGGCACCATTGTTCACTTTGCAGCGGAAAGCCATGTTGATCGCTCGATCACTGGGCCTGATGCCTTCATCGATACAAACATCCTTGGAACAAATTCACTGCTTAAGGCTGCGCGCAGCGTCTGGCTCGACAAGGGATCGGGCCGCGAGCACCGCTTCCACCACATCTCGACAGATGAAGTTTACGGCTCGCTCGGACCTGATGATCCAGCCTTCAGCGAGACGACTCAGTACCAGCCAAATTCGCCCTATTCGGCTTCAAAGGCAGCATCCGATCATCTTGTGCGCGCCTACCACCACACTTTCGGGCTGGAAGTTACGACCAGCAATTGCTCGAACAATTACGGGCCGTATCAATACCCCGAAAAACTGATTCCACTGTTCCTGCTCAACGCCCTGCACGGACGCGCCCTGCCGATCTATGGCGACGGGATGAATGTGCGCGATTGGCTGCACGTCGAGGACCATTGCCGGGGGATCGAGGCCTGCCTTGATCGCGGAGAACCGGGCGAAGTTTACAATATCGGCGGAGGCGAAGAATTGCCCAACATGGCAGTGATCGACCGGATTTGCACTGAGGTGGACCGCGCCTTTGCCCAGGTCGACGGACTGGCCGAGCGCTACCCCGATGCGCCAGCGGCGCAGGGTTGCCCCACCAACACACTGAAGACCTTCGTCACCGACCGGCAAGGTCACGACCGGCGCTACGCGATCGACGAAACCAAGGCGCGTGATGAACTGGGATACATCCCCTCAAACGATTTCGAAGACGGGCTTGCGCAAACTTTACGCTGGTATCTGCAGAACGAGAACTGGTGGCG